>DASSGV010000012.1:0-8651 GCA_035693225.1 Gemmatimonadales bacterium | reverse complement strand
GCGTCGGTGGTGGAGGGCGTCGCACGCGGCTGCCGGACCCACGCGATGGCGCTCACCGGTGGCGAGACCGCGATGATGCCGGGACTCTACCAGTCGGGCCACTTCGACCTGGCGGGCACCATCCTGGGTGTCGTCGAGGAGGACCAGGCCATCCACGGGGACCGCGTCGTCCCCGGCGACGTCCTCCTGGCCTATGCCTCCTCGGGGCTTCACACCAACGGCTACACCCTCGCGCGCCGGATCATCTTCGATGTGATGAAGCTGTCCCTCGATGCCCCCCTGGCCGACACCGGACTGACCGTGGCCGATCAGCTCCTTGCCGTGCATCGGAGCTACGCCGCGGCGGTGATGCCGATCGTGCCCCGTGCGCACGCCATCGCGCACATCACCGGTGGCGGGATCCCCGGCAACCTGGTCCGCGTCCTCCCCGAGCGATGCGAAGCGGTGGTCGACGGCGGGAGCTGGGACCTGCCGCCGCTCTTCCACCTGTTGCAGCAGCAGGGGAAGGTCGCCCTCGACGAGATGCGGGAGGTGTTCAACCTCGGGGTGGGGCTCATCGTGGTGCTGGCCCCGGGGGACGTCGACGCCGCCCAGGACGCCGCACGCGTCGCGGGCGTCGACACCTGGCTCCTCGGCGAGGTGCGTCGGGGCGAGCGCGGCGTGCGATTCACGCCGTGAGCGTATCGCGACCGTGACCGAGGCCGACGCGATGGACCACGCCCTCACCCTCGCCTGGCGGGGGTGGGGGCGTGTGCATCCCAATCCGCTGGTGGGTGCGGTGGTCCTGCGGGATGGCGTCGCGGTCGGCGAGGGATGGCACGCCGAGTTCGGCGGACCGCACGCCGAGGTGATGGCCCTCGAGGGGGCGGGCGGTGCCGCCCGCGGGGCCACGCTCGTCGTGACCCTGATGCCGTGCGCCCACCACGGCAAGCAGCCGCCGTGCACCGATGCCATCGTGCGGGCGGGGATCCGTCGGGTCGTCGCCGCGGTGGTGGATCCGAACCCGGCCGCGGCGGGCGGTGCGGAGGCACTGCGTCGCGCTGAAGTCGAAGTGGTGGCGGGCCTGAGAGGGGCGGAGGCGTGCAGGCAGACGGCCGCGTTCCGCCACCAGTTCACGGGGTCCCGGCGCCCCTGGGTGGAGCTCAAGCTCGCGACGTCGCTCGATGGGGCCATCGCCGACCAGGATCGGCGGTCGCGATGGGTCTCAGGGCCTGCGGCACACGAGTATGTGCAATGGTTGCGCGCCGGGTTCGATGCGCTGGCGGTCGGTGGTGCCACGGCACGGATGGACGATCCGGCGCTGACCGTGCGCGGAGGCGTGGTGCCGCGAACGCCACCCCGGCGTGTGGTGTTCGATCGGGGTGAGGGGCTTCCGGCATCGCTGCAACTGGTGCGCACCGCCCGTGAGCATCGCACCATCGTGATGACCACGGGCCGCCGGGGCGTCGCGGACGACGCGCTGCGTTCGGCGGGGGTGGTCGTGGCGGAGGCAGGATCGCTCGGCGCCGGCCTCGCGTGGCTGCGGGAACAGGAGGGCGTTCTGTCGGTATTGGTGGAAGGGGGCGGCCGGCTGGCCGGAGCCCTGCTCGAGGCGGACCTGGTGGACCGGTTGCACTGGATCCAGGCGCCCATGTTCCTCGGTGAGGGTGCCGTGCCGGCGTTCGCAGGCCTCGCGCCGCGCACGCTGGACGGTGCGCCGCGCTGGTCGGTGGTCGAGCGGCGCGCATTGGGCGAGGATACCTTACTGGTGGTGGATCGAGAGCCATGTTCACCGGACTTGTGACCGCCGTCGGGCGGGTGGCCCGGGTCGAGCGCGGCGCCAAGGGGCTCACGCTGCGGATCCGTGCACCGTGGCGCGGCGTCCGCCGAGGCGAGAGCATCGCCGTTGACGGAGCGTGTCTCACCGTGGAGCGGCTGGGACGCGGGTGGTTCGAGGTCCACGTCATCGCGACGAGCCTCGATCGGACCGGATTCGAGGGGTATCAGAGCGGTCGGCGGATCAACCTCGAGCGATCGGTCCGCGCCGGCGACCGTCTGGGCGGGCACCTGGTCCAGGGCCACGTGGATGGCGTCGGACGAGTGCGGAAGATCGTCGAGCGCGAGGATGCGCGGCTCATTGACATCGCGGTGCCGGCGGAGGTCGCGTCGGTCTCCATCCCGCTCGGCTCGATCACCGTGGACGGCGTGAGCCTGACGGTCAATGCCCGCCCGGCGCCGGATGTGGTGCAGGTGTCGTTGATCCCGGAGACCCTCCGGAGGACGACCCTCGGTGAACGGACCGCCGGCGATGCCGTGCACCTGGAAGCCGACCTGATCGGAAAGTACGTGGCGGCGCTCGTGCGCCCAGAGTCCCGGGACCAGCAATGACCTTCGACACCATCGAGCAGGCGATCCGCGACCTGCGTGACGGCAGGATCGTCATCGTGGCGGACGACAACGATCGCGAGAACGAGGGCGACCTCGTCTGCGCGGCGGAGCTCGTCACCCCCGAAACGATCAACTTCATGGCCACCCACGGGCGCGGGCTCATCTGTCTGGCGCTCACCGCGGAGCGGTGCGACCAGCTGGGCCTCCCCCAGATGACGCTCAAGAACACCGAGGAGCTTGCCACCGCCTTCACCGTGAGCGTCGACGCCGATCGGCGGTTCGGCGTCTCCACCGGCATCTCCGCCGCCGACCGGGCTGCCACCATCCACGTGGCGATCAACCCGGCCACCACGCCGGAGGATCTCCGCCGCCCGGGACACGTCTTCCCCCTGCGCGCGCGCGCCGGGGGCGTCCTGCAGCGGGTGGGGCACACCGAGGCGAGCGTCGACCTGGCGCGACTGGCGGGGCTCCACCCGGCCGGCGTCATCTGCGAGATCCTCAACGCCGATGGATCGATGGCCCGCCGCGGCGAGCTCGAACGCTTTGCGGCCGAGCAACGACTCACGTTCATCACCATCGCGGACCTGGTGGCGTACCGTCTCAGCACCGAGCGCCTCGTCCATCGCGAGGCCGAGGCACGCCTGCCCACGGAGTTCGGCGAGTTCACGATCATCGGGTACCGGAACGACGTGGACGATCACGAGCACGTGGCGCTGGTGTACGGCGAGGTGGCCGGGGCCGCGGATGTGCTGGTCCGGATGCACTCCAGGTGTCTCACCGGTGACGTGTTCCATTCCGCCCGATGCGACTGCGGTCCTCAGCTCCACGCGGCGATGGAGCATATCGTCGAGGCGGGGCGCGGCGTCATCGTCTACCTGGACCAGGAAGGCCGCGGCATCGGGCTCCTCAACAAGCTCAAGGCGTACGCACTGCAGGACCACGGGGCCGACACGGTCCAGGCCAACCAGCGCCTCGGATTCGCGCCGGACCTCCGTAACTACGGCATCGGGGCGCAGATCCTCCGCGACCTCGGCCTTTCCACCATCCGCATCATGACCAACAATCCCCGCAAGCTGGTCGGGCTCGACGGCTACGGCCTCGAGATCACCGAGCGCGTCCCGCTCCAGACGGATCCCACCACCGAGAACCGTGCCTACCTCGCCGTCAAGCGCGACAAGCTCGGCCACCTCCTGCCACAGTGATCCGGTGACCGACATTGAAGGCCGGCTCCGCTCGTCGGGGCGCATCGCGCTGGTCGTCAGCCGCTACAACGAGTTGATCACCACGAAGCTCCTGGAAGGCGCCCGTGCCTGTTGTACGGCGGCGGGAGCGGCGCCCGGCGATGTCGACGTCGTGTGGGTCCCCGGCGCCTTCGAGCTCGGCGTCGTCGCGATGACCGCGGCCCGCTCGGGCCGGTACAGCTGCATCGTGGCCCTCGGCGCCGTGATCCGGGGCGAGACCCCCCATTTCAATTTCGTGGCCGGCGAGGCCAGCCGTGCGCTGGCCTCGGTGGCGCTCGAGACCGGACGCCCCGTCGGCTTCGGGCTCCTGACCACCGATGATCTTGACCAGGCATTGGCACGGGCCGGCGGCGTGGCCGGGAACAAGGGATATGAGGCGGCCGACGCCGCCATCCGCGCCGCCGATGCGCTCCGCCAGCTCGGTGGCGGGTCGTGAGGCGGCCCGAGAGCAAGCACCGCGCCCGTGCCTTGCAACTGCTGTACGCCTGGGAGGTCGGGAGCGGCGGTGCGGCCGCCCAGATCGGATCGGGGTTGGTCCGCCTCTCGGAACGCCCCGCCGACATGGCCGACCAGCTGGCGCCGGCCGAAGCGATGGCCGGTGCCGTGATGGCCGACGTGGCCTCGCTCGATCGGGAGGCCTCGGCCGCCGCGGAGAACTGGCGTTGGGATCGCATCGGGGTGGTCGAGCGGAACATCCTCCGTCTCGGCGTGCTCGAACTGCGCGATCCCGCCGTCCCACCCAAGGTCGCGATCGACGAGGCGCTCCACCTGGCCCACCTGTTCGGGGGGGCCAAGTCCGCCGCATTCGTCAATGGTGTCCTGGACCGGGTGGCGCGCACCCTCGGGCGTCTGTGAACATCCTGCTCGTCAACTGGAACGATCCGGAGAACCCGCACGCCGGCGGGGCCGAGGTCCACCTCTTTGAGATCTTCTCCCGGCTGGTCCGCCGCGGGCATCGGGTGCGGCTGGTCTGTTCCGGCTGGCCCGGCGCGGCGTCCACGGCCACCATCGACGGGATCGACGTGCTGCGGAGCGGTGGCCGGCACACCTTTGCGTTGAGCGGGCGTGGCGCCGTGCGACGCGCCCTCCGAGCCGAACCGGTGGACGTCCTGCTCGAGGACATCAACAAGGTCCCGCTCTATACCGCCGGCCTGACCACCGCGGCCCACTGTGCGCTGGTGCCGCATCTGTTCGGTGCCACGGCATTCCACGAGGCCGATCCCGCCTCGGCTGCGATCGTCTGGCTCTCGGAACGCCCGCTCCCCCGGGCCTACCGGCGGTCGGGATGGCACGCCATCAGCGAGAGCACGCGCGACGACCTGGTGCGCCGCGGTATCCCCCGGGAGCGGATCGAGGTGATCCATCCCGGGGTCGACGCCGAACGATTCTGCCCTGACCCTGCCGTCGGGCGGACCGCCACCCCCAGTTTCCTCTTCCTCGGGCGCCTGAAGCGCTATAAGGGGGTCGAGACGGCGCTCCGTGCGCTGGCCTTGGCGCGGACACGCCGTTCCGACCTCTCACTGGACGTGGTAGGTTCCGGGGACGATCGTGCGCGGCTCGAACGGGTGGCCGCCCGATCCGGTCTGGGAGACGTCGTCCGCTTCCACGGGCGCGTCACCGAGGCCGACAAGCTTCGGTTCCTGCGGAGTACCTGGGCCAACGTGTTCCCGTCGCCCAAGGAAGGGTGGGGGATCACCAACGTGGAAGCGGCCGCCTGTGGCACCCCGTCGCTGGCGTCCGATGCGCCCGGACTGCGCGATTCAGTCCGCCACGGGGAGACCGGGTTTCTGGTCCCGCACGGCGACGCGTCCGCCCTCGCGGAGCGCTACCTTGCCCTCGCGGACGACGCGGGGCTGGTCGACCGGCTCGGTCGCCAGGCGCGGCGCTTCGCGGAGACGCTCACCTGGGAAGGCGCCGCCCAGCGGACCGAGGCCCACCTCGAATCCCTCGTTGCCGCGCATCGTCGCGGCTGACCAGTTGGAGGGTCCATGCGCACCACCATTACCGCTCGCCACTGCCAGATCACCGATGCCCTGCGGGAACGTGCCGGGGAGGTCTGTGACCGGCTTGCGCGGCACGCCAGCCGTCCGGTGGACGGGAGCGTGACCTTTGATGTCGAACGGGCCGAACAGACGGTGGAACTCAAGATCCACGTATCCCACGGCGAGGTGTTCGTGGCCACCGGCACCGGCACCGATCACCGCACCGCGCTCGACCGTGCCGAAGAGCGGATGCGCCGTCAACTGGAACGGGGTCACCTCGCGCCGATCCACTCCAGGTCGACGGGGACCGCCGAGGCGTGACCCTCCGGATCAAGGACCTGCTCGCCCGCAAGGGCGATCCGCTCCAGCTCGAATCCCTGACCGGGGAGAACGGGTTGGAGCGGTTCGTGCCGGACGAAGAGGTCGGAAGCCCCGGCCTGGTCCTGGCCGGATATACCGAGCGGTTCCAGCCCCGCCGGCTCCACGTCCTCGGCGAGACGGAGGTGAGCTACCTCCTCTCGCTGGAGCCGGATCATCGCAGGAAGGTCATCCTCGCATTCTTCGGCTTCGAGCCTCCCTGCGTCTTCATCACCAAGGGGCAGGACGTGCCGCCGGAGCTGCTGGACGCGGCGCGCGCCACCGGCACCCCGGTGCTCCGGTCGCGGCTGAAGACCGGTGAGTTCTACCGCCGGATCAAGCCGATCCTCGAGGCCGCCTTCGCGCAGCGGACCAGCCTCCACGGCTCGCTCGCGGACGTCTACGGCGTGGGCCTCCTGTTCACCGGCCGCTCGGGGATCGGCAAGAGCGAATGCGTGCTCGACCTGGTCGAACGGGGGCACCGCCTCGTCGCCGATGACGTCGTCCTGGTGACGCGCCGTGGACACGACGTGCTCATCGGCCAGGGGCACGAGCTCGCCGGGCACCATATGGAGATCCGGGGCGTGGGCCTGGTGGACATCCCGGCCCTCTTCGGCGTGCGTGCGGTGCGGATGCAGAAGCGCATCGAGGTGGTCGTCCACCTCGAGGACTGGGAAAAGGCACAGGCCGCCGATCGCACCGGGCTCCAGCGCGAACAGATGACGATACTCGACGTCCCGGTGCCCAAGGTCATCGTCCCGCTCAACCCCGGCAAGAACATCACCGTGATCGCCGAGGTCGTGGCGATGATGCATCTGCTGCGGTTCTCGGGTGTCGACGTCGCCGCCAAGTTCAACGAGCGCCTGATCCGCAAGATGAAGGAAGCTCAGGGCATCCGCGAATATCTCCAGGACGACTATGAGTGAGGCGGTCCGCGGGGTGGTGGCGGCCCACGGCGCCCTCGCCGAGGCGCTGGTGCGCGCCGCCGAGTCGATCAGCGGCGTCACAGGGGCGCTGCGTGCGGTCTCCAATGAGGATTGTGACCGTGGCCGGCTGGAGGCGCGGCTGGCGGACGCGATCGGCCCGGGACCGGCGGTGGTCTTCGTGGACCTGCCGAGCGGGTCCTGTCATTTCGCCGCGCTCCACCGGTATCACGAGGATCCCCGCATCCGGGTGGTCACCGGGGTCAACCTCGCGATGCTCGTCGATTTCGTCTTCCATCGCGAGCTTGCGCTGGATGACGCGGTGGCGAAGGCGATGGCCGCCGGGACCCGTGCGATCAAGGTGCCCTGATGCCGATCGCCCTCTTCCGCGTCGACGACCGGCTGGTGCACGGCCAGGTCCTCATCGGCTGGGGTCGACCGCTCGGGGCCGGCTTCGTCATCGTGGTGGATGACGCGCTCGCGGCGAGTGCGTGGGAGCAGGATCTCTACCGGATGGGCGTGCCGGTCGGGATCGACCTGGCGTTCTGCACCGTGGCCGAGGCGGTGCGCCGCGCCCCCGAATGGGCCGCCCGGCCTGGCGCCGGGATCCTCCTGACGGGGAGCATCGCCACGATGCGTGCGCTCGCCGAGGCGGGGTGGGCCATCCCGCGGGTCAACCTCGGCGGCATCCACGCCGGCCCCGGCCGCAGCGAGCGGCTGCCCTACCTCTTCCTCAGCACTGCCGACCAGGCCGACCTCCGCGCCCTGGCCGAGCATGGTACCACCGTGACGGCGCAGGATCTTCCGGCCACCGAACCGGTGGCACTCGGGAACCTGCAGTGAGCCTGCTCGAGCTGCTGGGACTCCTTACCGTCGGCACGGTGGCCGGGCTCGACCTGACGTCGGGTCCCCAGGTCCTCTTGGCACGGCCGTTGGTGGCGGGCACGCTGGCAGGGCTCTGTCTTGGCGATCTCAGGGCGGGACTCGTCGTCGGGAGCGCGCTCGAGCTCTTTGCGCTGGAGGTGCTGCCGGTCGGCGCCTCCCGGTATCCCGACCACGGCCCGGGGACGGTCGGTGCCGTGCTCGTGGTATCGCTCATCGGCACCCACCAGCTCTGGCTCGGGGTGACGGTGGGGTTGCTGCTGGCGGTGGCCGGCGGGTGGACCCTTCGCTGGCTCCGACGGGCCAATGCCGTCGCGGTCGCGGGGGCGTCGGCGGCGTTGCAGGCGTTGGTCCCCGGGATACTGGGACAGCTGCACTGGGCGGCCTTCCGGCGCGACCTGCTCCGGTCGATCGCGCTGACGGCGCTGGCGATCACCGTGGGATGGGCCGTGGGGCACCTGTCGGCGCCACCCCGGGCCTGGAACGTGTGGCTCAACGCAGCCGCAATGGGCGCGGGGGCCGCCGCCGCGTTCAACGGCGCGCTGCGCAACGCCGGCCACGGCCGAAGAGTGGCGGCACTCGGCACCGGCCTCCTGGCCGGCGCGCTGCTGGTGGCGTTCGCGTGAGGCCCGAACTCCGGTCCTTCGGCCGGCTCCTGACCATCCAGGCGAGCTGGAACTACGAGCGGATGTCCGGCATCGGGCTCGGCTACGCGTCCGAGCCGTTGCTCTCCGATCTCGCGGCGAGCGATCCGGCGCGGTCGGGCGAGGCGGTGCTCCGTGCGGCGGGATTCTTCAACTCCCATCCGTACCTGGCCGGGATCGCCGCGGGCGCCGAGACGCGGGCAGAATATGATGGCATCGATGGCCGGCAGATCGAGCGCCTGCGTGCCGCCCTCT
>DASSGV010000011.1:0-8362 GCA_035693225.1 Gemmatimonadales bacterium | reverse complement strand
TCCCATCCCTCATACAACGTGCGGTACTGGGGCCCGCGCCCGATGAAGGGTCGGTCCTTCCACTGGTCGGTATGTACCGGTGCGATGTGTTCCTTGTTGGTCCGTTCCCATCCACGGCGCCGGAGCCGTACCGCCATCCCTTCGATGAGGTCGCCGGGTTGAGCGCCGACATCGTCGGCCAGTCGGCCTTTCCATTCCTCGAAGATCCGGAGGGCACTCAGCCGGTCGCCGGCGAACGCCCGCGCTTCCATCTTCGAACGGACCCCTTCTTCGCTCAGTGAATCGATCGCGAGCAGGGAGTCGGCCAGGCGCTCCATCGTGCGGGTATCGCCGTGGCGGCGGGAGCGATCGATGAGGGTGAGGAGTGCGTCACGGATCCGGGGTCGCCAGTTGGCGGACTGGGCGTCCTTCCACTGGTTCCACCCCGGCGCGTCGGGGACGTCGAAGTCCTCGAGCAGTGGTGCCACGGCCAGTACCGGCACGATGTCGCTCCCCAGCACATCTCCCGCCGCCAACCGATCGAGGTCCAGTTCGACGGTCCCGGGCACCAGTCGCACGGTGTCGCGCCCGGCTTCGATGCCGGCCCGACCGAGCCTCGCGCGGAGGACCGAGAGGCCGGTGGCCAGGGAGTGGCGCCCTTCGCGCTCGCTGGCGGCGGGCCAGAGGAGTTCCGCCAGCCGATCGCGCCGATGGGTCCGGGGCTCCATCGCCAGGAAGGCGAGGAGGGCCAGGTGCTTCTTGACCCGGAAGCGGACGGCCTCCCCATCCTCGCCATAGAGGGTGGGGGTGCCGAGGCAGCGGAGCTGATGGGAGAGTGGCATATGGGGTGCGATTAAGATGTTACAAAGATTCTACCGGCGCCAGCAACCGAACATCAAACCAGGGAGGTGCCTGAGGCTGCTCTGGGAGGGTCCCCCCGTTGCTGGCGTCGACTGGTCCCCACCGGATGCATTCGCCGTCATTGGGCCCGATGCGGTGCGGTAACCTGTTTCACAGCAATGGTTTCCACTACTGTGACCGGCGCCACTGGCGGATGCCGGCATTTGTGCGATCTTTGCCGGTCCTATCAGTAATTCGCCGGAGTCGTCCAGCACGGCCCATAGCAGCCCCCGCCGATGCCATTCCGCGTCGGTCGCCTTCACACCAGTAGCTCAGGAGCAGTGCTCATGATCAAGGGATCTCAGGTTGGAATGGCCCTCACCCTCGCCGCCGCCCTCGGCCTCGCGGCGTGCGGCAGCAATTCGAGCGGGCCCAGTTTTTCGAGCACGATCACCGATTCGGCCGCCGCCGACCTGGGAAGCACCGCCGACGGGTTTGCCGGCAACCTTGTGTCCGTGTTCGACTTCCAGGGGACTGCCATCGGGCTCTCTCCCAAGGCGTCCCCGCGGGCCGTGGCGCTCCTCAACGGAGCGTGGATGGCGGCCACCCATAGCCAGGTGCCCCGGTACACGATCAAGGGGATCGCTACCCCTCCGGTGCTGCAGCTGTCGAGCGCATCCGGGTGCAACGGCGGCAATTACATCACCACCAGTGGCGACTCCTCCGACGCCGATGGTGATGGGATCATGGCCAACTACACGACGACGATCAGTTGCGACTCCACGCTGCCCAACGGCAGCGTCGTCTCCTATCACGGCACCGTCCTCATCCAGGACGTCCCGGGGCTGTACGGCTTCCATTTCTCCGCCAATCTCACCGAGAGCCTGACGGACAGCGCCCACAACAACACCACGATCGCGATCAACGCCACCGAGGACGCCGCATTCACCGCGAACCTGGCCCAGGATCACGTCAATCTCACGGTCACCGAATCGTTCAAGACCGGCGCCGGTGTCACCACGGGTATTGGAGAGCACTATAACTGGGACGCGAGCTTCACTCCCACGAGCGGATCGCTCGCGGTCGGCTCGCCGCTGCCGGACGGTGCCATCCACTTCGCGGGCGGTTTCTACATCCTCGACCTTGGCAACGCCGCCAACAACTTCAGCTTCAACATCGAGACGACCACCGACCTGGCCTATTCCTCCGCGTGCGAGGGCGAGAGCGACCCCTTCACCGACGGCGTCATCAAGGGGTTCCTCAACGGCAAGGCCGACGTGGGCTTCACCATCACGTACGACAACGGATGCGGCAACGCCCCCACGATCGTGGGACACGGCAACTCGATCTGAGTACACGCACCAAGGGATGATCGACGGGAAGGCCCGGGCAGGCGCCCGGGTCTTGTCGTTCGACTTGATCTCCCTGATGAATGCTCGGTACCCGCGAGCCTGGCCCGCGGCGGCACGGTGACCGGCGGCACTGGCGGGTGCCGGTACCAGCGCCATCTTTGCCCGGTCTCCCCGATGACTCACCGGGGTCGGCCAGGGCCGACCCAGACTAGCCCCCGCCGGCGCCCTTCCGCGCCGGCCACCTTCACCAGCAGCTCAGGAGCAGTGCCCATGACCATGCGTTCTCACCTCGGGATGGCCCTCACCCTCGCCGCCGCCCTCGGCCTGGCGGCCTGCGGCAGCAAGGACACCGGGCCAAGCTTCAGCGGCACCATCAGCAACGCCGACGCCGCCACCGCCGGTGAGAGCGCCGACGGGTTCGCGGGTGACATGGTGAGCACCTTCGACTTCGGCACCGGGCCCAACGTCTCCCTGTCCGCCAAGGCTTCGCCCAAGGTGGTGGCGCTCCTCAACAGGGCGTGGATGGCGGTGGGCGGCAAGGCCCCCCACTACACCATCAGGGGAATGGCGACGCCGCCGGTCGATATGAGCGCTCCCTTCGGGTGCGACGCACTGAGCGGTCCTGTGGGGGCAGACACCACCGACACCGATGGAGACGGCATCCCCGACCACGAGGTGATCGCCATCAGTTGTGACACCACCCTGTCCAACGGCTCCCACGAGTCGGTCCACGGGCAGGTGAGTCTGGCCGACGTTTCGGGCCTCTATGGCTATCATTACGATGTCGACATCACGCTCATCGTGAGCCATGCGGACACGTCGACCACCGAGTCGATCTCGGGGCACGACTACGCCCTGTTCACGGCAGGTTCGGCGTCGGACGGCCTGGACCTGACACTCAGTCTGGTCGAAACGCTCGGCTCGGTCTCGAGCGGCGGCGCCCTCCACGAGAACTGGAATGCGACCTTCACGGCCAGCGGCGGGTCGATCGCGCTCGGGGACCCGCTTCCCGACGGGACGATCGCCTTCAACGGCGGGTTCTACGTCACCAACGCCGCCGACGCGACCCACAACTTCAACTTCAACCTCTCCACGCCCACGCCGCTGAGCTTCGTGGCCTCGTGCTACGCGTCGAATGACCAGCCGCCATTCGATGCCGGAGAGATCAAAGGCAACTTCAACGGCAGCGCCTCGGTGGGCTTCACGGTCACCTACAGCGCCTGCAACACCACCCCGGACATCGTCGGGACCGGCAACTCGATCTGACCGGCCAATGTCCCTCGCAGTGCGGACAGCCCGGGCATTCGCCCGGGCTGTTTCGCGTTCCGGATCCAGGGCGACCCCTTGGCCTCCGGCACCCGGCGCACCATCTTAGTGACTCCTTTGCGTCATCGACCGCTGACGCGCCCTCTCCTTCAGATGGAATGACCCTATGCACAGACAATTCGCCCTCGGTGCGAGCGTGATCCTCGCGTTCGGCGCCTGGGCCTGCGGCAGCAAGGACACCGGCCCGAGTTTCAACGGCACCATCGCCGACAGTACCGCCCTGAGCTTCGGGGGTACGGCCGTGGATTTCGTTTCACAGATGTTCTCGACCTACCAGATGGGGGAGCCGAACATCGAGATTCCCCTCTCGCCCCGGACGCCGGTACGCGGCCTGGCGCTCCTCAACCGCGCCTACCAGCTGGCCGGCATCCACCGGGCCTTCACCATCAAGGGACGTCCGGCGGGCTCGGCGCCGCTGATGCGGCTCGACGGCGATCCCTGCGCGCCGGTGATCTCGGGGGACACCCTCGACGCCGATGGCGACGGGTTCCCCAACAACGAGAAGATCTCCATCTCCTGCACGACGATCGACAGTGTGTCCCACGACACGATCAAGACCAGCCTCGTGGTCACCGTCGCCGATGTGCCGGGACTCTACGGCTTCAATGTCGGCGTGACGGCCGCCCAGGATGAGGGCAACCCCGAAGGGACGCTCCACCTCACGCTCAATGAGTCAGAGCGCTTCACGGTCACGGCGGCCCGGGACGATGACAACGTGAACTTCGATGCCAATGAGACGTCCACTCCCGTCGGCGGTCCGACATCGGGCGGGCAGGTGCATTACAACTGGAACTCCAACTTCACCCCGGCGGATGGCCTGGTGCTGGAGGCGGCCTCGCCGCCGGACGGGAACCTGGGGTTCAACGGCGGGTTCTTCGTGACGAGCCTGGAATCCCCGGCCACCAACTTCAGCTTCGGCATCTCGACCACGGTCCCCCTGGCCTACTCGGCGGAATGCAGTGAAGCCCCCCCGTTCTTCGGGGGAACTGTCACCGGGCACCTGAACGGGGCGGGGAACGATGTCGGCTTCACGGTGACCTACAGCGACTGCGGCGTGGCCCCGACGATCACCGGTCACGGGAACGCGACCGCAACGGCAGCGCGCTGACCAGCCCACCGAATGATCGAGGAGGCCCGGGCCGGTGACCCGGGCCTTTTCGTTCGTTCCAGTGACAGGAGTCACACGGCCTGCCGCCGGAACTCATTGCAGGACAACGTGTTGATTTGTTGACGGCGGAAAGAAGCCGGCCCCTAACTTGGCGCGCGTTCCTCCGGCCCCCTCTGGCCGGTGCACCCACCCAAGCGAAGGAGCAGGCGAATGCGGTACATCTCGATGCGGGTCCTGGCACTCACGGCCCTGGCGGGGCTCGGTGCCGCGGCCTGCGGTAGCAGCGGCAGCAGCGGACCATCGGGCAGCACCTTCTCCGCCGCCGAAGCAGAGGGCGGCGCCGCGGTGGCACAGTCGCTGGGCGAGGGGGCACTCACGACCTTCACGACCGGATCGTACGACGCCTCCAACCTCCCCGACTTTGTCGCGGCGGCGCCGCACGCCAAGGACGCCCTGGCAGGTGCGCTCTCCGCAATGGGTGTCCACGGACGGATGCTCGGTACCGTCGGCGGGGCGCCGGTGCTGTATCGCGTCACGGGAAGCTGTCTGCCGACCTTGAGCGGTACCATCACCGGCGACACCGCCACCGACACCGATGCCGACGGCGTGCCGGACAGCGTCGTGGCCACCTTCAACGCCGACAACTGCACCGTGGTGGACAGCGGGAGCGGGGAGACCATCACGTATTCCGGGACGATCAAGGTCGTGGACATCGGCGACCTCTTCGGCTTCCGGCTGGTGGTGAACTTCATCTACACCTTCGCCACGCCCGGCAGCACCGAGACGGTCCATGAGGTGGGCACCGAGACCTTCACCCTTGCCGCCGATCTGGCCGACCTCAATGTCCAGCTCGCCGACACGACCAACTTGACCGGAGCCGAGGCATCCAGCGTCCTGATCGACCAGACCATGGACTTCCAGTTCATCCCGAGCGGCAGCTCGCTGGTGTATGGCGAACCCCTTCCCGACGGTCATATGACAATCGTCGGGGGGATCGGGACCAGCATCGCGGGCCAGCCCAACAGCTTCTCATTCGACATCGCGACCCCGACGCCGCTGGCCTATTCCGCCGCCTGCGGCAATGTGGACAACAATCCACCGTTCACTGCCGGCCACATCTCCGGTGCCTTCCATGGGTACGCCACCGCCGGCTTCGACGCGACCTTCACCGGGTGCGGCGTCGACCCGACGGTGACGACCTTCGGCACCACCTGAGCCGACGGCGGCCACACCGTTGACCAGGAAGGCCCGGGCGTCGTGCCCGGGCCTTTTTGGCGCTGTCGTGAAACGAGACAGCTGGCACTGCTGCCCTCGCTTGACACCTCCGGTCAGAACGCCGATATCGGCATATGCGACTGAGCCTGTCGATCGTGTGCCTCCTCGTTGCCGCCTGCCACGACGGGCCGACGGGGCCTGCCAGCTTTCCCCCGCTCACCGATTCCGCGGCCGCCGCCCTCGGCAAGGAGACGCCCTCCTTCGCCTACACGATGCTCACGGTCTTCCAGCAGCACGGCGTCGCGCCCCTGATCTTCGTGCATTCCCTGGAAGGGAGCGCACCGGCGTTCTCCGACTCGACGCTCACCTCCGGATGCCATCCGGTGCTCTCCGGCGCCCTCGACTCCGCCGGCGCTCCTCTCGACACTGACCACGACGGCATCCCCGATTCCCTGACCTCCAGCTATACCCGCGCCAATTGCACGCTGGTGGACAGCGTGCACACGGTGACGGAATGGTTTTCCGGGACCCTCGCGTTCCATGACGATCCCGGCCCCTACGCCTTCCATTGGCAGAGCGACTTCACCGACCACATCGACCGGGGCGCGGCGGGGTTCACTGAGCGGCGCACCACCGGCACCGAATCCGCGACACTCGCTCCCGACCATATCGAGACGACGGCGGCGCTCCACGTCGCCACCAGCTTCAGTCACGACGGCATCACGGGAACGGCCGACTATATGGAGGAGTGGGACGGCACCTACCTGCCCGATGGCGGCGGCCCGCTGGTGCCGGGGGCCGACATCCCCTCGGGCACGATCACATTCAGCGGGACCTTCGATGTCAGTGAGCCGGTCCACACGCGGGGAGGATCCTTCACCATCTGGACGGCGGAGCCGATCTACTACGACGTCGGGTGCGGGACCCGCTACCCCGCCTTCACCCGCGGCGTCATCGCCGGGCGCCAGGCGGGAGACACAGCGACCAGCTTTACCGCCACCTTCACCGCCTGCCACGAGAACCCGATCATCGTGGGTCACGGCTCGACGCCATAGGATCTTGGCCAGTCGTCGGCTCAGGGCTTGAGCCACGCTCCGGTATCGACCAGCTCCCGTACCACATCCGTGCTTGATCGGTCGGCGGCCTCGGCCGCAAAATTGGTCACCACCCGGTGCCGCAGGACCGCGAGTGCCGAGTCGGCCACGTCGTCGAGATCGGCGAGGGGCCGGCCGGCCATCGCCGCGCGGGCCTTGGCCGCCAGCACCAGGTATTGTGAGGCGCGTGGTCCTGCGCCCCACTCCACGTATTCGCGCACCAGTGCCGGGGCGTCGGCATCGTCGGGGCGGGTCATCCGTGCCAGCTTGACCGCCGAGGCGATGAGTTGCTTCGAGACCGGGATGCGGCGCACCAGGCCCTGCATCTCCACGATCGCGGCGGCATCGAGCACCGGCTGTACCGGTGTGTCGGCGGCGCCCGTCGTCCGCTCGACGATCGCTTCCTCTTCCTGGCGGGTCGGGTAGCCGATCCGGAGTTCGAGCATGAAGCGGTCGAGCTGGGCCTCAGGGAGCGGGTAGGTCCCTTCCTGCTCGATCGGATTCTGGGTGGCCAGGACGAAAAAGGGGGCGGGGAGGTCGTATGTGGTGCCGCCGGCGGTGATCCGGTGCTCCTGCATCGCCTGCAGGAGCGCCGCCTGGGTCTTGGGGGGGGTGCGGTTGATCTCGTCGGCCAGGACCACGTTGGCAAAGACCGGTCCGCGCAGGAACCGGAAGACCCGCCGGCCCGTCGCGGCGTCCTCTTCCAGCACGTCGGTGCCGGTGATGTCTCCCGGCATCAGGTCGGGGGTGAACTGTACCCGACTGAACGAGAGCTGCAGCGCCTCGGCGAGTGTCGCCACCATCAGCGTCTTGGCGAGCCCCGGCACCCCCACCAGGAGCGCGTGGCCGCCGCTCAGCACGGCGGTGAGCATCCCGTCCACGGCATCGCGCTGGCCCACCACCCGTGCGGCGATCTGTGCGCGTAATGACACCACCGCGCGGGCCAGGCCGGCAAGGGCGGCGACGTCGTCGGTGGCGGGCAGAGTGGGGGGCATTGGGGACCGGGAAGGGGTGGGCGGTGGAGAGAGTGAAGAGTGAAAAGTGAACGGTGAAGAGTGAACGGTAAACGGGGGAGGGGGGAGCGGTAAGCGGGCAGGTGAAGTGGCGCATTGCCGTCCGCCAGAACGCTACAGCATCCGGGGCACACTCCGCCCTGGATCCGGTGCGCGGAGGTGTCAAGCGGAGAGCAAATTGCGCGATTAGTACGGTCTTGGTTCCGTGCCGCGTAGGGTGCAGTAGCCTGACTCGCTGACCGGCATTCCGGAGGCGCTGGCATGCCCTCCGCGCGCCGTTGTCGCACCTTTTCCGACGCGCCTTACATACCGCCCGATTTTCCTTGCGAAATATTTCACAAGCCGCTAAATTCGCGCCCCGTGACCAGCACTCCGCCAGGCAGGGACAGGGCGCCGGACGCGCTCCGATACGCCGGTCTGGGCATCCAGTTGGCG
>DASSGV010000010.1:0-19116 GCA_035693225.1 Gemmatimonadales bacterium | reverse complement strand
CGTCAACAGCAACTCATCAATCACTACGGCCTCGATCCGCGGACCCCCCAGGCCAAGGAGTTCCTGCTCAGCGCACTGAAGGAGTTCCTGCTCTCGGCAGGGCGGCCGGAGTAGGGCCGACGGGTGGACGGGAGGCGACAGTATCTCGGTGTCATCCGCAGGAAGTGGAGCGACCAAGGGATCTGTCGGATGTACGCGAAGCGATCCTTCGCTCTGCTCAGGATGACGCCTGTGTGACACCACTCGCCCTTCCTGAATTCCTCGTCCCCGCCCCCGCCTCCCTTTTCACTTTTCACTTCTCACTCTTCACTCCCCTACCAGCTCCTCCCCACCTTGAACACCACGTCGATCGCGGGGCTGGTCGGGATCAGGTCCTCGGTCATTCCGAGCCGCCATTCGCCCCCGGCGTGGGTGCGGAAGATGAAGCCATAGTCGAAGCTCAGTTCGGGGTGATCGAGGCTCGCGAAGCCGGTGCCGCCGTAATAGGAGCTGTGATAGTACAGGTTCCCGAACATCGAGCTCACGCCCGCGAAGTTCCAGCGGACCCCCGACGTCAGCGCCAGGAAGGTCGTGTGCTGGTACTGCGCCATCGGCCCGCCGGTGGCCGGCGTGTACCCGACGTCGAGGCTCCCCTCGTACCGGAGCCGAGGGTGCCAGCGGGCCCGCCAGGTGTTGAGCAGGCTCACCGACGGGGTAGCCCGTCCGTAGCCCTCAGCGCCGGTGGTCGTTGGCAGGGTGATCGACAGGACCGACTGGACCGCGTCGGAATGTCGCACGCCGAGGCCCAGGCGGATATCGCCGAGTGACGGGTCCAGCCGGTGGCGGACAAGGGTATCGCCGTTGGGGAGCTCGACCCGATACTCGAACTGGTTGCGGGGGCGGAGCTGGCGCTCCGGGATCGGGATCCCGATCAGGTTGTGGTACCAGTCGAGGAAGCCGTCCATCACCCCGGCGTAGACCGAGCGCACCGGAACGTCCGCGATGACGAACGTCCGGGCTCCCAGATCGCGGCCCACGTTCAGGTGGAAGGTGGCAGCCTCGGCGTCGAGCAGATAGACGCGGCCGTCGATCGCCGCGCCGTACTCGATCATGTTGCCGTAGTCGAGTTGGACGGCGTAGCGCCATCCCGGATGGGGCGACCGGTACGGCTCGAAGTAGAGGCCGCTGCGACTCACGGCCACCGGGTTGATGGAGTAGTGGGCCGGGAGGCCGCTGTCGCTCTGCGCGGCAACGGGGCTCGCCAGGCAGGCGGCCACCGTGAACAGCGCGGTCAGGGGTGCCGTGGGGCCGAAGCGCTGGGGCATCCCTGAAAGTAACGGGCCCCCGCGGCTATTCGCGGGGGCCCGTTGACAGGAGCGCGGAGGGGTCAGTCGCGGTGATCGGGCTGGATCTGCAGCCGCATCTGGTCTCCCTGGACCTTGAACGGCATCCGTCCCTGCCACCGCGGCTCGCTCCAGTTGGCCTTGCCGGTGACGGTGACATGCTTGCGTTCGCGCATCACGTCCAGGGTCACCACCTCACCATCATCGTACGTCTGGAGGATGCCCAGGAGCTTCGAGACCGTGTTGGGCTTGCGGTCGCCGACGGTCAGGATCACATCGCCCGCCTTGAGCGCAAGGGGCGAAGAATCGGGGACGCTCAGGACCAGGATCCCGTCGGTCACGCCGAAATAGTGGCCCAGGTCGGGATTCATCGGCGCGAACTCCATGTCTCCCAGCGGCGATCCGACCCGAAGGAACACCTGGTCACGCATCATCGGGGCCATCTGGTCAGGCGAGAAGTTCCCGGAGAACGGAAGGTCGCCGGGTTCCGGGACCTTGAAGCCGTACCGGAAGGCGCCGCCCGGCGCAGAACGAAAGAAGAGCGGCATCCCGGTATCGCCGGAGACGGAGTAGGTCATCAGCCCGTCGGCCTGCGAGGTCACGAGTTGGACGGTCTTCCGCTCCTTGCCGCGACGGAACTCGACCGCCACCGTGTCACCGGCAGAGAGTCCGCTGGCAAGATCGAGGAGCTTGAGTCCCGGTTGGGAACGCGGCGCATCACTGTCATCACCGGACGCCGAGCGCTGCGCGGAGCGGTCGACCAGGGCGGTCCCCTTGAGCCTGGTAATGATGTCGCCTCCCTGGATCCCGGCCTTGGCCGCCGGCCCGCCCGGCGTGACGCTCTGGACCGTGGCACCGATCGAGTCGTTGGGCCCCGGCCGCATGTCCACCAACACCCCGATCCGCCCCCGACCGCTCACCGTGATCTGGAACGTCCCGGGCGTGGTGTTGCTCAACTGGATGTCCTGCGTCGGCATTCTCTTGAGCGTGACCGTCCCCCCCTGCTGCGCGGTGGCAGGGGCGGCGACCGTTGCCGCCATCAGGACTACCAGACCATATGTGCGCATTCGGATCTCCCCGGGCCTCAAAGGCCCACGTTGCTCGCCTGCGTGAGGTGGACGTCCACCAGGGCGTCGAGGAACCCGACCCGCTGGCGCCACAGTTCAAGGGTACGTGCATCGTCGGTGCGGCGTGCCGGCTCGAGCTGCATCAGCTGCAGCTGCTGGTCGAGGTTCGCGATCCGGCCCTCGAGTTCACTGGCCACCTGTGCGGTGGTGAGGTCGCTGGCACGCTGATCGGGATGGATGCGCCGGAGTTCCCCCTCGAGCGCCGATGACTCCCGCATGGCCTGGCCGATCTGCTGCTCGGCCGTGGCAGGGATCGGCCGGAACATGTCGCCGGCCACCAGCACCAGCGCGACCGACGCCGCCAGCGCGAGCGATCCGGCCCCGACCCATCGGGTGCGCCGGATCCGCCGTGTGCGGGACACCGCTACCGCCACCGCGGGCCACCGATCGCGATCGGGCCGAAGCGGCGGCAACGCGCGCAAACGCGCCACCCGCTGATGCAGGGCGTCGAACTCGGCGCGACAGGCGGCACAGGCCGCGAGATGCTCACGGGCCGCGGCGGCGCCAGGTTCGACACCAGGCTCCCGGAGCGCGTTCAACTGTTCCATCGTCAGGTGCGTCATGATGCGACCTCCTCGCCCAGCCACCGGCGCAGCCTTTGATGCGCCCGCGCCAGCTGGGACTTCGAAAAGCTGGCCGTCTTGCCCATCAAGGCCGCGATCTCCTCGTGGGTGTATCCCTCCACATCGTGCAGCCACACCACGGCGCGGGACGTTTCCGGCAGGCGCTCCAGCGCCGATTCCAGGTCCATCCGGAGCAGATCGTCCTCCCGGCGCCCCGGGTGGATGTCATCCTCCAGCGGCTCGGCGTCGCGGTATTTATTGCGACGCAACCGCATCAGCGCCTTGCTCGCCGCGATGGTGCGGATCCACCCCCACAAGCTTCCTTCCGCTCGATACCGCCCCAATGACCGATGGACCTCCAGGAACGTCTCCTGCATCACATCCTCGGCGTCCTCCGCCGTCCGGCAGATCCGGCGTGCGAGGGTGTACACCGGGGTCTCGAACGCCCGGTAGAGCGATTCGAAGCCTGCCGGATCGCCTGCCCGGGCCCGGGCCAGCGCCGCATCCGATTCCGCCATGGGGAAGGATTCCACCGTCACAGGTGAAAGATGCGGGGGGGACGGGGTTGGTTGCAGGGCCGCGCCGCAGGTGAGCGGTCAACAGTGAAGGGTGAACGGGGGACGCGCACCACCCCAGGCGAACATTGACTTCAACCCCTTTCGTTACAACATGTTAGCCTCGCACTCAACATCGGCGTCGCGGCCCTTGTCCCGTTCACCCTTGGCCGTTCATCGTTCACTCCTCTTTCGACCCGCCCACTTAGATTCCCCGCATGACATCCCCCACGCCGCACGAATGGCAGCACCACCTTGAGGACGAGGCCGACGCCGCTTTCCTCTACCGGGAGCTTGCCGCCGCCGAGACAGATGCCGGGAAGCGTCGGGTCTACCAGGAGTTGGCGCAGGTCGAGGATCGCCACACCGAGATCTGGCGCAAGCTCATCACTGAGGCGGGACACGCCGTGCCGCCGGTGCGGCCGTCGGTGCGGGCCCGGACGCTTGCCTGGCTCGCGCGCCGATTCGGGCCCGGATTTCTCCTCCCGATGCTGCTGGAGGAGGAAGGCCGGGAGGTGAAGGGCTACCTCTCCCTCTACAAGCGCACGCCTGCTGGCGGCGCCCAGGACACGGCACTGCTCCTGGCTCGGGAGTCGGCGGAGCACGCCCAGTCGCTGGCCGGGATGGCCGGCCGCAGCGGCGAACCGTGGCACAAGACCGGCGCCGGTGGATTCCTGCGGAACCTGGTCTACGGCTTCAACGACGGCCTCACCGCCAACTTCGGGCTCCTGGCCGGGATCGTCGGCGCCCAGGGATCGATGCTGGCCGCGACCCACGCCGTGCTGGTGGCGGGGATCGCCGGGACGGCGGCCAACGCGCTGTCGATGGGCTCCTCGGGGTACCTGGCCGCCAAGAGCGAGCGGGAGGTGTTCGAGCACGAGATCGCGATGGAGCGGGAGGAGATCCGGCTGATGCCCGAGGTCGAGCGCGACGAGCTCGAACTCATCTACCAGGCCAAGGGGATCCCGGCCGCGCAGGCCAAGGTCCTGGCCGATGAGGTGATGCGAGATCCCGAACGCGCCCTCGGCGAGCAGGTGCGCGAGGAGCTCGGCATCGGCGAGGCCACCAGCACCCCGATGCGGGAGGCGTGGATCACCGGGAGCGCCACCGCGGTGGGGTCGCTCATCCCGGTGCTGCCATTGTTCTTCTGGAACGGACCGGCGGCCATCTGGTCGGCATTCACGATCGCGATGCTCTCGCACTTTGGCATCGGCGCCGCGCGCAGCCTCTTCACCGGCCGTGGGATCATCCGGTCGGGGATGGACATGTTCGTGATCGGGTTGGGGGTGGCGGTGGTGGGGTACTTCGTTGGCGAGGGGATCGTCCGGATCCTGTGAGCGGCGGGTGCGGGGCAGGAATCAGCGGGGGCGGCGCTGAATCCTCGCAGGGGCGGCGCTGACCCCGCACGGGCGGCGCAAAATCCCGCAGGGGCGGCGCATGCGCCGCCCGCCACGCCAGCCGCGCTTCTTTCGCCTGCATCCGCACGAAATCGATACCGGCCCAGACCGTGACTGGACCCACCTTCGACAGATGTCCGGTGACTTACTCCCCAGGAGGCGCTCCTGGCGCCTCCACCACTTCGCTTACAGCGGCCCCTGGATCTACTTCATCACGTTCGTCACCGCCGAGCGGCGGCCCATCCTGGCCGAGTACGCCGTCGGACGGTTGCGATCCCTGCCGATCGGCGACCTCCTCAGTGACACTTGGCGGAGGCTTGCTGAGCATCCGCCCGCCGCAGATCCTCTCGATCACTGCGTGATGCCCGATCACTTCCACGGTATCGTGCGGATCCGATCGGATGCGCCCGATTCACTTTGCAGGGTGGTCAACGGGCTCAAGGGTGCCGTGACCCGACAGGCGCGGCGCCGGGGGCTCCTGGGGCCCGATCCGCTTTGGGCGCGTAGCTTTCATGATCGGGTGATCCGGAGCGAGTCGGTATTGCAAGAAGTACAGCGGTATATCGCGGACAATCCGGCAAGATGGGTTCAGAAGTTGGGAAGGTGAGGGAGGGGCGGGCGGCGCATGCGCCGCCCCTGCTGATTCCTCCGCCGTCTCTGCGGATCCCTACGTCGCCCCTGCTGATCTCTGCGCCATCCCTGCTGCTGATCCCTGCGCTGTCTCTGTTGATCTCTGCGCCGCCCCTGCTGATACTGGCGAGTCATACCACCAGGTTCACCAGCCGTCCGGGCACGTAGATGGTCTTCTTCGGCGCCTTGCCGTCGAGGTGTCGCTGAACGCCGGGGTCGGCGAGCGCCGCCGCCACGACCTCGGGCTCCGCGGCGCTCCGGTCGATGGTGATCCGGCTGCGGGTCTTGCCATTCACCTGGACCACCACCTCCAGGGAATCGTCCACCGCCAGCGCGGCATCGAATGCCGGCCAGCGGGCATCGAATACGCTCCCCTGATGCCCCAGCCGTTCCCAGCACTCTTCGGCAAAGTGTGGCGCGACCGGCGCCACGAGCAGCACGAGTTCCTCCACCAGCGCCCGGTGGTGGCACCCTTCTTCCCGCACGGCGTTGAGAAGTTCCATCACCGCCGCGATGGAGGTGTTGTACCGGAGCTCCTCCATCCCCTCGGTGGCACGCATCTTGGCGCGGTGCCACTTGGCGGTGAGCGCGGCCGAGGGCGGGCCGCCCCGGCCCGCCGTGGACGCGGTGGGACCGGAGGCTCCGCCCTCGGCGGCGGCCACCTCACCCACGAGCGACCAGAGCTTGTCGAGGAACCGGCGGGGCCCGCTGATCCCGTCATCCCGGAAGTCGCCCCCGTCGGTGAGCGGCCCCAGGAACATCAGGTAGGTCCGGAAGGTATCGGCGCCCCACTTGGCGATATACTCGTCGGGGACGACGATGTTGCCCTTGGTCTTCGACATCTTGGCGCCGTCCTTGACGATCATCCCGTGGGCCCGGAAGCGGGTGAACGGCTCCTCGAACTCGACGTGACCAAGCTCGTGCAGCACCATCATGATGAACCGGCTGTAGAGCAGGTGGAGCACCGCGTGCTCGTTGCCGCCGATGTACGACGTGACCGGGAGCCATCGCCGGGTGCGCGCCGGGTCGAAGGGCCGGTCATCGAGCCCGACCGACGGGTAGCGGAGGAAGTACCAGGCGGAATCGAGGAAGGTGTCAGAGACGTCGGTCTCGCGGCGCCCTTCCCGCCCGCAGGCGGGGCACGGAACGTGATACCACTCCTTGTGGCGGGCCAGCGGCGAGACCCCGCTGTCGTCGGGACGGAAGTCCTCCACCGGCGGGAGGAGCACCGGCAGGTCGCGCTCCGGCACCGGCTGGGGGCCGCAGTGATCGCAGTAGATGATCGGGATCGGCGGGCCCCAGTAGCGCTGCCGCGAGACGCACCAGTCGTGGAGCCGGTAGAGGGTCTTCCCCTCCCCCGCCCCCTGTGACTCCAGCCACGCGGTGACCCGGGTCTTGGCCGCCTCGACATCGAGCCCGTCGAACTCGCCGGAGTTGACCATCCGTCCGCCGCCGGTGTAGGCCGCCGAGGGCGTGGCCTCCGGCTCCGCCGCGAACGCGGCGGGCCGGGGCGACCCGCCCTCGGCGATGACCCGGACGATCGGAAGCGCGTACTTGGTGGCGAACTCGAAGTCGCGCTCGTCGTGACCCGGCACCGCCATGATGGCGCCGGTGCCGTACTCCATCAGTACGTAGTCCGCCACCCAGACCGGGATCGGCCTTCCGGTGGCGGGATTGATGGCCGTGGCACCGGTCGGGACGCCGGTCTTCTGCCGGTCGCCGCTGCGACGGGAAACGACGTCGGTGGCAAGCGCCGTGCGACGATACGCATCGACCGCCGCGCGCTGGCCCGGCACGGTGATGGCGTCGACGAGCGGATGCTCGGGGGCGAGCACCAGGAAGGTGGCGCCGAAGATCGTGTCGGGCCGGGTGGTATAGACCCTGACCGTCGATCCCGCCACCGCAAAACCCACCTCGGCGCCGTCGGAGCGCCCGATCCAGTTGCGCTGGGCGGTGCGGGTCGTGTCCGACCAGTCGAGGCCATCCAGGTTGTCGAGCAGCCGGCCGGCATAGTCGGTGATCCGGAAGAACCACTGCTCCAGCACGCGCTGTTCCACCAGCGCGCCACAGCGCTCGCACCGGCCCCCTTCCACCTGCTCATTGGCGAGCACCGTCTTGTCGTTGGGGCACCAGTTGACCGCCGCCTTCTTCTTGAACGCCTTCCCCGCCTTGTACAGCTCGAGGAAGATCCATTGGGTCCACTTGTAGTAGGCCGGATCGGTGGTGTCGACGGTGTGGCGCCAGTCGAACATCCCGCCGACCCGTTCCAGCTGCCGGCGGAAATTCGCGATATTGCGGGGGATGACCACGCCGGGGTGCTCACCGATCCTGAGGGCGTAGTTCTCGCTGTGGATCCCGAACGCGTCGTACCCGATCGGCTCGAAGACCGTCCTGCCACGCAGGCGCTGGTACCGGCCATACACGTCGGCACCGGTGAACGCGAACATGTTCCCCACGTGCAGCCCTTCGGCCGACGGATAGGGGAACATCATCAGGTTGTAGAACGGGGCCGCCGGCCGGTCAAGATCCGGCTCGTTGGTGCGGCGTTCCGCCCAGCGGGCGCGCCACTTGGCCTCGACGGCCTGGGGATCGTACGCAGTTTCAGCGGTGCGGTCGGTCATCGGTCACCAGGCGATCGCCGGCGCGCGAACGCACCGGCCGGAATCCATCAGGAGCGGGGAATTGTAATGCGTACCGGTGCGACGAGGCGAGACGCCCCATCCCGACCGCCTTTGACTTTGCGGCAGGGTCCTTGCAGATTGCGGTCACCCCGACCCTTCTAATGGATCCCATTTTTCAGAATCGCTCCCATGGCCGCGGCTGATCACGGCCTGAGGCAGAAGCTCTTTCTCTTCGGTGGTGGCGTCATCGTCGCCATCACCGTGGTCGCGGCGTTGCTGGTCGTCTCGATCGCATCCCGTCTGATGCGTGGTCAGGCCGATTCGGAACTGGCCACGTACGTCTCGCGGTCGGCCCGGATGGTCGAGGCCACGGCCGCGGAGCGCCGCCACGAGGCGGAATTGATCGCGTTGATGCCGCTGACCGGAGAGCTGGCGGCCACCGGCAAGGCCGACAAGGGCGTCGACGCCCTCCAGGCGCTGCTTCGGCTCCGGACCCGCACCAGCTTCCGCGACCTGGCCATCTACGGCCGGGATGGGCGCCTCGTGATCACGACCGCGGCACACGACACTGCCGCGGCGCGCGGCACTGACTGGTTCACGCGCGCGCTGGCCTCGGGGGCGGTGGTGACGGCGCCGTATCGGACGGCCCGAGGCCAGGTGCTGGACATCGTGACGCCGATCCGCGCCGAGGATCAACGGACCGCGATCGGCGTCCTCCGTGCCACGCTGCCATTGGAGGCGTTCGGGCGGCCGCTGCGGCGCGACCTTCGGGCCGACTCGCTCACGCTGGTCGAGGTGGTGGACCAGCGCGGACTGGTCGCGGTCACCGGGATCCCGGGGGGAGAGGTCGGGCAGCCGTTCGCCGACGATTCCCTGCTGGGCGGTTCATCCGACCTGCGCTTTGCCTCGGTGAAGGATGTCCGGGGTGCCGAGCGACTGGCGTTGATCGGGATCGGGACGCCCCCGTGGCAGGTGGTGGCGCGACAGCCCTCGTCCGCAGGCCTCCGCCTCTTCCAGGGGACCTGGCGCCAGATCGCGATCGAGGCGATGGTCTTCGCGCTCCTGGTCCTCCTCCTGCTTGCGTGGCTGGCGCGATGGATCGACCGTGCGGTGCTCACGCCGCTCAAGCTGGCCGAAGGGATCGCGTCGCGGGTGGCACTGGGCGATCTCCGCCCCGTGGACGAACTCACCGGCCAGGGCCGCGACGAAGTCTCGCGGCTGGGTCGCGCGCTGCACACGATGGTCACCGGCCTGCGCGAGCTGGTCGGGTCGATCCGCACCTCGAGCGGCGAATCGGTGGATATCGCCTCGTCGATCTCGGCGGCCACGCAGCAGATGAACGCGGCGACCGTCGAAGTGTCCGGCACCGCCAACGACATGACCCAGCGGGCCACCGCCCAGGCGGAGCTGGTGCGGGAGACCGAGATCGGTGCACAGCGCATCAGGGCGATCGCGGAACAGCTCGCCACCGGGGCCCAGGGGGCGGCCGAGCGCAATTCCTCGCTGGCACGGATGGCGCAGGACGGACGGGAGCGCCTGAGCCAGAGCGCCACCGACCTCCAGGCGCTGGCGGAGGAGGTCCGCCTTGGCACCCTGGAAGCCGCAGCACTGGCGGAGGCGTCGGCGGAGATCCAGCAGTTCGTGACCCAGACCAAGTTGGTGGCGGCCCAGACCCATATGCTGGCGCTCAACGCCGGCATCGAGGCGGCCCGCGCCGGCGAGCACGGCCGAGGTTTCGCGGTGGTGGCCGACGAAGTGCGGAAGCTGGCCCGCCAGGCGGAAGCGTCGGCGACCACGACGTCGCGCACCGTGCAGGCGGTGCTCACCCGCGTCCAGGGGACCCGCGAGCGGCTCACCCGTCTGGCCCGGAGCGGCGAGGCGGCGCGGGTCGCGGCCCAGCATTCCGCCGAGGAGATGCAGAAGCTGGCATCGCAGGCGGAGGAATCCGACGCCTGGACCCGCGAGATCTCCGGATCGGCCACTGACGTGCACGGGCTGGTGGAGACGATGTCCGGCCGGATGCAGGGGATCACCGGCTCCACCGAGGAGTTCGCGGCGGCCGCCGAGCAGATCGCCGCCTCGACCGAGCAACTCAGCGCCTCCACGCAGGAAGTGGCGGCCACGGCCCAGCTCCTGGCCGGGGCGGCGGAACGGCTGACCAGCGCGGTGCGGGTGTTCGACCTGGGAGAGGGAGCTGGGGAGTAGAGTGGCGAGGGGCGAGTGGCGCGTGGCGAGGGGCGAGGGGCGAGAGGCGAGGGGCGAGGGGCGAGTGGCGAGTGGCGCGTGGCGCGTGGCGAGGGGCGAGGGGCGAGGGGCGAGGGGCGAGGGGCGAGTGGCGAGTGGCGAGTGGCGAGTGGCGAGTGGCCCGAGAAGGTGTCGGTATGTCGATCTACCGCAAGGTCATTCCTGCCGGGCCCGGATCAGCAGCCCCGTCGTTGAGACCCTGATCTCGAGCGTGGCCGGTCGAGCCACGTCGAGGAAGGTCCCGCTGCCGTACTCGGCATCGGCGAGCGGCGCCAGCACGCTGTATTCCCTGATCAACTTGAAGAGATCCACCGGCCGCCCGGGCCCGAGCGCGTAGAGCGTGCGGGGCCGGTGGAGTTCGTCGTCAAGATCGGCGTAACGCCCGCCGACGCGATCGAGCGCATACAGGGTGTGGAGGCCGAGGAGATCGGCCCAGTAGTGCCACTTGAGGATGCGGGCGTCGACATACAGTTGGTCGCCCGCCACGGCATAGGTGGCCGTGCTCGAGTCGGGAAAGGTGAACACCGCAGAAAACCGATGGGGCCCCGCGGGGGTCACCTGCACCGTCGCAGCCAGCTGCTCGTCGGTGAGGGCCCGATATCCGCGGATCCCGACCGCGATCAGCAGGGCGATGGCCGCGACCGCCAGGAAGAGCGCCGCCACCAGGGTCCTGGTGAAGAAGGAGAGCGGGCGCCGCTTCCGGAGGGCGCGCCGGGCCAATGCCAGGCAGACGACCGCCACCACCACCGATCCGACGGCCACCAGCGTCAGCACACTCACAGCGTACGCCCCACGCCCTTGACCAGGCTCGCGATGGCGTCGACCAGTGCCGGCGCCACCGGGAGCGAGGGATCCGAATACGAGGCCCCCTGCCTGGCCGGGTCGGCGGGGACCATCTTGAGCACGTGGTTCATCCCCGGGATGAGGAGGAGGCGGGCCGCCGGATCGCCCTGGGCCAGGCGCCGGGCGTCGGTGGTGTCGACCTGGATGTCGGTGGTCCCCTGGGCGATCAGCACCGGGACGGTGAGCGCGGCGACATCGCGGGCGGGGTCGTGTTTCATCCACGAGATCAGGTATCCCTGCACGCTGGGCCGGAAGATGATCCAGAGCTTGGCCGGGACCGAGTCATCGTGCTCGCCGCGGCCCAGCCGTGCCATGACCGTGTCGGCCTCGCGAAGCAGGTCCGGCGGGAGCTGGTGCGCGAGCTGCTCGTGCAGCACCTCGGCGATGGGGCGCCCCGCTCCGGCGATCGACACGAATGCATCGGCTCCGGCGCCGGCCGTGGCCAGCATCCCCACCAGCGATCCTTCGCTGTGCCCGGCGACCGTCACGGAGGTGAAGCGGTGATCGGCCTTGAGGGCCCGGACCCACGCTGCGGCGTCGTTGACGTAGTCGTCGAAGCGGAGATCCGCCTCGCGGAGGACGAACCCGTTGCTGGCGGCGATCCCGCGCTTGTCGTACCGCGCGGAGGCGATGCCCCGGGCCGCCAACGCCTCGGCGAGGTACCTGAGACTGTTGTTCTTCCCCGGCAACAACGGGGAATTGCCGTCGCGATCGGTGGGACCCGAGCCGGCGATCAGGAGCACCACCGGCCACGGCCCCGGCCCGACCGGCGTCTCCAGCGTCCCCCGCAGCACGCCCCCCGGCACCATCACCGAATCGGCGACCGCCGACCCCGTCGTGGTCTGGGCCAGGAGCGCCGCCGGCAGGAGGAGTGCCGCCACAACGACCACGGCCTTCATTGCGCCTTCTCCGTTCCGCGCAGGGCCTCGGCCGAGTCGACGAGCCGGACCCCGGCGGCGCGCCAGGCCTGGTGGAGTCCATTGACCTGCTCCGGATGGATGGCACGGCCGGCATCGGTGACGCACCAGAGTTCGATGGCGGGATAGCGCGACCGCAGCCCTTCGATCGCGTACCTGGTGCAGACGTCGGTGGCGACGCCGTACAGCACGATGCGATCGGGAGCGAGCGTGTCGATCACCGCGGGGACGTTCAGGTTGGTGAACACATCGAACCAGTGCTTGAGGAAGAGGATGTCGCCCCGATGGGCCCGCACCCGCGCCGCCACGTCGGGATCGGCCTCGGGCTCGATCACCATCGGATCCCGGAGCGTCGTCTCAGCGATCTTCCGTTGCCCGGGGGTCCCCCGCATGCAGTGATCGGGAAAGGTGGTCAGGAAATCGGGAGCAGCGGAAAGTTCCCGATGGCCGGGCACGTGATCGTCGGCGCTCGCGATGATCCGGATCCCCCGGCGATGGGCGTGGTCGGTGAGCGCCTTGAGCACCGGCACGATCGACTCGGCGTCGGGGACATAGAGCTTCCCGTCGGCGCGCATGAAATCGTATTGGGTGTCGACGTCCCAGAAGATCGTCGTGGCCACTGGACTCCTTGATGGTGAACGGTAAAGGGTGAACGGTCAACGGGGAACGGAAATCCGGAAGCAGTACAGCAGTACCCCCCCGGCACTCGCCTGTTCACTTTTCACCGTTGACCGTTCACCGTCTACTCAACCCGCTCCAAGCGCGGATTGGGACGATACTCCCGTCCCACCTTGGCGCACGGCTTTCCGTCCCGCAGCACCACATCGGCGGTGAAGTCGAAGCGGCCCTGGAAGAGCGAGCTGCCGACGCCGTAGGCATCGACCGGCACCTTGAGGGCCTCGAACTCCCGGATCTTTTCCACCGTGAACCCGCCTGATACGATGATCCGCACCTTCGTGAAGCCTTCCCGATCGAGCGCCTCCCGGACGTTCCGGACCAGCTGCGGATTGACGCCATTGGGCTTGAAGCGACCCATCACGTTCCAGAGCGAGCGGTCCACCAGCATCTCGCTGGTGTCGATCCGGACGCCGTAGAGCCGGTCGCCCAGGGCGCGAGCGCACTCGAGCGAAGTGCGGACGCAGTCGTTCTCGAAGTCGGCGAGGGTCACGACCTGGACGCTCGCCGGGATGTACTCGGCGAACTTCTGCGTGGCGAGGACCGTATCGCCCCCATATGCCGCGATGAGCGCGTGGGGCACGGTACCGACGCCCTCCGAGCCCCACCAGGAGGCCTGGGCGTCGGTGGAGACGCCGATCGCCCCGGCCACGTGGGCGGCGTAGCCATCGCCGGTCTGCACCAGCCAGTGGTCGTGCCGGGCCGGGAAGAACATCACGTCCTTGGGCCGGGCCGCGTCGACCACGCGGCGGGTATTGGTGCCGACCCGGGTCCGTCGGGAGAGCACGCCGAGGTAGAGCGTTTCGAGGTGGGCGAAGGCGTCGTAGGGGCCCTCGATCAGCATCACCGTCTCCCACGGCGCCACTTCGTCCCCTTCGTGCAGGGCGTGGACGGTGAGGGAGGGCCACTCGACCGCGCAGAGCCTGAGGATCGCGACCGCCTCATCGATCCCGCCCAGATAGGCGGAGGACTTCCCGAACACCTGCATCGTGACCCGGGGCCGAGCCCCGTCTGCCAGCAGGATCTCGCGGGCGCGGACGAAGTATTTGTCGGAGTAGTAGCCGGCCCGCATCTTGTCGACCGGCAGGTTGAAGATCGCGGGGTCGAGCCTCGTGTGACGCGCGGGCATCAGGGGGCCTGGTTCTCCGCCATGTCGGCGGGAAGGAATCGAGGGGCGATGTCGGCGAGGGCGCGGCGGATCTCCCCGGCCGCGGGCGGTGCCGGATGTCGATAGACGAGCCGGCGGAATTCCTGCAACGCCGCCGCGGCGTCTCCCAGATGTTCCTCGTGGAGCCGGACCAGCGCGAGCCCGACCTGCACGTCGTCGCTCGCGGAGAGGCGTTCCGTGGTCCGCAGGGCCTCGAGCGTCCGGACCGCCCGTGCCGCGCCATCGGGCGTCTGCCCCTCCTGGACCGCGTCGCGGATCCGGGCGGCGACGTCGACCGTCGACATCGCCGGCGCCTGGTAGCGTGCGTCCGCCGCGCGGAAGGCGGGCGACGAGGTGAGCGACCTGAATTCCGGGTCCCCGGACGCCTCCCCGGTGCGGACGTCGCCCTGGATCAACGCCGGCAGGTCGGCGATGGGGGAGAGGAACCCGTTCACGATCGCACGGATCACGCCGTAGATGGCCCAGAGCGCCGTGGCAAGCTCGAGCATCCGGGGTTCGCCGAGCATCAGCCACACGACCAGCGCCACCACCGTGCCACCCGCCAGAAGGATGCGGGAGATCGCACGCACGATGTCGAGCGGATCGTCACCGTCGAGCAGGGACATTGCGACCGTGGTCGAAAGGAAGGAGGAAGTTACGGCCCGGCAGGGCGATGGGGCAAGTTGACAGGCCGGCCCGACCCGCGTAAATCCCGGTGCCCCTTGACGTTCCTTCCCACCATGGAGCCTCGCTCGTGCCCGATTCCGTCTCCCGCCGGGAGTTCCTCACTGCGACCGGAGCGGTCGTGGCGGCCGCCGGCGTTCCCCGCCCCGCAGCGGGCTTTCCGGCGGTCCACATCCGGCCTCCCGCCAAGGCCGTGGCGGTCAGTTCCGCCAATGGATTCCGCGGGGTCCAGAAGGCGGTCGACCTCATGCTCGCGGGGACCGACACCCTGGACGCCGCGATCGAGGGGGTCAAGATCCAGGAACTCGACCCGAACGACCACTCGGTGGGCTACGGCGGACTTCCGAACGAGGAAGGGGTGGTCCAGCTCGACGCCTCGTGCATGCACGGTCCGACGCGCCGTGCCGGCGCGGTCGGCGCGCTCGAAGGGATCAAGGTCGCCAGCGAGATCGCCCGACTGGTGCTCAAGTACACGGACCACATCATGCTGGTGGGTGAAGGCGCCAAGAAGTTCGCGCTTTCCTACGGCTATCAGGAGGAGGAGCTGCTCACGCCCGAGGCACGGCAGATCTGGCTGACCTGGCGCGCCAACCGCGGCCCCAAGGACGACTGGCTCGACGTGCCCGATGGCACGCCGATGGTCCACCGCTCGACCGGCACCATCAACATGAACGCGGTGAACGCCAAAGGAGAGATCTCGTCGGTCACCACCACGGCGGGTCTGGCGTTCAAGATCCCCGGTCGCGTGGGCGATTCACCGATCATCGGTGCGGGCCAATACACCGACAACGACGTCGGGGCGGCGGGCTCCACCGGACTCGGTGAGCTCAACATCGTCGCGTGCGGCGCGTTCTACACCGTCGACTGCATGCGCAGGGGCCTGAAACCCACCGATGCCGCCCTTGAGACGCTCAAGCGCGTGCTGCAACTCGCCCCCCCCAGGCTCATCGGCGCCGACGGGAAGCCGAAGTTCCAGCTCAACTACTACGTGGTCAACAAACGGGGTGAGTTCGGGTCGGCGGCGCTCTACCCGAGCAAGTACGCGGTGAACGACGGCTCCGGTGCGCTGCTCAAGGATGCCGCCCACCTCTTCGAAGGCGAGGCTCCGTGACGGGTGGCGCCCTGCGCGGTGCGACGGCGGTCGCGATCCTCGCGCTTCTGCCCGCGCAGCTCCGGGCCCAGGACGATGGGCCGTGGCGGAACAGCTACTACCCGGTCGTCTCCTACAGCCGCAATGACGGCTGGGGCGTCGGCCTGCAGTACAACTGGACCAAGCGGGCCCCGTGGGACGCCACCTTCCCCCACAAGGGCCAATTCGGCCTCCGGGCCTCGATCTCGACCCACGGCAGCTACACCTTCCTCACCACCTTCGCGGCCCCCGGGCTCGATCCCGATTGGCGGTTCGTGGCCCAGGCGGGAGCGGTCCGTGACGCCCGCTTCCAGTTCTTCGGCCTCGGCGACACCACAACCTGGGATCGCGGGCTCGAGACCGGCCCCGACCAGCTCTACTATCGCACCGACCGACGTCGCATCCTCGGCAACGCCGAGGCGAGCCGGCGGCTGCATGGGCACCTCTGGCTCGCCGGCGCGGTGGCGTACCAGCACAGCACGTTCGAGGCGCCCTCCGGCAATTCGGTCTTCCAGAATGATTTCGGCGCGGAGCTCAAGGGGAACGACGCCACCGGCCGGCTGAGCCTGGTGTTCGATTCCCGCGACAATGAGTACGACACCCGCCGCGGCACGCTCCTCGAGACGTCGGCGCTCGCCGGCTCCGCGGGGAGCGGCTATCGGCGGTTCACGACCGTGCTGCGGGGCTGGAAGGCATTCGGTGACTACGCCACCTGGTGGATCGACGGCCGGATCCTGGCATCGACGACCGACGGCTCCGTCCCTCTCGACGCACAATTCATCATCCCGACCTGGGAGAACTCGATCCGCTCCTATGGAGGGGCCGAGACCAATCGCGGCCTCATCGACCAACGGTACACCGGGCCGGATGTCCTGGCGTTGAACCTCAACGTGAACCGCGACCTCGTGAACGTCGGCCTCTATGGTGCGCTCAGCGTGCAGGCCTTCGTCGATGCGGGGCGGGTGTTCAACGTCGGCGGATTCCAGTTGACCACGGACAGGATGCAGGTGGGGGGCGGTGGTGGCGTGGCGCTCCGGATCGGCAAGACCGCAATCTACACCTTCAACTTTGCCGGCGGGCCGGACGGGTTCGTGTTCACGCTGGGAGATGGGTGGATGTTTTAAGTAAGAAGTAAGAAGTAAGAAGTAAGAAGTGAGAAGTAAGAAGTGAGAAGGGGGAAGTGAGAAGTAAGAAGGGAGAGGAGAAGTAAAAAGTAAAAAGTAAGGGAGAAGTAAAAAGTAAGAAGGACGCAGTAAGAAGGGAGAGGGTGGAGGGGAGAGGGGAGAACTATGGGGTAATGGCTGAAGAGTGAAGAGTGAAAAGGGGGGGACTCCGATGGCACGGAACCCCCCGCTTACTGTTCACTAGTCACTCTTCACTCCATGCATCCCCCTTCTTACTTCTTACTTGTCACTTCCTACCCGCCACCGCACCCAGCGCCTCCTTCAACGTCGTCTCCCCCCGGTCCTTGGCATACCAACGCCGCACTTCCTTGTAACGGGCATCCTTTTCCATCGTATTCTTGTGGGCCATGACCCACGCCTGCAACTCCGCCGGACGGGGGCCCCAGTGGCCCACTTCCCGGAACTCCGCATCGAGCACGATGACGATCGGGATCGAGCGCGACCCGTTGGTCAGGTAACGGTCCATCACCTCCGGATGCTCATCCCGCCTGAGGATCCGGAGCTCGACCGCGTTCGCCTCGGCCCATTTCTGGACGATGGGGACCGTGTTCGCCGCATCGCCGCACCAATCCTCGGCAAGGACGAGCAGGCGGACGGTCGGAGGCGCGGAGGGGCGGAGGGACCACGCCGGGACAACGGCGGTCCGATAGACACCCTGCCACAGGGGAAGGTGGGCGGGGGCGCTCTCCGCCAGGAACTGTTCAAAGGAGATCCCCAGATCCCAGAGGGCCCGGAGATCGAGCGCCGGCAAAGCGGTGGTGGGAGACATCACGGCATCCTCTCGCAGGAACGGAACAGCGCCCTCAAGCATAGACTACAATGCTCGAGCGCGCCGTGAAGTTCCCGTGAAGCTATCAGCAGGTCAATGCACGCTGACCCTGACGAAGCCGAGGTCGCGACCGGTCACGACATCAAAGACGCCGAGATAGGTGGCGCCAGGAGCCCTTCCGAGGAAATGCCCGTTTAGCAAGCCCACCTCGGCCACCGTCGTGTCCTGGGCCGACCAACGGAACCTCGCTACCGTCAGGCCCGGTGGTGCGCAGGTCAGATCCGGCCCGAGCGTCGCATGAAAGGAGAGGGTATCACCTACTGCCACCACGGCCGAATCGGGCGAAATGATGGCGTACGGTCGGTTCACGGTGCACGGGTCACCGACCACTGGAACACCAGTGGACCCGCTGCAGGCGCCGACCAGCAGGGTTAAGAAAAAGATCGCGCTCTTCATTTTAGTTACACCCTCCTACCACGTCCGGCGTGGCGCGCTGAGACAGCTGTCCACCGCCGCCGGTACAGACAGGGTAAGTCCACTGCGTCGGGTAACCCGTCCCAAAGAGGTCCCTCGGAGTTATCGTGACTGTGATTGAGTAACTTCCCGACGGCACATTGAGAGCATATGACGAGCCTTGGAACGCGGTAGTCACCGAGTCGACTGATCCGTTACTGGACTTCACTGTCCACTGATAGGATACCCGTAAGCTTCCCCGTCAAGCGGACCATGCATAACTGGACTCCGGGACGGTCGTGGGCCTCGGCAAGAACGTGAGCGGCGGCACATGGCCGAGGCTGTCATGGGGCCGCTGGGTGTTGTAGCGCGGGAGCCACGTGGCGGTCTCCGCGCGGACGTCGGCGAGGCTGGTGAAGACGCAGGCGTCGAGGACTTCCCGCCGGTAGGTGCGGTTGAAGCGCTCGATGTAGGCGTTCTGGTTCGGCTTCCCCGGTTGGATGTGGTGCAGCGTGATGCCGTGGGCGCTGCACCAGGTCGCCAAGCCTTCGGCGATCAGTTCGGGGCCGTTGTCGCAGCGGAGCCGTGTCGGCGCGCCGTGCTGCGCCACCAGCTGGTCGAGCACCGCGATCACCCGCCGATGCCCGAGCGAGGGCCCGACCTCGATCGCGAGGCCCTCGCGATTCCCTTCGTCGAGCACGTTCAAGGTCCGAAAAGGGCGCCCATCGTAGAGCCGGTCGTGCATGAAGTCGAGCGCCCAGGTGGTATTGAGGACCGCCGGGGCCGCCAAGGGCACCCGCGGCCGGGCGGGGAGCCGACGCTTGGTGCGGCGCGGGAGATTGAGCCGCAGCGCGCAG
>DASSGV010000009.1:0-80528 GCA_035693225.1 Gemmatimonadales bacterium | reverse complement strand
CGGTCTGGGTGTGGAAGCGGAGCCGGGCGGTGGCGTCATCGGCCTGGAACCGCTCGCGCACCAGCGTGGCCCAGAGGCGCCGCGCGGCGCGGAACTTGGCGACCTCCTCGAAGAGGTCGTTGTGCGCCGCAAAGAAGAAGCTGAGCCGCGGCCCGAACCCGGCCAGCGGCACCCCGGCGGCCACGCCGTGCCGCACGTATTCCAGTCCATTGGCCAGCGTGAACGCGACCTCCTGGGCCGCGGTGGCCCCCGCCTCGCGGATATGATAGCCGGAGATCGAGATCGGATTGAAGCGCATCCGCTCCGTGACCACGAAGCTGAAGATGTCCGTCGTGAGCCGGAGCGAGGGCTCGGGCGGGTAGATGTAGGTGCCCCGGGCGATGTATTCCTTGAGCACGTCATTCTGCACCGTGCCGCTGAGCTGGGCGCGCGCCACGCCCTGCTCCTCGCCCACCACCACGTACATCGCGAGCAGGATGGCCGCGGTCGCGTTGATCGTCATCGACGTGCTCACCTGGTCGAGCGCGATGCCACGGAAGAGCACGGCCAGGTCGTCCACCGTGTCGATCGCCACACCCACCCGGCCGACCTCGCCGCCTGCCATCGGGTGGTCGGAGTCGTAACCCATCTGGGTGGGGAGGTCGAAGGCGGTGGAAAGGCCCGATTGCCCCGCGGCGAGAAGCTGGCGGAAGCGCTCGTTGGTCTCCTCGGCGGTGCCGAACCCCGCGTACTGCCGCATCGTCCAGAGGCGAGCGGTGTACATCCCCGGGTGAATGCCGCGGGTGAAGGGGAACGCCCCGGGATCCCCGGCGGGGGTATGGGGATCGCCGGGCCCGAAGACCACCTGCTCGTCGAGCGACGGATCGCCGGTCACGGCATCGGCTCCGACATCACCTGGCGGACCCAATCGACGTCGTCACGGGAGCCGATGACGAGCGGCGTGCGCTGGTGGAGCGAATGGGGCACGATGTCGAGGATCGGAAAGCTTCCGTCGGTGCCCGCACCCCCGGCCTGCTCGGCGATGAACGCCATCGGCGAGGCCTCGTAGAGGAGCCGGAGCTTCCCCTGCGGGTTCTTCGTGTCGGCCGGGTACATGAAGATGCCGCCGGCCATCAGGTTGCGATGGAAGTCCGCCACCAGCGAGCCGATGTACCGGCTGTTCTTCCCGCCGATCCGGTCGGGAAAGTCGCCGTGGAAGCCGCGGACCGACTTCTGGGTCCGTCGGTCCCACCGCGCGAAGTTGCTCTCGTTGACGCTGTAGTACCTGCCGCTGCGCGGGATGGTGATCTGTTCCCGGGAGAGCAGGAATTCACCGATCGACGGATCGAGAGTGAATCCGTGGACACCGATGCCGGTGGAATAGATGAGCATCGTACTGGACCCGTACATCACGTACCCCGCCGCCACGAGCTTCCGCCCCGGCTGCAGCAGGTCCTCCAGCGCCCCGCCGCCGGTCGTGGTGACCCGTCGGTAGATGCTGAAGATGGTCCCCACCGCGGCGTTGACGTCGATGTTGGAGGAGCCATCGAGCGGATCGAAGAGGACCACGTATTTCCCGGCCTTGTATTCTGCGGGGATCGGAATGGGACCGTCGTCCTCCTCCGACGCCATCACGCAGACGCGGCCGGTGTGGTTGAGCGCGTTCTTGAGGGTCTCGTTGGCGAACGCGTCGAGCTGCTGTTGCTCTTCCCCCTGGACGTTGGTGACGCCGGTGGCCCCGAGGATGTTGACCAGCCCCGCCCGCCGGATGTTGGCCGAGATGATCTTGGCCGCGAGCGCGATATCGTAGAGCAGGTTGGAGAGCTCCCCGGTGGCGTCGGGGAAGCGCTGCTCCTGGTCGACGATGAACCGCTCGATGGTGGTGACCGAGGTGCGGCTCTGCACACGGGCTCCGCTGGGTGGACGGTGAACGGTCAGGGTCCTTCGGGTGCCGCCGCCGGAAGCGGGTATCGCTCCCGACGTCCCGCGCCTCGCACTTCCATCATCACGCTGTCGACGGCCACTGCCACGGCGCCATCGCGGTCAGTGCGCCAGACCGATGCACCGGCGTTCCGCAGCCGCTGGAGCGCCTCCGGCGTCGGGTGCCCATAGCGGTTCCCCGCCCCGACACTCACCACCGCCACCTCCGGCGCGAGTTCCTTGAGCCAGGCGGCGCCCGACGCACCCCGACTCCCGTGATGTCCGACCTTGAGCAGGTCCACGTGCCCGGCGTGTCCCCGCATCCTGTCCTCGGCGGCGATCCCGGCGTCGCCGGACAGAAGGGCGCGGAACCGTCCCCACCGCACCAGAAGCACCGCGGAATCCTCGTTGAGGTCGAGGCCCCACTCCGCCCATGCGGTGTCGGGATGGAGGACCACGAACTCGACACCATCGACCCGCAGCGTGTCTCCCACCCGCAGCGAGGCCCACCCCGCCCCGTCCTCCGCCGCCGCATCGAGCATCCCGAGGTAGGCGGGATCAGGGACCACCTCACCAGGTTCCAGCAGCAGAGCCGAGGGGACCCGATCGAGCACGGCGGGGATGCCGCCGAAATGATCGAGGTGCGCGTGCGAGAGGATCACCGCATCGAGCCGGTCGATACCGCCGCGGACCAGGAACGGCGCCACCACGCTGCGACCGGCATCGCGTCCGCCGAACCGGGGGCCGGCGTCGACCAGGATCGCGTGCCCGTGCGGGGTCCGGATGACCGTCGCGTCGCCCTGGCCGACATCGAGAAAATCTAACCGGAGGTCGGAGGTCGGGCCATTCGACCACGCGGCGCCGGCGCGGGCGACCAGCGCGATCCAGAGCGCCGCGGCGGCGAGCACGCTCGCCCGCGTCATCGCCACGCCGCGCCGGTTGCGGCGCCCCGTCACCCACAAGAGCGCGATGAGCACCAGCACCCACGGAATGGCGCTCGCGGCACCGGTGGCCGTGGTGAGGTGACCGAACGGGATCCGGGCACCCCAGTGCGCCAGCCGGTCCAGGAGTTCCAGCGCCATCCCCGCCCCTGCCGCGAACGCACGGGCCAGCACCGACGACAAGGGCGCCACCAGCACGCTCGCCAGCGCACCGGGGACCGCCAGCGCCGCCAACGGGATCCCGACGAAGTTGAGCCCGATGCCCGCCAGTGCCACGGTGCCGAGCGCGCCCGCCGTGACCGGAGCGGTGGCGACGGTGGCACCGACCGAGCCGGCCAGGTCCCGCCAGAGCGCGCGTGGCCCCAGGGCGGCGTCGCTCCAGCGCGCAAAGTGGGTCGCCCCCCAGAGCGAGCCCACTGACAACCACGCGCCGATCTCGAAGATGGCCCAGGGATCGACGACCAGCACGCCGAGCCCGGTGACGGCCAGCAGGCTTCCCCAGGCTGGCGCCCGCTGGCGGAGCCGGGCCAGGCAGGTGACCAGGGCCAGCGCTGCCGCGCGGGTGGCGGGCGGGGGCCATCCCAACCAGGCAACGTAGGCCAGCGCCGCAAGGGTCGCGACGATCCACGCGCGGGAGCGGCCAAGGCCGGCACCGCGGGCCGCGAGGAAGATCCACGCCACGATCAGGCCGACGTGGAACCCCGAGATCGAGAGCAGATGCACCAGGCCGGCCTCGGCGTACGCCGTCCGCACCGTCCGATCGACCGCGCCGCGTCGATCGAACAGCAGCGCGTCGACCAGCGGTGCCCGGGTGCCATAGAGTTCGGCCGTGGTGGCAAAGAGCCGGCCCCGCCACGCCGTGGTCCGCGGCACCGGCCCGGGCTCGGCGACAAAGCTCCGGGCGATCAGTGCGCCGCCGGGACGGTGCGCCGGGCCGTCAAGCCGTGGAATCCACCGGCCCTCGACCTGGACGCGGGTCCCGACCGACGGTGCGGCGCCGGAGGGCCACCGCACGAGGATATCCCCCCCGCAATCGCCGATGACCTGGAAGCGCACCGGCGCAAGCTCCCCGGCCGGATCGCGCGGCACGCCGGAGACTCGCACCGGTCCGGCCCGCAGCCCCGCGGCGCACCGGCCGGGCTCGACCTGCCACGCGCTCCAGGCGGCGACCCGGCCCGCCCCCGCCGCCAGGAGAGCCAAGCATACCATCGGGGAGTTGGCGCGCGTCGCCGCGGCAAGCACGCCCAGGAGCAGGAGTGCGCTCACCGGATCCCCCAAACGCAGGAGGCCGGTCGCGAGACCGGCCCCATAGCCGAGCGCCAGCACCACGGCAGGCGTCGCCCTCATCGGGCGCGCCCCCGGCCGCCTACGGCGTGGGCATCGGCTTCGCTCCGCAGCGCGGGGCCATCCCCACCTTCCGGAATGCCTCGAGCAACACCACGTCGATGACCGTCCGGCTCTGGTCCTTGTCGAGGGAGATCTCGCTCAGCACCGCGCCCTCGGTGGTCGCGACATACCGTGCCGGCAGCCGATTCAGGGCGTAGACCAGCACGTCGCTCCGGCAGAGGGGGCAGCCGCAGAAGCCGGGGACCGATCCGCGCAACGCGTCGTAGCCCTGGGTCACGTGCTCTTCGACCATGTTCCTGATCACACGACCGCCAAGGGGCGGGCCGCTCGCGCGGATTCCCCGGTGAAGGTGGAGCCGGTGGTCCCGGTAAGGCGCACCGTGTGGTAGGTGCCCAGCGCCGAGGCCGGCAGGTCGAGCAGGACCATATGGTTGGTGCGCGTGCGTCCGAGGAGGAGATCGCCGCGCCGGGCGGGACGCTCGACCAGGACCTCGTGCACCTCGCCCAGGTGCGCCAGGTTGCGGCGGGCGGCCTGGGTGCGCACGGCCGCGATGAGACGCTGCAACCGCTCGCCCGCCACGTCATCAGGAACGGCGCCCTTGATCCGGACCGCCGGGGTCCCTTCGCGCGGAGAGTATGCGAACGTATAGGCCTCGTCGAATCCCGCCTCCGCCACGAGCGAGAGCGTGTCTTCGAACTCGGACTCGGTCTCACCCGGGAAGCCGACGATAAGGTCGGTCGACAGCGTGATCCCCGGGATGGCGGCGCGGAGGCGCCGCACCACGTCCAGGTACGCGGTGCGATCATACCGACGCCGCATCCGGCGCAGACAGCTGTCCGACCCGCTCTGGGCCGGGAGGTGCACGTGCTCGCAGACCGTGGCGACCTCCGCCATCGCCGTGATGACGCGCTCGGTGAACTCGGTCGGGTACGGACTGGTGAACCGGACCCGCCGGATGCCATCGACGGCGCCGACGGCCCGGAGCAGGTCGGCGAAATCGTGGCTGTCCTCGCGGTAACTGTTGACCGTCTGGCCAAGGAGCGTCACCTCGGTGGTACCGGCGCCGGCCAGTCCGGCGACTTCGCGCACCACATCCTCCAACCTACGGCTCCGCTCCTCGCCCCGCGTGTACGGAACCACGCAGAAGGTGCACTTGAAATCGCAGCCACGCTGGACGGTGACGAAGGCGGTGGGCCCCGGCTCCCGGGCCGCCGGCACGTCCTCGTAGTGTTCCCAGCTGCGGAACCCGGTATCGGTGACGCGCTCGCCCGCCCCGGCCTGGGCGATGATGGCCGGGAGGTTCCGGTAGGCGTCGGGGCCCACCACGAGGTCGACCCGGGGCGCCCGTTCGAGGAGCCTGGGCCCCAGCCGCTGCGCCATGCACCCCACCACGCCAAGGACACCGCCGGGCCGCTTGTGCCGCTGCAGCTCGCCGACCCGACCCACCACCCGCTGTTCGGCGTTGTCGCGGACCGCGCAGGTGTTCACCAGGAGGACATCGGCCTCGTCCGGGGACTCGACGCGCACATAACCGGCACGCCCGAGCACCCCGATCATGAGATCGGAGTCGGCCACGTTCATCTGGCAGCCGTAGGTCTCGATGTAGAGATGCCGGGTCATCGGCTCGTAAGCTAGCGGAATGACCGGAGGAGCGTGGGTCAGCGGCCACCCGGCGTCGGCTGGAAGTACGGCCGCACCGTGACGCTGATGGTGAGGAGCCAGGCCCGTTCGCTGAAACCGCCCGCCTCGCTGCGCCAGACCCGCTCAAGGGCGGCGTCGAATCCGCCCATCCCCTTGGCGAAGAGCTTGCCGGTCCCGACGGAGAGGGCCCACTCCTTCGGCGCATCGCCGGCGGTGAACGGGAATGGCAGGTCGGCATACCGTGCCCCGACCCGCAACGGCAGGTCGAAGGGCCGGGACGGATCGCGGATCAGCTCGGCGCCGGCGGAGAGGTCCCACACGTTCCGGCTGCCGGTGCCGCCCTGGAGCAGCAGGTCGCTGTTGGCACCCGACCAGGTCTTGAAGATCCCCTGCCCGGTGACGGTGAGCGTGGCCGTGGGACGGTACCGCAGCCCCGCTCCGAAGGTGTAGGGAAGGTCGACCGGATACTTGTCGTTCAGCGAATCGCGTTGCACCGTCACGTTGCCGTCGGATCGCGCGATGACCGCGAGATCCAGCGTCGGACCGAGCCGGGCCCTCGCGCCGAGGTCGATGCCGAACCCGGCGTAGGAGAGCTCGGTCGATTCGGATGCGGTCGCGTAGCTCACGGTGTCGGTGAAGTGCCGCACGAGCGCCGCCCGGTCGGTGCCGGTGAGCGCGTGGATGGATCCGCCAAGATCGAGCGTCGGCGTCGCCCGCCAGGCCACGGCGAGGCGCAGGTCGCTGATGCCGCCCCGCCCCGAGAGGGTGTCGTGCACTTCTTCCGAGGCCCCCCGCACCGTGAGGGTGTCGACGAACGCCTGGGAGAAGTCCCGGATGGTGTAGGACGACGCCGAGATGCCGATGGCAAAGCGCGATCCGGGGATCGGGCCGCCGGCCGCGATCAGCGGAAAGCGCATGCCACGCACCGAGCCGGTCCCGGCCGGTGATTCGACCGCGGTCCAGCTGGGGAGCGTGGTGATGCCGGCGGTCAGCGTGTGGAGCGTGCCGAGGGTGGCAGGGTTCATCCCTGATTCGGCGTCGAACAGCGACGAGCTCCCGCCCAGTCCGCGGGCGTGGGCGGAATAGGGCTGGTTGGGGAACCCGAGCCCCCGAATGCCGAAGGTCGAGGCCTGGGCCAGGAGCGGCGTGGCGCCGAGGACGAGCGCGCCGGTCAGGAGGAGGCGACGCACTCAGGGTCTCTGGAAATTGAAGGGGACCTGATAGGTGATGCGGAGCGTCGGCGCGCCGCCCGCAGAACGGGTCGACCGGAAGCGCGGTTCGGAAAAGCTCGCGCCTTCAGGGTTGAGATTGACCATGAAGGCGTACGGGACCGCCGGATTGGCGGTCTGCCACACCTTGACCTGGTTCACCACTTCGATGCCGATCGTGTCGATGGACCCGGGGACCAGGGTGGTGGAGCTGGAGAGCGAGAACCGCGGCGATTTGGCGCCGAAATCGGCGAGGATGCCCTTGGCGACCACCGCGGTCGAATCACCGCGCAGTCCGCCGATGGTGTCGTTGGGCGTCAGCTGCAGCGTCGCCCGCACGAGGACGACGGAGTCCGTCAGGTAGGCGGGGAACGGGAAGCGCACCAGCGCCCGGGAGCCGTCCTGCCCGCCCACCACCAGCAGGTTGGGATCGGGCGTGAAGGTCGAGCGCTCCACGAACTTGGTGTATTCCGGCGCCCGGACGATCGGCTGGTGCATCGTGGTGGTATCGGTGTCCCCGGCCACGGTGACGTACGTGGTGAGCACCGGGATCGCCGACCCGCTGCCGATGCCGCCGAGCCGGGCGCCGGTGTGCGCCGAGGCCCGGACCCGGAATCCGAGCGCCAGCTTGCCGCTGTCGGCCGGCGGGATGGCCACCTTGGCGAGCGTTGAATCGAAGTACACGAGCCGGAGCGTCTGCGACACCAGCGTGTCCGCGACCGCGACGCTGTCGACGAGGTTCCCCGGGGTCAGGAGCGTGTCGATCGCCGCAAAGGTCTGGCCGGAGTCGGTGGCGGCGGGGAGGCGGTAGAGATAGAGGAAGAGGCCGTGGACGGCGGTGTCGTGCGCCATCACCGTGACGGAGAGCGCCACCGAATCGACGGTGAACATGCGGTAGCCAAGGGCGCTGTCCACATAGATGGAATCGGGGCGTGGCAGCATCCGCAGGAAAGCCCGGTCATCCAACCCGCCCAGGCTGTCCGACACCAGGAGGCCGCCCAGGCTCGATCCCGAGATGACGTAGCCGGAGTACGCCGAGTCGCCGCCGATCAGCGCGGTCAGCACGGTGTCACGAATGACCGGGCGCCCGCCCGGGCACGCCTGGGGGCACTGGGCCGGGGCGGTCAGCTGCTCCTGGCACGAGATCATACCGAGCCCGCCAAGGGCCAGGATGGCGAGCCCCCAGCCGGACCACGTCCGCATCGACCGCCGCGCCATTCGTGTCATCGTTCGAGGAAACCTTTGTCAAATGACGCGGGCAGCAGCTCGGACAGCCGCCACCGCCGCGTGCTCCGCGGACCCACCCCCTCGACCTCGAGGTCCGGCCCGAACTCGGCGAGGAACTGCCGGCACGCACCGCACGGCGCCGCCGGCGGCTCCGAATCGGTCACCACCACGATCCGACGGAAACGGGCCGCTCCGGCAGCCACCCCGGCCATCACCGCACCACGTTCAGCACAGATCGTGAGCCCGTAGGAGGCGTTCTCCACGTTGCAGCCGACAAAGACCCGTCCGTCCTCCGCCTCGATCGCGGCCCCGACCCGATATCGAGAGTAGGGCGCATAGGCGCGGGCCTGGGCACCGCGCGCGGCGGCGAGCACGCCGTCTTCGCTCATCGCCACACCTCTCGCAGGAAGGAGGTCCCCACCCGGAGCGGCCGGGCCCCAAGGAACTCCGCCACCGTCTGGCCCAGGTCGGCGAAGGTCGCCCGTTCACCCAGCGCCACCGGCCGCACCCGCGGGCCGTACGCCAGCACCGGCACCATCTCGCGGGCATGATCGGTCGACGCGGTGGTGGGGTCGTTCCCGTGATCGGCGGTAAAGATAATGAGGTCGTCCTCCCGCACGTGCGTGAGGATCGCCGGGAGGGCGGCGTCGAGCTCGCGGAGCCCGCCCACGAAGCCCGGCACGTCGTTGCGATGCCCCCAGCTCTGGTCGAACTCGATCACGTTGACGAAGAGGAATCCTGACGGCATCGTGGCAAGCGCGTCGATGATGAGGCGGTACGCGTCGGCGTTGGTCGGCGTGTGCACGCTCGCGATGTTCCGACCGGCGAACAGGTCGTCGACCTTCCCCACCCCGACCCGCGGCACGCCGGCGTCCGCCAGATGGTCGAGCAGCGTCGGCTCCGGCGGCGGGACGCTCAGGTCCTTGCGCCTGGGCGTGCGCTTCCACGCCCCCGGCCCGCCGACGAACGGCCGGGCGATGACCCGCGACACGCCAGCGGCACCAGTGAGCATCTCCCGCGCGATCCCGCACGCCGCATACAGCTCGGCCAGCGGCACCTTCTCCTCGTGCGCCGCCACCTGGAAGACGCTGTCCGCCGAGGTGTACACGATCCAGGCGCCGGTCCGCAGGTGCTCTTCCGCGTAGCGGTCGAGGAGGGCGGTGCCGGAGCCCGCCACGTTGCCGATGACGCCGCGTCCGGTGCGACGGGAAAATTCCGCGATGACCTGCTCCGGGAACCCGTGCGGGAAGGTGGGGAACGGCGTGTCGAGGATCACGCCGCAGAGCTCCCAGTGCCCGGTGGTGCTGTCCTTCCCCGCGCTCATCGGCTGCGCCCGTCCGTACGCCGCCTGGGGGGCGGCGGCGGCGGGGACTCCTGCCAGCGACGCCAGGTTCCCGAAGCCGAATGCCGCCAGGTTCGGCAGGGAGACGCCGCCCACCGCACGGAGGGTGTTGCCCAGCGTGTCGCTGCCGGCATCGCCATAGCGGTCGGTGTCGTGCGCCGGCCCCGCTCCCAGGCCATCCAGCACGATGATGGCGGCGCGACGGCTCATTGCTTCACGTCGGTCTGTACGAACCGGAACCGGAGTGCCGTGAGCGCCTGGGACAGGAGCTGGCGCTCCTGGTCGTCCAGCCGCCCGGCGGTCTTGGTCTCGAGCATCGCCAGGGTGTCGATGAGCGCACGGGCGGCATCGCGCGGCGACGCGCCATCGGGCAGCCCGGCGAGGGTGCCATCCAGCGCCTGCCCCGCCTGGGTGGCGAGCCCCACCACCAGCGATGCGAAATGCTGATCCATCAGACGTACCTCCGCAGGACCCGCGGGCTCAGCGCCGTCAGCACCTCATAGCTGATGGTCCCCAATGCCTCGGCGTGTTCGGCCAGCGTGACCATTCCCCCGAACACCGTCGCCATATCCCCGAGCCGGGCCCCGCCGGGCGCCACCGCCACCATCGTCAGGTCCATCGTGATCCTCCCCACCACCGGCACCACCACGCCGTTGAGTTCTACGCGGGCACGACCAGATCCACTGCGGAGCAGGCCATCGCCGTAGCCGACCGCCAGCGTCGCGATCGTCGTCGGTCTCGACGCGCGCCACGTGGCCCCGTAGCTCACCGACTCACCGGCGCCGAGTTCCCGCACCGCGACCACCCGGCAGCGTAACGCGGCGACCGGACGCGGAGCCGGAGCCCACTCTCCCACGCCCCCGCCATAGATGAAGATGCCGGGTCGGACCAGGTCGCCCGCGTAAGCGGTACCTCGCAGCGCCGCCGCACTATTGGCGGCGTGGACCATCGTCGGCCGCCGCGGCATCGCCCGCAGGAATTCCTGGAACCGGCCCCATTGGAGGGCAGTGGCCTCGACGTCCACATCGGCGGAGTGGAAATGGGTCGCGATCCCTTCCCAGCCGGGCGCGCCGTGCAACCGGTCTGCCACGGCGGAGACAAGTGCACCATCGCGCCAGGGGAATCCGACCCGCCCCATCCCCGTGTCCACGCCAACATGGAAGGGACCCGATCCCGCCTGGAGCCAGGCGTCGAGCCCCGGAATGTCGCAGACCAGCGGACGGAGTTCGAGCGACCGGTAGCGGGCCACCTGGTCGGGCGCAATCGGGGTGAAGACGATGATGGGTCGGGTGATGCCGGCGGCGCGCAGGGCCGCCGCTTCGTCGAGGGCCGCGACGCCGAAGCCCCACGGATCGACCGGGTCGAGCGCCCGTGCCACGGCGATGGCGCCGAGCCCATAGGCGTCGGCCTTGATCATCGGAAGGAGCGGCACCCGGGCCGAGGCCGCGAGCGTGCGCGCGTTGGCGATCAGCGCCGACCGGTCGACATCGACCCAGACGCGCTCGGGCACGGAGGCGATTGACGTAGTCACGATTCGGGCGGTATGATAACCGACGCCGGAGGCTAAATGCAAGAGAATTCAGCGCTTGGACGCGTCCAGGCGATCGTTCGCGACCTGCGGGTGCGCTGCCCTTGGGACCGGGTCCAGACCCGGGCCACGCTGCGTCCCTACCTGGTCGAAGAGGCCCTTGAACTCGACGACGCGCTGGGGAATGGGGACACCGACGCGATCCGGGATGAGACGGGAGATCTGATGCTCCACCTCGCCTGGCAGCTGGTGCTGGGCGAGGAGCGGGGTGAGTTCACCGCCGACGAGGTGGCCGATCGCACCGTGCACAAGATGCAGCGGCGTCACCCGCATCTCTTCGACCTGGGCCCGAAGGAGTCATGGGAGACCTTGAAGCGCCGCGAGACGCCGCGCGCGCTCCTCGATGGCCTGCCGCCGACGCTCCCTTCGCTCCAGAGTGCATATCGGCTCCAGCAGAAGGCGGCGAGCGTCGGGTTCGACTGGCCCGACACCGCGGGACCGGCGGAGAAGGTGCGGGAGGAGCTGGCGGAGGTGGAGGCGGAGATCAAAGAGATGAGGAGGGGAGGAGAGGAGGAGATGAGGCGAGGAGAAGAGGAGATGAGGGGAGGAGGGGAACGCGGATCCGGTGTGGCGGATAGCGGGATAGAACGAGACGCCACCGACCCGCTGGTCGAGGAGATCGGCGACCTCCTCTTTGCCGTCGTCAATCTCGCGCGGAAAGCACGGGTCCAGCCGACGGTGGCGCTCGACCGCGCCAATCGAAAGTTCCGGCGAAGGTTCGAACAGGTCGAGCGGCTGGCCGCAGAACGGAAGGTCGACGTGGCCACCGCGGGACTGGCAAAGCTGGACGAGCTGTGGGATGAGGTGAAGGCCCGCGAGGCGTCATCCTGAGCGGCCTTCAGGCCGCGAAGGATCTCCGGCCTGTACTATCGCGATCCAATGCGGATCGGGCGATCCGGTCGCGGACCGGCTGATCGGATCGCGGGCCGACGGAGCGGAGATCCTTCGGGAGCTGAAGCCCCCTCAGGATGACCCGACGCGCCACTCGCCACTCGCCACCCTACGGGTACAGCCGATGGATCTGTCTCGGGAATGCGATGCTCTCGCGGATATGCGGATTCCCGCAGATCCACGCGACAGTCCGTTCAAGGCCGAGCCCGAACCCTGAGTGCACGAAGGTGCCGTACTTCCGGAGATCGAGGTACCAGCCGTAGGCGGCGGGATCGAGCCCCTGCGCGGTGATCCGCGCCAGGAGCCGGTCGTAATCGTCCTCCCGCTGCGAACCTCCGATGATCTCCCCGTACCCCTCAGGGGCCAGGCAGTCATCACAGAGGACGGTCCGCGGATCCTCGGGGTTCTCCTTCATATAGAAGGCCTTGATGGCCTTCGGGTAGTTGAAGACGAAGACCGGTCGGTCGAACTGTTTGGTGAGAAGTGTCTCGTCGTCTCCGCCCAGGTCGTGCCCCCAGGTGATGTCGGAGCCGAGGGCGTTGAGCTTGGCGACGGCGTCGGTGTAGGAGATGCGGTGGAAGGGCGCCGTGGCGCGTTCGAGCGGTGCCGTGTCGCGCTCGAGCTCCTTGAGCGGCTCGCGCGCACGGTCGAGCGCCCGGGCCACGATGTACGCGACGAATTCCTCCTGGAGCCGCATGTTGGCGGCGGAGTCGTTCCAGGCCACCTCCGGCTCCACCATCCAGAACTCGGTCAGGTGACGGCGGGTCTTCGACTTCTCCGCCCGGAACGTAGGACCGAAGCAGTAGATCTTCCCCAGGGCCGCTGCCGCCGCCTCGCCGTAGAGCTGGCCGGTCTGGGCCAGGTACGCCTTTCCGAGATCGAAGTAGTCGGTGGCAAAGAGTTCGCCGGCCTGCTCGCCGATCGACCCGGTCAGGATCGGGGTGTCGACGAGGGTGAATCCGCGCTCGTAGAAGAAGTCCCGGATGGCCTGCACCACCTCGTGGCGGACCCGGGCGATGGCCACCTGGCGGCGGCTCCGGAGCCAGAGATGTCTATGTTCGAAGAGGAAACTCGTCCCATGCTCCTTAGGGGAGATGGGAAAGTCGGCGCTCGGCCCGATCAGCGTCAGGTCCGTGGCCGTGAGCTCGAACCCACCCGGCGAGCGGGGCTCCGCCCGCACCGTGCCGGTCACCGCGAGGGAGGTCTCCTGGGTCAGTCGCTGGAAGGCATCCCAGACCGCGTCCGACACCTCCTTGCGGCTGAAGACTGCCTGCAGGTACCCGGTGCCGTCGCGCAGCACGAGGAACGCGATCTTGCCGCTCGACCGCGTGGTCATGGCCCAACCGCGGACGGTCACCGACTCGCCGACGTGGCCGCCGAGCTCGGAGATGGTCACTGCCGCCATCGAGGGATCCGTGGAATGGGACGAGCACTGCGACGAGCGTGGAGTGTAGCCGTGGGCGCAGGACTGGTCAACGCGGCCTGTGCCTACGTGCGCCCGATCCCCGACGCGCCCCTCGCGGCTGACTCGACCCACGCCGCGCCCCTCACCCAGCGCTGGCTGGCACGGGTCAACCAGGGGTTCCTGGGTCCGATGCTCCTGCGGAATGACACGCTGATCGGGGCGGGCTATGACCGCCGGGTCGTCGCGGTGGAATTGTCGCGCGGCAGCAAGGTCTGGGAACTCCGACTCAACGGTGGGGCGTCCGCCGGGGTCGTCGGGACCGGCGACACCATCTTTTCCGCCAGCGACCGTCCCGACGGATCGGTGCAGGCGATGCGTCGGGCGTCTGGCGCCGTGGTCTGGCGCCGCCGCCATACCGGTCGGATCGCCTTGCCGCTGCTGCTCACCGACTCGCTGGTCATCGCCGCGCCGAGCACCGGGAGCGTCCTGGCTCTCGACCGGGCCAACGGCGACCGGCGATGGACCCGCCGGATGGCCCCGCTGGTGGCACCTGCCCAGCTGGGCGCCCCAGGCGAGTTGGTGGCCCTCACCAGCGACAGCATCTATCGCCTTTCCCTCGCGGACGGGAAAGTGATCGCAGCCGTGCCGACGAGCGGTTCGGCGTCGGCGTCGTGGGTCCGAGCCGATCCCCTGCTCGTCCTGGCCGCCGGCACCGGCGACGTCTCCGCCATCCGCCCTGGGGACCTCAGCATCGCGTGGCACCTGCACGTCGATGGCCCGGTCCTCGTCCCGCCTGCGGTCTTCGGCGATACCCTCTGGATCGTGACACAGACCGGGAGCATATATCGGATCCCGATGCAGGACCCCAAGGTCGAGCGATTTGCCGAGTTCGCCGATCCGGTGAGCGCACCGCCGACGCCGTGGCGCTCCTGGGTCCTGGTGGGGATGGCCGACGGCACCCTCCGCGCCCTGGGCGCCGATGGCGTGGAAGCGTGGCGGGTGGCGGTGGGGCGTCCGCTCGTCGAAACGCCGATCGCGCTCCCCGACGGCATCATCATCGTCGGCGGTCGCGGCGATATCCACCGTATGGTGCTGCGGTGAACCGGTCTCCGATGCTGGTCGCCCTGCTGGTACTGGGCGTGCTCGGTCCTGGTGCACCGGCGCTCCAGGGACAGGCACCCATCCGGACATCGCCGCCATTGATCAAGTACGGCAAGTGGATCGCGTTGGGGACGTCGATCGCGTTCGGACTCCTGGCCCAGGGGGAACACGCCGACGCCGATCGGGCCTACAATGCCCTGAGCGACTACTGCTTCGATGACCAGACCCGCTGCGACACCGGCCCTAACGGGCACTATCTCGATCCCGTATCAGAGGGTTACTACCAGTCCTCACTGACCCACGACCGCCGCGCGGGGCACTGGCTCTTCGGGGGCGAGGCGCTCTTCCTGAGTGCGGCGGCGGGGATCATCTGGGAGCTCACACGCCCGAGCGGCCCGCCGGGGAACATCCCCTTCGCACCGCTGGTGGAGCAGCATCAGGACCGGCTGGAGATCGGCGCATCGGTGCGGTTCTGACCTGGACCGGTCAGCGGGGTCGGATGTAGAAGCGGAGATTCGAGCCGAGCTTGAGGTGGCGACGGTAGATGCGGCCCCAGAGGGTGCGTGCCGCCGCATCACTGCGGCTGTAGGTGTAGTAGGACAGGACGTCGAACCCCTGGGCATCGAGGAACCGGAGCATTGCGGGGATCGTCGGCTCGAAGAGGTGGTCCGGTGTCCGCCACGCCTCGGTCCACCGACCGCTCCGGAGACCGATCCCCTTGAGGAATCGCTTGACCCTCCGGTCGAGCGAGAACATATGCGGCACGTTGATCACGATCACGCCGCCGGGTTGTAGCAGCTCCCGTGCCTTGGCCAGCCACACCGCCGGGTTCGGGATGTGCTCCAGCACGTGGCTCAGGTGGATGCAGGAGAACCGCTGGGTGGTGGTCACCTGATCGAAGGTGTCCTGCCACACCTCGATCCCGAGAGCGTCGCGGGTGAACGCCGCCATCTTGGTCGATACCTCGACCCCGGCGACCTGCTGGTAGTGCTCCCGCGCTACATACAGGAATTCGCCCATGCAGGCGCCGACATCGAGCAGTGCGGTGTGGGCTTGGTCGAATTCCAGGATCTCCGCCACCTCGTCCTGCCAGGCGCGATATTCCCGCCCGCCGACGGTGTCGCTCAGCTTGAATCCGTCCTCGAAGGCGAAATAGTCGCCGTACGCCGCCTGGAGGAAATCGGCGTCGAACCGGGGCCGCGGCGACTGGTACACCAGCTGGCAGTCTCGGCAGAGCACATAGGTGTACTGCAGTTCGTGTCCGAAACGATCGTACGGTACAAACGACCGCGACCCGCAGAAGGGACAGGGCACCTCTTCCCAGTGGGCGGGACGGTACGGCGGCCGGACGACGGCGGCACGGTCAGAGCGGGGGACGGCGGGCATGGGCGGAAGGGTACGGCGGTCGGGGCCGGGGCGCCACCACCCGAGTGGCGAGTGCCGAGTGGCGAGTGGCGAGTGGCGAGTGGCGAGTGGCGAACCAGAAGATCGGCATCGGTCATCACATTCGCCTGAACAGGTCCCTCCCTTCGGCAGGCTCAGGGCAGGCGCTCCGCTCGGGAAGGAGATGATGGGAAAACCGAGGGCCTTCTTCTCCCTCCCCTCTTCTTATCCTCTCCTCCTACCCGACCCGGAACAGCTCCACCGCCCTCGGGTACCGTAGCACCGCCCGCGCCCGGATCGCGGCGCTCGCGGGACGCTCCAGCGCCGGGTCGGCGGCCACCACCTCCCGGGCCAGTTCCCGTGCCCGCGTCAGGAGGTCCTGGTCGTCGGGAAGGCGGGCGTGGCGGATCTCGAACGTCCCCGACTGCCGCTGCCCGATGAGGTCGCCCATTCCCCGCTCCGCCAGGTCGAGCTCGGCGATGCGGAAGCCGTCGTCGGTGACGGCGAAGGCCTTGAGCCGCTCCGGGATCCTTCCATCGACGAGCAGGATGCACTGACTGTCGTTGCCCCCTCGCCCTACCCGACCCCGCAACTGATGCAACTGCGCCAACCCGAACCGCTCCGGATGCTCGATGACCATCACGGTGGCGGCGGGGACGTCGATCCCGACCTCGATGACGGTGGTCGATACGAGCACCTGCACCCGCCCGGCCCGGAACTCCCGCATCACGCCGTCACGTTCATCGGGCTTGAGCCTCCCGTGCACCAGCCCGACGGTCACATCGGGCCAGCGCGCCTGGAGCGCCTCGGCCATCGTCGTGGCCGCCCGCAGGTCGGCCTTCTCCGACTCCGCGATGATCGGCAGCACCACATAGCCCTGTCGCCCCGCCCGGGCCTCTGCCCGAACGAAGTCGAACACCTTGTCCCGACCGGTGCCGGTCCGGACGAGGGTCCTGATGCTGCCGCGTCCCGGGGGACGTTCCCGGAGCACCGACTGGTCGAGGTCGCCGTAGACGGTGAGCGCCAGCGACCGGGGGATCGGCGTCGCCGTCAGGAGCAGCACGTCCGGTGCGGCCCCCTTCCCGATCAGCGCCGCTCGCTGGTCGACGCCGAACCGATGCTGTTCGTCGATCACGACCAAGCCGAGCTTGGCGAACCCCACCCGGTCCTGCAGGAGGGCGTGAGTGCCGACCACGATCGGCGCCGCCCCCGAGGCCAGGCGAGCGCGGATGGCACTCTTCTCTGCCGGAGAGTGACGTCCGAGCAGAAGTTCCGGTGCGAGCCCCAGGGGCGCCAGGAGTGTTCGAAGGGTCTCGGCGTGCTGTTCCGCGAGGAGCTCGGTCGGCGCCATCAGCGCCGCCTGGTGGCCATTCTCCACCGCCAGGAGCATCGCGAAGAGCGCCACCACGGTCTTGCCGGTGCCGACATCGCCCATCAGGAGTCGATGCATCCGCTCCGGCGCCGCCATGTCTGCAAAGATCGCCTTCACCGCCTCGCGCTGGCCGGCGGTGAGGGTGAAGGGCAGCGTCTCCCGGAGCTGGGTGGTCAGGGTCCGATGCGGTTCGAAGCGGATCCCCGCCCGTGAGCGCTTGGCAAGGAGCCGCGCCCGCGCGAGCGTCAACTGCAGGTCGAAGAGCTCGTCGAACGCCAGCCGCCGGCGTCCCGCTTCGGCCTCGGCGATGGTGGCCGGGTGATGCACCGCCCGGAGCGCGGCCGGAAGGTCCGGCAGATCAAGACTGCGGGCCCACGCCGGTGGAAAGGGATCGCGCGCCAGCGCGATGAGCTCGTCCAGATGCCGGTCGATCAGCCCCCGGATGACCTTATGGCTCAGTCCCTCGGTAGCGGGATACACCGGCAGCACCCGCCCACCTGCGGTCGGCGCATCCTCCTCGCCATCGGCATCCCCTTCGCCCAACACCAGGAACTCCCGCGGCACCATCTGGCGGCCGTGGTAGAAGCGGACCGGGCCGGTCACCAGGAGGGTCTGTCCCTCACGAATGCTTCGATCGAGGAAGGGCTGGCCCGGCCAGGCGCATTCCAGGAGCCCGCTCTCATCCCGCAGCACCGCCCGGAAGACGCGGAGCCGGCGCATCGGCACGATCCGCTTTGCCACCACCCGGCCGATGCAACTGCACTCCACCCCGACCCGCGCCGCCGCGAGCGGCGTGATGGTCGACGCATCGAGGTACCGATGCGGCAGGTGCCAGAGGAGATCCTGCGCGGTCTCCACGCCCAGCTTCCCGAGGAGCTCGGCCCGACGCTCCCCGATTCCCTTCAGGAACTTGATCGGCGTATCGAGGCGGAGGGGCGGCATCAGGAGGTGGCGGTGCTGGGGTCGCTGTCCCGGCCGAGTATCCGCTCAGCGAATGCCGCCGGATCGAACGGCTGCAGGTCCTCGACCCCTTCGCCGGTGCCGATGAAACGGATCGGCACCGCAAGCTCACGGCGCAACGCCACCAGGGCGCCGCCCCGCGCGGTCCCGTCGAGCTTGGTCACGATGAGGCCGGTGGGTGTCAGCACCTCGGCGAACCGACGCCCCTGCTGGACGGCGTTCTGCCCGACCGTGCCGTCGAGGACAAGGAAGGTCTCGTGGGGCGCACCATTGCCTTGCCGGGACACGACACGCACCACCTTCGTGAGCTCGTCCATCAGCCCATCCTGGGTGTGCAGCCGCCCGGCGGTGTCCACCAGCACGGTGTCCGCACCGCGCGCCCGCGCCGCCGCAATGGCGTCGAAGGCCACTGCGGCAGGATCGCCGCCGGGCGCGCCGGCCACGCACGGCACGCCGATGCGCTCCGCCCAACGCTCCAACTGCGCCACGGCTCCGGCGCGGTAGGTGTCGGCGGCGGCAAGGAGCACCCGCCGCCCTTCGCCTCCCAGCCGAGTGGCGAGCTTGGCAATGGTGGTGGTCTTGCCGGCGCCATTGACCCCCGCCACCAGGATGACCGTGGGTCCGGGGGGATCGGCGCGGGCCACCCGACCGGGATCACCCGACGTCGACAGGAGCGCCGCGATCCTGCCCTGCAACGCTTCCCGCAGGGCTGGCTCGGTCTTGAGCCGACCGGCACGGACCTCAGCCTCCAGCCACTCGACCAGGTCGAGCGTGGCGGGGACGCCGAAGTCGGCCTCAAGCAGCACCTGTTCGAGCGCCTGGAGGTCGGCGGCGTTGAGCCCGCGGAAGAGTGCGCCGACATCGGTGCGACCCATCCGCTTGATCCGGGCCCAGAGCCCCGGCCGCGCGTCGTTGGTGATCCGTCCGTCGGTCATTTCACCTGAGCCCGCGGCGGCGCCGAAGCGCCCATTCCGCCGAGAATGCTGCGAGTGCCAGCGCGAAGATCCAGAGCCGATCGCGCGCCGCGCGTGGCGTACCGATCACCGCGACCGATGCCGGCCGCGCGGTGAGGGTCGGCGGGTGCGGAATGAACTCCCGCGACCAGGGTTCCACCGCCACCGCCCCGCTGCCGCCATCGGCCAGGCGATACCGATACGCGCCCACCGGCAACAGGACGCTGGCGCGATGGGCTCCGTCGAAGTGCAGCGTGTCGGTGCGGCGGATGGAGTCGCCCGTCCAGGTGACTGCGAGCGGTGCCGGCCGGTCGGGGGCCGTCCACTCGAATGTCACCGGCACGCCGCGGCTCACCACGCGTTGGACCGGCCGTGCGGCGCCGGTGCGCGGGTCGGTGGCGCCGAGCGACCACGCCGTCGCGGAGGCAACGAGACCACGATACACCTCCTCGCTCGCTCCGCCGGAAAATGCCCAGCGCCAGAATCCATCCCCCACCACCAGCAGTTCCCGGCGTCCGCCCGACGTTCGCCCCACGATGACCGGGCGATCCTCCCCACGGCGCCCCTTCCGTGCCGTCAAGCCGATCCAATCGCCAGCGACGGGCTCGATCGGCTCCACTTCGACCAGTGGTGGCAGCGAGTCCACCGGGATCGCCGTCCAGGCACCGGCGAGCGGCGACGGGGCGGCGCTCGAAACGTACCAGTCTCCCGGGAGGGGTGGCGCCCCCGTGGTACCGCTGGGCCAGTGCCACCGCGCGCGTGCCGCCGAGCGATCGAAGGCGGGACCGGGATCTCCCCTGACGACCAGGAGGTCGGCCTTTCGGGCGGCCTCGCGCACCTCGGATTCGCGCACCGGCGCCAACGCATCGGCGGTCCACCACCGCGTGCCCATCCGGACGAAGGCACGGACCGGCAGATCGGAGACATCGCGCAGGGTGCGGACCAGCTGGCGGCTGTCCCAATCGGGTGGTGCCGCCAGGACCACGATGCCCGGGGTCGTGGCCACGTGGACCAGGGCCCAACGCTCGTCGTCCCCGGATCCGGGATCCACGCCCGATCGGACCGTCGCCCGCAGGAGTGGATCCCCCGCGCCGAGCTGGCGGGCCGGCACCCGGAAGCGGACCTCGCGCTGCTCCGACCCTCCGAAATGGATCGTGCGCGCGGCGATGGGCCGGTCGGCGGCGAGCGTCAGCCGTACCGAATCGGGCGCCGCTCCCCAGCGACCCAGGGTAACACTTACATCGAGCGTGTCATCGAGCGAGGCGCGTTCCGGTGCGGTCAGTGCCATCACGGCAATGTCCGGCAGCTGCCGTCGCGGGAAGACCCGGATGCTGGCGCTGGCGAGGAGATCGGCCGGCAGTTCCGCCGCGTCATCGACCTCCCCGTCGGTCACGACGACGATCGGGCGTCCGGTCCCCACCGCCGCCGCCAGGGCGGGACCGAGCTGCGAGGTGCCGCGATCGGGCATCGGATCGTCGGTGCGCGCGTCCCCGAAGGTCCGGACGGTGCCCCAACGCTGCGCCGAATCACGGGCCACCGACCACTGACCGCCCGCGGCGGCCATGCTGAGCGATCCATCGAGGAGGACGAGCGGGGCACGGGATGCGGGGCGGATGCCGCAGGAGAGATCAAGCAGGAGGACACCGAGCGCGGTGAGCGCCGCGGCGCGACAGGCGGCGAGAGGCCAGCCCCGGCGGCCAAGGCGTTCCCACCGATGGTAACTCCAGACCGCGGCCGCGACGGAGAGGAGGAGGACGGCGGCGAGCGCTCCCAGGTCAGTCACCGGACGCGGCGTGCAGCCCGTCGGCGAGCGTGAAGCGCCCCTCGTCGAGCGCTCGCCCGACCAGCACGCCCGCCAGCCCCGCCTCCCGCGCCGCCACGATGTCCTTGAGCCCCGCGACGCCCCCGCTCGCGAGGATCCCGGCGCCCTCATTCTGCAGGGCCTGGGCGGCCGCGATGTCGAGTCCGGTCAGCCGGCCGTGGCGGGCCGCATCGTTGAGGACCGCGGTCCGGACCCCGGCTCCCACGGCATGGCGCAACACGTCGCTGGCGTGGAGTCCGGTGATGGCGCCCCACTCCCGCTGGGTCACCAGTCCGTTGCGCACCGTGATGCCGAGCGCCACGCGCAGCATCCCGAGCACCTCGACCGCCAGCTCGACGCGTCGCTCCGCGATCGCCCCCGCCTCCACCACGAATCGCGTCACCTCGAGGTCCCGGACCGCCTCCAGTCCCTCCCGACCCCGGAGACCGCCCACCAGCTGGATCCGTACGTATGACCCGACCCTGGTCACGATGCGTCCGATGAGTGCGTCGTTGTCGCCGTCGGCGAACATCCGGTCGAGATCGACCAGGTGCAGCCACTTCGCGCCCTGCCACACCAGTTCCTCGGCCCGTGCCACCGGATCGATGCAGACGCCCGGCCGAGCGGGCGTGTCAGGACCGGCCGACCGGATCAGTCGGCCACTGCGGACCTCGATGGCGGGGAGGAGCTCCACTGCGAGGACGCCCGACTCAGTGCGACGTGGCGGCGAGGATGGCCGCGGGAGCGTTGGCGCCGAGGAGGGCCGCGAGCTCCGTCCGCGTGGATTCGAACGCGGCGCGGTCGCGTGCGGGCACCGGATCGCCGGTGCCCAAGTCGAGGCGACGGGGATCCTTGGCGACGCCGTTGACCCGGAATTCGTAGTGGAGATGCGGACCGGTGGCGAGGCCGGTGGCGCCGACGAATCCGATCGTCTCGCCCTGGGTGACGCGCACCCCCGGCCGGATCCCGCTCGCAAAGCGGGACAGATGCCCGTAGCGGGTGGTGATGCCGTTGGCGTGGCGCAGTTCGATCAGGTTGCCGTAACCGCCGTAGCGGCCCGCGCGGAGCACCGTGCCGTTGCCGGCCGCGCGGACCGGCGTACCGTAGTCGGCGGCGTAGTCAGTGCCTTCGTGGTGGCGCCAGATCCCGAGGATCGGATGGAAGCGGGCCCGGCTGAAGCTCGAGGAGATGCGCCGGAACTGGAGCGGTGCCATGAGGAAGGCGCGTCGCAGCGAGCGCCCCTGCTCGTCGAAGAAGCCGGTGGTGCCGTCGGGAGCGTCGAAGCGATACGCCGTCAAGTGGCCGCGATCGACCGTGAGGTCGCCGCCCAGGACCCGGCCGTAGCGCACCTCGCCGTCGGGGGCGATGAGCCGTTCCAGCACGACGTTGAACTGGTCGCCGACGCGCAGGTCGCGGGTGAAGTCCACCTGCCACTGGTAGATGTCGGCCAGGTCCCACGCCAGCCGGATCCGCTCCCCGGCATCGAGCACCGAATCCGGCACCTGTGCATCGAGTGCGACATAGAGCGAGTTATCGATCCGGCCGCCGACCCGGACCGTGTCGGTGCGCCAATCGATCGGGATCGCGGTCCCGTACCAGCCGCTGTCGCCCCGCGCGATCGCGAGGTCGCGGGACGGGTCGGTCCGGAAGAGGACGCGGGACGGCAGGGATTCGGCAGGAGTGCGACGGAAGGTGAAGCCGGTGCCGGGGCGGAGCTTGCGCAGGTCGAGCGAAAGCTCCCGGCTCACCCGCGCAAACGACAGCCCGGCCACGCCGTTGCGAGCAAAGAGGCCCGAGAGCGTCTCGCCGTTGCGCAGGGTGTCGGTGGTGGAGACCCAGGGCGATTCCACCACGATCGGCGCGGCGCTCACCAGGCGAGGCCAGGGCCAGCGACCGACGAGCGCCGCCGCCAACGCGGCCAGCAAGACCACGCCCGGAAGGACGCGCAGGGCCCGGCGCATCAATCCATCTGGCGCCGGATGAATGTCGGGATGTCCATGTCGTCGCCGGCGGCGGGATGGCGGGGTTCCGCGCGCTTGGTCCCGGCATCATCGGCGACCGGTGCCACCGAGGGACGCGGCTTGGGCGCCAGCGGCGGCGGGACCGACGCCGACGGACGCTTGGCCGGGAAGTTCAGGACACCGGCCCCGCCCGTCGACGTGCGCAGGCCCGGCTCGCCGGTGACCTGGCGGTCGAAGCCCGTCGCGATGACGGTGACACGGACCTCGCCCTGCATCGCGTCATCCGGAGTGTGGCCGAAGATGATCTCGGCCTCGTCGCCGGCCGCATCGTGGATGATGTCCGCGATGCGGTTGACGTCCTCGAGGGTCAGGTCGCCGCCGCCGGTGATGTTGAGCAACACGCCGGTGGCGCCCTGGATCGAGATGTCGTCGAGCAGCGGACTCGAGATCGCCTGCTGCGCGGCCTCCATCGCCCGATGTTCCCCGCGGCCGATGCCGGTCCCCATCAGCGCCGCGCCGCCGTTCTGCATCACGGTCCGCACGTCGGCAAAGTCCACGTTGATGAGCCCGGTGCTGGTGATGAGCGAGGAGATCCCCTGGGTGGCGTGCAGCAGGACCTCGTCCGCCTTCTTGAGCGCCTGCTGGAAGGGGATCTGCTTGCCGACCACGGCCAGGAGCTTCTCGTTCGGCACCACGATCATGGTATCGACGTTCTTGCGCAGCTCGGCGATCCCCATGTCGGCCTGGCGGATGCGCTTGCGCCCCTCAAAGAGGAACGGCTTGGTCACGATCCCGACGGTCAGGGCGCCGATGTCCCGCGCGAGCTGCGCGATGATCGGCGCGGCCCCGGTGCCGGTGCCGCCCCCCATCCCGCAGGTGACGAAGACCATGTCGGCCCCCTGCAACATCTGGAGGACCTCGTCGCGGCTCTCCTCGATGGCCTGCCGGCCGATCTCGGGCCGGGCGCCGGCCCCGAGCCCGCGGGTCAGCTTCTTCCCGATCTGGACCTTGAGGTCGGAGCGGGCGGCGGCGAGCGCCTGGGCGTCGGTGTTCACCGACACGAACTGCACGCCGCGCAGGCCTTCTTCGATCATGCGGTTGACGGCGTTGCCGCCGCCGCCGCCGACGCCGAGGACCTTCATGTTCGCGCTCTGCGCGAGCGGCTCCTCGAGCTCGAATTTCATGGACGTTCCCCTCCGGGTGGTCTCAGAAGAAGTCCTGCAGCCATTTCTTGACGGGGGCAAAGATCTTTTCCACCGATGCATTGCCCCGGCGCCCGCCCATCCCGAACACATTCCCCAGCGCCATCTGGCGCGCGCCGTACAGCACCAGTCCTGCGGGGACCGCCATCCGGGGTGACTCGACACTGTCCGCCAGCCCGGTGAGCCCCTGGCCCGGCACTCCCACCCGCACCGGCACCGCGCACACTTCGCGCGCCAGCTCGATGATGCCCGGGGCCTGGGCGGCGCCGCCGGTCAGAATGATGCCCGCAGGGAGGCGTTGCTGGTAGCCCGCCCGGGTGATCTCGTCCCAGGCGTACTCCAGGACCTCCTGCATCCGCATGTGCATGATGTGGGAGAGCACCCGCCGCGCCGCGCTCCGGGGCCCCTGTCCCGGGGTGCTGGGGAGCTCGATCACGTCGCTCTCCGGCACCAGCGGCTCGTAGGCCGCCCCGAACCGTTCCTTCAGCCGCTCCGCGTCGACCTGGGTCACCTGCAGGCCGTGGACGATGTCGCTGGTGACGTGCCCGCCCGCGCACAACAGCGAGGCGGTGTGGCGGATCTTCCCGTTCTGGAAGATGGCCACGTTGGTGCTGCCCCCGCCGAGTTCCACCAGGGCGCACCCCAGCTCGAGCTCATCGGGCGTCAGTACCGCGAGCGAGGCCGCCAGCGGTTCCAGCACGAACTCCTCGACCCGGAACCCGGCGCGCTCCACGCACTTCCGAAGATTCTGCGGGGCGCTCGCCATCACGGTCACCAGGTACACCTCGGCCTCGAGGCGGGAGCCGGTCATCCCGATCGGGTCGTTGATCCCGGGCTGCTCGTCGATCAGGTATTCCTGGGGGATGGCGTGCAGCAGTTCGTGGTCGCGCCCGAAGGAGACGTTGCTCGCCACGTCGTTGACGCGGGCGACGTCGCCGGTGCGGATCTCCGCCCCGGTGACCGACACCAGCCCCTTGGTGGTCCGGCCCGCGACGTGCTCGCCCGCCACGCCGCAATACACCGACCCGACCTCCACCCCGGCCATCCGCTGCGCATCGCGCATGGCCTTGGTGATGGCGCGGGTGGTCTCCTCGATGTCTCGCACCACGCCCCGGCGCACGCCGGCGCTCCGCTCGACGCCCACGCCCAGGATCTTGGCACCCGGGTTCCGGGCGTCGCCGGTCATCTCCGCGACGATGGCGGTCACCTTGGTGGAGCCGAGGTCGAGCGCGGCGACAAGCCGCTGCGGTGCAGTGCTCAAGCGGTCCCCCATCTGACCACGACCTGGCCGGCAAAGCGGCCGTCGAGTTCCCAGAATGCGCGGCCCCGCCGCGCGAGATCCTGCGCCACCGCCGTCATCGCCCGGATGGTCTCCACCGTGGCGTCCGGACGGAACCGATAGGTGTGCCCGCCGAGGTCCAGCGTCACGTCGGAACCGCTCCGTACGGCGGTGACCACCTGCTCGAAGAGCCCCGGGTCGGCCTCGCGCACCCGCCCGAGGAGCTCCCCCACCAGGGAATCGGCCCGCGGCGTCACCGGCAGGTCGGGAGCGGCGACCGTCGGGTCGAACGGCAGTGTCCGCCCCTCCGCGTCCATCGGGACCATCGCACCGCGACCGGGCACCAGTGCCACCGGTTCGACCTCGACGAGCGTCACCCGGATGGTGCCCGGGATCCGGCGGGACACCTCCGCGTGGGCCACTCCCCCGATCCGCGCCGCCCGCGCCGTGATGGGCCGCAGGTCGTCGAACACGTTCTCGCCCGGCGGGATGGCCAGCGCACGGAGCACATCAGGCGCCGACAAGGAGCTCAATCCGACCAGTTCCACCTGCCGCACCCGGAAGAAGTCCATCCGCCGGAAGAACCGCGGGGCACCGTACCAGACCGCCCCCACCCCGATCACCGCGTACAGGGCGAGCCAACCCGGCTTCAGGAAGCGCGCCATGCCGCCAGCAACTCGCGCCCGACCCGGGTCACATCCCCGGCCCCGAGCGTCAGGACCACGTCACCGGACGTCGCGATCGCATTCAGCTGGTCCACCACCCCGGCGAGAGCGGGCTCGAAGAGGGCCCGGCCGCCGGTCGCGGTCACCGCCTGTGCCACCCGCCGGCCGCTCACTCCCGGAATCGGCGCCTCGCGGGCGGCATACACCTCGGTCACGATCGCGAGGTCCGCGGCGGCCAGTTCCCGGCCCATCGCTTCACCGTGGCGGTCGGTGCGGGAATAGAGATGCGGCTGGAACACCGCCACCAGACGCCGTCCCGGGAATGCCTGCCGCGCCGCTTGCAAGGTCGCCGCCAGTTCCGAGGGGTGATGCGCGTAATCGTCGACGAAGGTCACTCCGCGTGCCTCGCCCAGGCGCTCGAACCGCCGCCCCACCCCGTCGAACGCCGCCAGCGCCTCGAGCGCGGGACCGATCGGTCCGCCGAGCGCTGCGACCACACCGAGCGCGGCGATGGCGTTCTTCACGTTATGGAGGCCCGGCACGCGGAGTCGGAGGGTGAGGTCCGCGCCGTCGGGCATCCGGATCCGGGCCAGTGATCCCTGCGGCCCCCCGTCCACGGTCACGATGCGGAGGTCGGCATCGCCCTGGCCGAACCGCCAGACCGGGACATCGAGCCGGGCGGCGACCCTCGCCGCGCCGGGATCGTCGGTGCCGACGATGGCCCGCGCCGACCGTCCCGCGAACTCGATGAACGCCTGCTCCAGCGCCGCCACGGTCCCGTAGCACTCGAGGTGATCGGCCTCGACGTTGTTCACCACCGCGATCTCGGGATGGAGCGCCAGGAAGGCCTGGTCATACTCATCGGCCTCGACCACGAAGAGGGCGTCACTCGCGAGCTTGGCGTTGCCGCCCCAGGCGCTCACCCTCCCGCCCGCCAAGCCGGTGGGGCCGAGTCCGGCCGCCGTAAGCGCCTCGGTGGTCATCACCGTCGTCGTGGTCTTCCCGTGGGTCCCGCTCACCCCCACCACCCGGCCGACGCCGACCAGCTCCGCGAGCGCCTGTTTGCGGGGTACCACCGGGATGCCGAGGATCCGAGCCCGTTCCAGTTCAGGATGTCCGTTCGGGATCGCCGCGGTCACCACCACTGCGCGGGCACCGGCGACGTGCGCGGGATCGTGTCCCGCCACCACGGTCGCGCCCAGGGCCGCAACATCGGCAGCGCCACCCGGATCGGTGTCACATCCGCTCACCGTCACCCCGCGGCGCCGGGCAATGAGGGCCAGCGCGCTCATGCCGGCGCCGCCGATGCCCATGAAATGCACCGGGCGGGGGTCTTCGGGGGAGAACAGATCCATTGGTTGGACAGCTAATTTAAGCTCCTGTCAGCAGTTGCGAAAGAGCGTCAGGCCTTCAGGAGCGTCAAACAATGCGACACGATGTCGGCCGCCGCGTCGGGTCGGCCCCGTGCCAGGGCGCGTTCGGACATCTCTTCACGGCGCAATCCGTCCACCATCAGTTCCCGGATGGTCCGGCCGAGCGTGGTCGCGCTCAGCTCGTGCTGCGGCAGGTGCCGGGCGGCCCCGGCGACCTCCAGCGCGATGGCGTTCGCGGTCTGGTGATCATCCGCGGCACTCGGCAGCGGGATGATGATCGACGGGATCCCCCACGCGCACAGCTCGGCGCCGGTCATCATCCCGCCGCGCGCCACCGCGAGCGCCGCCACCGCATAGGCGTCGGCGATGGGATCGAGGAAATCGAAGACCTGCACCGCCGGCGGGCGGTGGTACGACCGGAACTCCTCGTAGCTCCCCCGACCGGTGGCCCAGAGGACCACCAGGCCTTCGTTCCGACCCATGTCGATCCAGCCGGCCACGGCGCGGTTGATCGGGACGGCACCCTGGCTCGCCCCGGTCACCAAGACCACCGACTCCGATCCGTCGAGGCCGAAGCGCCGCAGGGCGGCGGCCCGCCGCGTCCGGTCGGGTGGCGTGATCGGATTGCCGGTGTCGAAGACCTGGGTGCGCGGTCCCGGTCGGAGCCGGGCCCGCGCTTCGGGGGCGCCGAGGTAGATGTGATCCACCCGGCCGGCGAGCATACGCGTGGCGAGGCCGGGCCATGCATTCTGCTCCTGGATCGCGACCGGGATGCCGCGTCGGGCCGCCCACCACACCGCCGGGCCCGATGCATAACCACCAGTACCGATCACGAGCGCGGGGCGCCGGGCGGCGAACACCGCGCGAAGCTGCACGATGGTGCGGAGCACGCTCCACGGCAGCCCCGCGTTGCGCCAGATGCGCTGGCGGAAGAGCGGGCGGATCGGGAGGAGATGGTAGGGGTAGTCACGCTGGGGCAGGAGCCACGACTCCACCCCCCGTTCGGCGCCGACCAGCACCGGCAGGATGCCGGCCCCCGCGTTTCGGAGCGCCGTCGCGATGGCGAGCGCCGGGATGAGGTGCCCGCCGGTGCCGCCGCCGGCAATGAGCACGGTGTGTTGGGCCGGCGGAGGGTCGGAGGGCGGGAGGGTCGGAGGTCCGGCCGTGGCCCGTTCATCGGTCATCGTTGCGCAGTCACCTTCTGGCCGACTTCGCGGGCGTCGGGACCTTGCCCCGCTGCCGGCCGACGCTGAGCAGGATCCCGGTCCCGAGGAGGGTGATGACCAGGCTCGACCGGCCGTAGGACATGAACGGGAGGGTGAGGCCGGTGGTGGGCATCAGGCCCAGGGTCACCGCCATATGAAGGAAAGCGGTGATGCCGACTGCGCTGGTGATGCCGGCCGCGAGGTACTGCCCGAAGGCGTCCGGCGCGGTGCGCGCGATCCGGAACCCGAGCCAGACGAAGAGCCCGAAGAGGAACACGACGACGCAGACGCCGACGAAGCCCCACTCCTCCCCGATGACGCTGAAGAGGAAGTCGGAGTAACCGAATGGCAGGTAACCGAGCTTCTGCTGACCGGCGCCGAACCCCACGCCGAAGATCCGTCCCGATCCCATCCCCACGAGCGACTGGGTGATCTGGAAGCTCGCCTGGCTCGACGCCTCGTCCCGGTTGAGGAAGGTGAGCAGCCGGGCGGCACGGTACTGGGTATCGACGATCTTGTGCCACACCAGCACGGTGCCGATGCCGCCGAGCAGGAGGAAGTGCCCGATCTTGGCCCCGGCGGTGAAGAGCACGACGCCGGCGATGAACGCGACGAGGGTGGCCATCGAGAGGTTGGGCTCCAGCAGGATCAGGAGCGAGACGAACCCGATGACGATCACGAACGGCATCACGCCACGCTTGAAATCGCGGAGCTGGTCGCCCTTCTTGGCGGCAAGGGTGGCCGCCCACACCACCACCGCCAGGCGGGCCAGCTCGGAAGGCTGGAAGTTGACGGGCCCCACGTCGATCCAGCGACGGGCCCCGTGGATGCTCGGTGCGATCCGGTGGGTAAAAGGCAGGAGCGGGATCAGGAGCGCCAGCACCGTGAACCCGAGGAGCGGCCACGCGAGCCGACGCCAGTGGTGATAGTCCATCCGCGCCGCGATGAGGAGCAGGATCCCGCCCCCCACTGCGCCGGAGAGCTGCTTCAACGCGAACGACATCCCGATGTTGACACCGGCGCGGTCGGTCAGGAGGCTCGCGGCACCATAGCTGGACGCGATCCCGAAGACGACGAGCGTCGCCGTGATGACCGCCAGGAGCCGGGTCTCCCACCGGAGCTCTCCCGGATGCCGGATCGCGGTCGCGCTCACATCGCCTCGACGGCGGCGCGGAAGCGCGCCCCGCGCTCCTCGTAGTTCCTGAACATGTCGTAGCTCGAGCAGGCCGGTGAGAGAAGGACCGCATCGCCTGGCCGGGCCAGGGCTCGCGCCCGGGTTATGACATCCGCAAAGTCCCCGCCCCGCACCACCGGGACCCGCGCGCCGAGATCCCCCTCCACCAGCGCCGCCGATTCACCGAAGGCGATCACCGCCCGACAGCGTCCGTCGAACCCCTCCGCCAGCCTGGTGTAGGGCTCGCCCTTGTGGCGCCCGCCCAGAAGGAGCACGAAGGGCCGGGTCATCGCGCGGACCGCCACGTCGGTGGACGCGACGTTGGTCGCCTTCGAGTCGTTGATCCAGAGCACCCCGCCCACTTCGCGGACCGGCTCCATCCGGTGCGGCAATGCGCGGAAGCTCCGCAATCCTGCGGCGATCCTGTCGAGGTCGCCTCCCGCCTGCACGGTCGCGAGTGCCGCCACCAACGCGTTGGCCACGTTGTGGTCGCCGAGGAGCGGCAGCTCCGTCCGCGGCAACACGGCGGCATCGTGCAGCATCAACTGTCCGGCGGGCCGATCGAACCAGGCATCGGCCCGATGGGTCAGCGAAAAGCGGAGCACGGTCCCGGCGACCCCGCGGATGAGCTCCTGGACTGCGACGTCGTCGCCGTTGACGATCCAGACCGATCCGGGGCCGGCATTCCGGAAGAGCCGCGCCTTGTCACCATAGTAGTCCCCGAGGCTGGCGTACCGGTCGAGGTGATCCGGCGCGAGGTTGGTGAGCGCACCGATGGTCGGGGCCAGCTGCGGCATGTCGTGGAGCTGGAAGCTCGACAGCTCGACGACCAGCCACTCCGGCGGGGAGGCCTCGAGCGCCACGTCGCAGACCGGTCGCCCGATGTTCCCGGCCACCTCCGCACCCTTGCCGGCCACCTGCAACAGATGTCCCGCCAGCGCCGTGGTGGTGGTCTTCCCGTTGGTCCCGGTGATGCAGATGGTGCGGGTGTGCGGCAGCTCGGCCAGGCCCAGTCCCGCCTCGGCGATGACCGGGACACCGGCGCGCCTCGCGGCCTGGAGCGGTGGTGCCTCCGGCGGGATGCCCGGCGACACCACGGCCACCTGCGACCTGCCGATCCGGGAAAGGTCGTGGCCGCCGGTGTCGACCGCGGCACCGGCCCCCCGGAGTTCCTCCAGCTGCTGCGGATCGCCGCCGGGGCCGGAGTCGCTGGCATAGACCGGTACGCCGCGGGAGCGCAGGAGCCGCGTGGCGGCGATGCCGCTCCGTCCGAGTCCGATGACGGCGACCTCCCGCCCGTCCCGCAGCCAGCGATCGAGCATCAGCGGACCTTGAGTGTGCCGAGGGCCAGGAGCGCGCAGAAGATACCGAGGATCCAGAATCGGGTCACCACCGTCGCTTCCGGCCACCCGAGCTTTTCGAAGTGGTGGTGAAGGGGCGCCATCCGGAACACGCGGTGCGCGTCGGCGTATTCCCTGCCCCGGGTCCGCTTGAACCACTTGAAGGTGCCGGTCTGGATCATCACCGACACCGTTTCCGCCACGAACACCCCGCCGAGGATCACCAGCAGGAACTCGGCTTTGAGGAGGATCGCGATGGTGCCGAAGGCCCCGCCGATGGCGAGGCTCCCGGTGTCGCCCATGAACACTTCGGCGGGGTGCGCGTTGAACCAGAGGAACCCGAGGGCGGCCCCCATCAGCGCCGCACAGAAGACCGCCAATTCCCCCGCCCCCGGCAGGTAGAAGAGGAAGAGATACTGGGTGACGTCGACCCGGCCGAATATGTACGCGAAGAGCGCAAAGGCGCCCGCGGCGATGGCCGTGAGCCCCGTGGCCAGGCCGTCGAGGCCGTCGGTGAGGTTGACCGCATTGGAGAAGCCGGTGACCACGCCGGTCACGAACACCACATAGAGCACCGGCGCCATCATCACCACCACGTACTTGAAGACCGGTACCGTCGTGGCCGACGCCGGAATGGTGTCGGGAGGCACCGCCGGCCAGACGAGCAGGGTGATGCCCAGCGCCACGCCGAAGGTGACCTGCCCGGCGAGCTTCCATTTGGCCACCAACCCGCGCGACCGCCCCTGCACCACCTTCAGGTAGTCGTCGATGAAGCCGATGGCACCCATCCAGATCGTGGCGCCGATGGCCACCAGCACGAAGCGGTTGGTGAGCGGGGCCCACAGGAGGGTCGGCACGATGGTGCAGAGCAGGATGATCAGCCCGCCCATCGTCGGGGTGCCTCGCTTCCCCTGGTGGCTGGCCGGGCCCTCGGCCCGGATGACCTGCCCCACTTTGTGCGCGCGCAGGCGCCGGATGATCCCGGGCCCCACGACGAACGCCATCACCAGCGCAGTGACGGTGGCACCGGCCGCGCGGAAGCTCAAGTAGTTGAACAGGTTGAACAGGAGGTACTTGCTGCCGAGGGGAGCGAGTAGATGGTAGAACATCGTCCCTCAGTGCGAAGTGGTCGGGGTGAGACCGAGATAGGGAAGTATACGTTCCAGCGCCGCGCCGCGGGACGCCTTGAGGACGATGAGTTCGTCCCCGCGCAGGCGCTCCCGGAGCAAGGCGCCGAGGGCCGGGGCGTCAGGCGCCGTCAGGAGCGCATTGCCTAGGGCCGCCCGATGGGACTCCAGCGCCGGCACGAACTCCCCTTCCGCCGCCAGCAGGTCGGGGTGAAGCGCCACCAGCGCCGCCGCCACCTCCCGATGGTACATCGTGGACCCTGGCCCCAGCTCCTTCATCGTGCCGGCCACGAAGACCAGCCGGCGCCCGGCACGCATCGCCTGCGCCGTGGCGATCGCCGCCAGGAACGAGGCGGGATTGGCGTTGTAGCTGTCGTCGAGCACCGTGAGCCCGCCGTGTTGCAGCAGCTGACCCCGACCGCCGGGGAGCATCGTGCGGCCGAGCGCCGTCGCCATCGCCGTCGGCGCCAACCCGAGTTCCGTGCCCACCATCCACGCCAGCAGCGCGTTGCCGGCCTGCTGCAGTCCGCGCACCGCGAGCGTCACGGCGTGTCCGTCGGCGGTGAACGACGCCCGCCCCTCCCGATCGACCGTGGCCACCGGTGCGGGCGCCACCAGCACCCGCGCCGCGATCGTGCGGGCGCCGGCGGCAAGCGCCGGCGGTTCCGCACCCACCACCGCGAGCGGTGCTCCCGCGGCGAGCGAGAGCTTTTCCGCCAGGATCCCCGCCACCGACCCGAATCCATCGAGATGAGATGGCGCGACGTTGGTGATCACCACCACCGTGGGTTCAATGATGGCACGCGCCCGCGCCAGCTCTCCCGGTTCGCTCGCGCCCGCCTCGATGACGAGCGCGTCGGTGCCGGGTGGCGCCGCCAGGATGGTCTGCGGCACGCCCACCAGGTTGTTCAGGTTCTGCGCGGTGGCGTGGACCCGATACGCCGTGCCGAGGACTGCGGCGAGGAATTCCTTGGTGCTGGTCTTTCCGTTACTCCCCGTGATGGCGACGACCGGCCCGTGGATCTCGCGCCGGCGGGCCCGGGCCAGGTGACCGTACGCGACGAGGGTGTCGTCCACCTCGACCAACGGGAGCCCCTCGACCGCCGCGGTACCCCGTCGCACGACCGCGGCCGCGGCGCCGGCACGTTTGGCGGCCGCGAGATGGTCGTGTCCGTCGAATCGAGCGCCGGCGAGCGCCACGAAGAGCGCGCCCGCCGTGAGGGTCCGGGTGTCGGTCGAGATCGACCCGAAGCCGGCGCCCGGCACCGGGACACCGAGCGCCTCGGCCACCGCCGCCCTGGACCAGCGACTCACCGCCGCCCCACCGCGCTGGCCACGATCCCCGGTTCGTCGAACGGGACCTTCTCGGTGCCGTAGATCTGGTATCGGTCGGGCCCCTTCCCCGCCAGGATGATCGTGTCACCGGCACCGGCCAGCGCCACCGCCGCGTGGATCGCCTCTTCCCGGTCCGGGATCGTCACCACCTTGCCCGCCGGGGCACCCGCGGTGCCGGCGAGGATGTCGGCGAGGATCCGCTCGGGGTCTTCTGTGCGCGGGTTGTCGGTGGTGAGGATGACCAGGTCGGCCCGCTCCACCGCGATGCGTCCCATCATCGGCCGCTTGCCGCGGTCGCGATCTCCGCCGCAGCCGAAGAGCACGATCAACCGACCCGGTGTGAGGGGGCGGAGGGTGCCGAGGACCCGCTCGTAGGCGTCGGGGGTGTGCATGTAGTCGCAGAGGACCACGAACTCACCACGGTGGAGCACCTCCATCCGTCCCGGCACCTGCGGCGCGGTGGCGATGCGCTCCACCACTTCGGCGAACGGGCGCCCCAGCGCGAGTGCCGCGGCGATGGCGCCGAGCGCGTTGGCCACGTTGAAGTCGCCGAGGAACGGCGTCCGGACGTCCGCATTCCCCCAACGGCTCCGGAGCGCGAAGGTGGTCCCCGCCGGGTCGGTCACGACGTCCTCGGCCCGGACCGCCGCGTCGGGATGCACGCCGAACGTGAGGCGGCGGGAGGGCGGCGTCGGTGGTATGGCAAGCCACGCGTCGTCGTCGCGGTTGACGATCTCCACGCCATCGGCCTCGAGGAGCGCGGTGAGCCGGAGCTTGGCCGCGAGGTACGCCTCCATCGTGACGTGGTAGTCGAGATGCTCGCGGGTCAGGTTGGTGAAGACCGCCGCCCGGAAGCGCACGGCGTCGAGCCGGCCCTGATCGAGGCTGTGGGATGAGGCCTCCATCGCGACCGTCCGTACCCCGCGGGCCACCAGCGCGGCGAAGGTCGCCTGGAGATCCACCGGCCCCGGCGTCGTCAGCACCCCCGCGGTCGACGGCACCGCGAGCCCGGCGCCGTCGAAGGCGCCGAGGGTCCCGATGCTGCCCGCGGTGCCCTCGGCATTGAACAGGTGGCGCACGATCCCGGTGGTGGTGCTCTTGCCGTTGGTGCCGGTGATGCCGATCAGCGTGAGCCCGGCGGAAGGATCGTCATACCAGTGACGGGCCAGGGCGCTCGCGGCAAGGCGGCCGTCCGACACGACCACCTCCGGCAGCGTGGCGCCGGTGGACCGCTCCACCACCACCGCTACGGCACCCCGGGCCACGGCATCGGAAATGAACTTGTGCCCGTCGACCTGGCTGCCACGGACCGCGATGTAGAGCGCACCGGGACGGACCAGTCGGCTGTCGGTCTCGATGGACCCGACCGTCACGTCACCCGCGGGGGCCTGGACGAGGAGATCGGCGCGGGCCAAGGCGGCGCACAGGTCGGTGAGTGAGCGCATCAGCGGGTCCAGACGGTGATGGTGGTGCCGCGGGGTGCGGATGCGCCGGCGCCGGGGTCGGTCCGTTCCACGAGTCCCAGGCCGCGCAGATCGACCCTGAATCCGCGGCGATGGAGGGCGAGCGACGCCTGACGCACCGTCGAACCGATCACGGCGGGCACCGTGACGGGGGTCGACGCCGCCGAGTCGGGTACCGGTGGCCAGGGGATCACGACCATCGACGGGTCGGGGTCGGTCGGATCCGGGGCCGCCGCCACCGGCAGGGAGGAGGCGAGGCGTTCGGTCAGGCGGGACCGGTCGATCGCGACCCGGCGGCTCGCCAGCGCCTGTTCGAGCATCGTGCGGGTCACCGGCGCCGCCGTGGCGCCGCCGAACTCCCCCCTCGGTGCATCGAGCTTCACGATGACGACGAGTTGCGGGTCGTCGGCGGGGAACAAGGCCGCAAAACTGGCGACGTACTCCCCCTGGACATACACGCCGTTCTCGAAGTGCTTGGCCGTGCCGGTCTTGCCGATGAGCTGGTAGTTGGCAAGCTGGGCCCGCTCACCGGTGCCCCCTTCCGCGACCGCACCGCGCATGAAGGCCCGCAACCTGGCCGCCACTTCCGGGGACACCGCGCGCCGCACCGGCTCCGGGCGGTGCTGATACAGGATCCGTCCATCCGGTCCGCGGATCTCCTTGACCAGGGTCGGCGTGAGGAGGACGCCGTCGTCGGCGATCGCGGCGTAGGCCGCCGCCAGCTGGAGCGGGGTGACGCCCATCTCGTAGCCCATCGCGTGGCTCGCGCGCGAGAGCGAGGTCCATTGGTCGGGACGGGTCAGCCGCCCGCGGGACTCCGCCGGGAACTCGATCCCGGTCGGGCTGCCGAAGCCGAAGTTGCGGAGCATGTCATACTGCTGGTCGTCGGTGAGGCGGGAGGAGAACTGCGCCATCGCGATATTGCTCGACACGCCGATCGCCTCGGCGAGGGTCACCCGCCCGTGCAGCGGATGCACGTCGTCGATGGGGCGGGTCTCGCCCCGGCTGTTGATGGGCATCAGCCAGTGACCGTCGTGACCACTCACCGTCGCGGTACTGTCGACCAGCCGATCGGCCAGGAGGGCCGCCGCGGTGAAGAGCTTGGCCGTCGAGCCGGGCTCGAACGGATCGGTGATGGTGGAGGGGCGGACCCCGGCGTCCCCGCTCGCGGCGCTCTGACGTGACGCGAGCGCCAGCACTTCACCGGTGCGCGGGTCGAGGAAGACGACGTCCCCGCCTTCGGCGTGGAGGGCCTGCAGCGCCTCGGCGAGCCCCTGCTCCGCGATGTCCTGCAGCTCCGCGTCGATGGTGAGGAGCACGTCGCCGCCAGCCACCGGATCGCGCACCTGGCGCGAGGGCGAGTCGTAGGTCCGGCCGGCGCGGTCCTTGATGACCACCGCCGCTCCGGGTTCACCGCGCAACACCGAATCGAGGACCAATTCGAGCCCCGACGCCCCCCGGGCGCTGTCGGAGGCCAGGGCGCCGATGATGGGGCGGGCCAGGCCGCGCGCCGGGTAGAACCGGGCGTATTCGCGATCGAGGTGTACGCCGTGGAGGCTGCGGACCGGATCGACCTGCGCCGCGCTGAAGGGGCCGTAGTAATACAACCATCGGCGGGGGCCCCGAAGGTCGGCGCGCAAGCGCGATGTGTTGATGCCGAGCGCGCGGGAGAGCTGGCGCACCGCGGCATCGCGATCGGCGAGTTCGTTCGGCGCCACCCCGACGTGGTAGTACTCCTGGGTCACCGCGAGCGGCACGCCGTTGCGGTCACGGATGGTGCCGCGCCGGGCCGGCAGGATCAGGTGCTCGGTGCGATCCTTGGCGGCCTCCCGGGCGTAGGTCGCCCCCTGCCACACCTGGACATAGGCCGCGCGGCCGACGATCGCAGCCAGCGCGAGCACCAGGCCGGCCTGCACGACCCCGAGCCGCACCTCGGCGCGGGCCATCAGTGTCCGCCGGTCCCCGCCGGAGCGGGCTGGAAGAGGACGAAGTCGCTGTCGGAGGGAAGGTGGAGGCCCAACGAAGATTCGACGCGCGGGATCAGCACCTGACGGCTCGAGCCCTCACGGATCCGCCGTTCGAGGTCGCCGCGTCGGGCTTCGAGCGCCGCGCGCTCCTCGCGCGCATCACCGAGCGCCCGGGCGGTGGCCAGCCCGGCGGTCGAGCGCGCCACCACCACTCCCGCCACGGCGAGGAACACCACCAGCCAGAGCATCACCCAATGGCGGCCCTTCAATGTCATTCGGCCTTCCGGAAGATCCTGAGCCTGGCGCTGCGCGAGCGGGGATTGGCCTCGATCTCGGCGGCGTCGGCGGTGATCGCGCGTCGCGGTTCGGCGGCGCCGAGGGGACGACCGCGGCAGGTGCACACCGGCTGTTCGGGGGGGCAGACGCAGGCGCGCGCCCATTCGTGAAAATAGCGCTTCACGATCCGGTCCTCACCCGAATGATAACTGATGACGGCGAGCGTCCCGCCCGGCGTCAGGGCATCCCGGAAGAGGGGCAACGACCGCTCCAGCACCTCAAGCTCGCCGTTGACCGCGATCCGCACCGCCTGGAAGAGGCGCGCAAAGTCCGCGGCGCCGGACTGCGGTCCGAGCACGGCCCGAATGGCGTTGACCAGGTCGTCGCTGACGGCGAACGGCGCCCTCGTGCGCCGGCGCGCGACCTCCCGGGCGAGTCCGCGGGCCCGGCGTTCATCGCCGAAATCCCGGAAGATCGCCGTGAGCTCGGCCTCGTCCGCCGTGTTCAGGACGTCGGCGGCGGTGGGGCCGGTGCGGTCCATCCGCATGTCGAGCGGCGCTCCGGGGCGGAAGGTGAATCCCCTGGGATCCTCGTCCAGCTGGCGGGACGACACGCCGAGGTCGAGCAGGATGAAATCGGGTCGGAACTCGACGACCGCCTGGTGCACTGCCGCGTCGCCGAAGGATCCGGCCAGGAAGGTGACCGCCGCGCCTGCCAGGCGATGCCGGGCGATCTCGAGGGCATCCGGATCGCGATCGACCCCCAGCACCTCGGCGCCCGACGCGAGGAAGAGTGCGGCGTGCCCACCGTGGCCCAGCGTCGCGTCCACCACGCGGCGGGCGCCGGGTGCGACGGCCTGCAGGGGACCGGCGAGGACCGGCACATGGGAGGGCGCGGGAGGGTTCACGAACAGGCCGGAAAGGCCGACACCCCGGGAGCTGTTGGGCTTCCGGGGTGCGGGACATCGTGCAGTGAGCGGGGCTGACGGGGCTCGAACCCGCGACCTCCGCAGTGACAGTGCGGCACTCTAACCAAGCTGAGCTACAGCCCCTGCACGGCGGGCGCAATAATACACGCCGCCCCGGCCCGACGGTAGGGGCCTTACTGGCACTTGAACGCCTTGAGCATCGACGTGACGTGCGGTTCGTACTTGTCGATGTATCCGAGGTAGGTCGCCGATTGCTGGGCGATCTGCGCCTGGGTGGAGGACTTGCCGACGGTCAGGTCGGCCCGGGCCTGCACCAGCCTGGCCGCCTCGACCTTGACGCGGTCGCAGTTCTTCGTCGCCAGCGTCACGGAGTCCATCTGCGTCACGCCGATGAACGCCGCGATCCCGTTGAGGTAGTGCGCCGTGGCCCAGACCGAGTTGGTCGAGTCCATCGCGGCGATGGCGGTGGTGAAGAGCATCCCGGCCGTGTCGGCGACCGGCGGCTTGACCTGGAGCAACGGCAGGCCGGCGTTCACCAGCATGCCGGCCACGTTCTGTTTGGCCTGGGCATCGCCCCGGGCAATGACCCGCCGCGCCAGCGAGTCGACGAAGTCGAAACGCTGCTTGGCCGCGGTCAGCGCCTGGATGGTCGCCTGCGGGGTGGTCATGTCGGTCGAGTCGAGCGCCATCACCCGGCTGGTGAACGCCACGACACTGTCCCACATCTTCGACGTCGAGTACAGGGTCAGCAGCTGTCCCAGCAACGTGGCGTTCCCCGGATATTTCCGCAGCCCCACCTGGCCCCACTTGAGGGCGGACTGTACCAGCGAGGCGGTGTCGGTGTTGGCGGCCGCGGTGACGGTCAGGCGGACGTAGAACATCGAGTCACCCTTGGTGCTGTCCGCCGCCAGGAGCTCTTCCAGGGCGTGGACGGCGCAGGTGTACTTCGACTGATAGACGCACGCGCTGCTCTTCAAGTCCCACATGGCGGCGTCGGTGGAATCGAGCGCGATGCCGCGATCGGCCACCTGTTCGGCCGCCTCCGGATGCCCATACTGGCGGAAGACCTTCGACGCCGCCTCGATCAGCGGCACGTTGGTCGGGGCCGCCTGCACCATCTGCTGGAACTTGAGCACCACCGCGGCGGTGTCGGCGTGGGCCTGGTAGTACTGGGCCAGCTGCGTCATCGCCGGAAGGCTCAGCGAGTCGCCCTGCACGGCACGGTCGAGCTCGCCGACCCAGGCGGAGTCGGGGGCGTGCTGTGACTTGAGTGACTGGGCCAGGCAGAAATGCGCCAACCCGTTGTCCGGATCGGTGCGCAGCGCGTGCCGGGCCAGGTCGCCGGCCTTGGTCGAATCGGGCTTCACATCCTGCAGCTTGTCGAGGCAGGCCTTCGCGTCCTGGTGGGCCCGCAGCGCCGCCTCGAACGCGTCGGCCCCCGCCGCCCCGAAGGCGTCAAGGGACTGGCCCTGCCCCTGCACCTGCACGATCGTCCGCCCCGCGTCATCGCTCAAACCGACGAATCGGGCCACCAGGCGATAGCGCGACCCGCCGTCCTTCCCCAGCACGCTGGTGACCAGGATCCGGGCGTTGAGCGCGCTGGCCAGCTTGCGCGCCACTTCGGGGGTCAGGATGGCGTCCCGCGGAAAACCGAACTGGTCGAGCGCGTCGCCCATCTCCTTGCGGGTCACCACCACGAACCGGTCGCCCGCGGTGTGGGGCATCCGCTGCCGCATCCCGTCCCCGATCGCGACGGAGGCTGCCGAGTCGGCGGCCCGGTCGATGGAGGGGTTGGCCACCAGCAGGCGGGGAGCGTGGTTGACCGTCCGCTGCTGCAACGGGATCTGGGCGGCCCCGGGCACGACAGCTCCCACGAGCATCAAGCCGGTCAGGATGGCACCGGGTCGGAGGGTCGAGGTGGGACGCTGCAGCAATGTCATCACTACGCCTCCACTGAGGGGTGGCCGACGGACAGATCGCGCCGGCGGGGACTCCGGCAGACTGGGCGAAGAGGGATTCGAACCCCCGACATCCTGCGTGTAAGGCAGGCGCTCTGAACCGCTGAGCTATTCGCCCCGAGCGGTCCTCCCGACCCTACAGGGCGAGGCCGAGAGGGACGAGGACGCAGTAGCCGAGGACCAGCACCGCGGCGGCGAACGACGGATGCCCGCTGGTGAGCAGGACGTAGCCCGCCACCAGGACGAGCACACCGGCGCCCAACAACAGGAAGTTCTTCCGGCCGAGAACGGATCCTGCGGTACGGCCGGGAGTGCTGGAAGTCGACATATCGCAGGAGGTTAGCCGGTCGGATCGTGATGGTCAAGTTGCTCCGGCTCGGGGGCGGGCCAGTCGACGTCGAGTGCGGCGCGTCGTGGCGCCTCGATCCGCCGGTGCAGTGCCCACGCCATCACGACCCCGAAGGTCATCAGCAGCCAGAGCCCCGCCCCGGCGACCCAGGTGACGCCGCCGTACTGACGCCGGGTGTCGTGGCGCCATTCATACTCGAACTGGGGCAGCGTCCGCCCGGTCACCAGATGCACCGCGGAATCGAAGGACTGGCCCTCCGCGAGTTGGGAGAGGAGCGGACCCAGGTCCCCACCGGGGATCCGGCGGGCCAGGCCGAGGACGGCGGCCGCGGCCAACCCGTAGGCGCGATCGGCCGTGGGCTCCGTCCCCCGCAGTGCCCCGTCGAGGTCCCGGAACTCCGGTACCCCACCCAGTGCCACGGACAGATGGAGTGCGAACCGCTGACTCAGGTCCCACCCGCCCGACGCGACGGTCGCGTACCCCTCGTCGAACCAGAGCGGCACGCGGGTCCGGATGGCGCCGTGCAGCACCACGTGCGCAAGTTCATGTCGAAGGGTGGTGGTCACGTCCGGAAGGTCGGCGCGGAGCACGATGATCCGCGCCGAAGGGAGGGCCACGCCGGCACCCCAGCCCGGTACCCGCCCACGCGTCACGGCGCCGAACGCCTTGCTGTCCGCGACCACGATCAGGCGCAGCGGACCGGCGTCCCGCACGCCGAGGCCGGGCCAGGCGGCGGGCCGGTCGGCCAGATCCGCCAGCGCCGTGGCCAGGTCGAGATGTGGCGCGGTGGCGTAGGCCGTCACCCGGCCGACGCGGATGCTCTGGAGGGAGTCCGGAGGCGCGCCACCGATGAGCGCCGCCCATCCGACCAGGATCAGGCCGGCGGTGAGCGCGGCGGCTCTCCTCCCGAGGCGACCAGGTCGAGCATCTCTTTGCAGCGTTTGCCCCACGGATTGAACTTGTTGGCCTTGTGCCCGTCGGTCCAGGTCTGCTTGGCGGCGTCGGGTTCTCCGGCGAACCATTGCGCCCGGCCCAGTTCGTAGAACGCCTCGATCAGATTGGGACCGAGCTGGAGGGTCTTCTGGAAGAACACCTGGGCGTCCTCGAACATCTCGCGCTCCAGGTACACCAGGCCGAGGTAGTAGTGGGCGTACAGCGTGGCCTTGCGGTCGTTGTCCAGCCGGATGGCCTTGGAGAGGTGCTCGATGGCCTCGCCGAAGATCCGCTTCTTCAGGCAGATGTAGCCGACGTTGATGCGGGCCAGCGAGTTGGCCGGCTCCTTCATCAGCACCTTGGAGAAGGTGGCGAGGGCGTCATCGTACTCCTCGTGGAGCATCTGCGCCCACCCCAGGAGCGACTGCGCCTGCACCTCGTTGGGCGAGAGCGCCAGCGCCTTCTGCAGCGCCTGGATGGCCCCGGCGTAATCGCCGAGGGAGATGAGGCTCCACCCCTTCTCGATGAAGGTCGAGGCACCGATGTGATCGACCTGCACGATCGGGCGCGCGCCGGTGAACTGGGGGGCCTGGGCGGTGTCGGAGGCCGCACTCACCTGTTTGTACTTCTCCACCAGCGTCCGGATGTCCTCCTTCAGCTGGGTCAGGTCGGTGAGGGCGCCGTCGACCCGCTTGAAGAACGCGATGATCTCCCGCTTCAGCCCCTCCCGCTCGGCAAAGCCGGTGACGGCATCGACGCGGGCAGCGATCGCCTGGTACTCGGCGCGGAGTGGTTCGATGAGGGTGTCGGTCATGGGATGGGGGCGGTCAGGCGGCGCCGACCTTGGCGAGTGCCAGCCGTTCCTTGGATGTCAACAGGCGCCCGGCATTCAGGATGACGACGGTGCGCGGACCCTGCGCCAGGAGCCCGCTGATGTACTCGGCCGCGAGCCCGCGCACGATCGGGGGCGGGGCCGTGACCGCACCACCGTCCACCCGCAGCACGTCGAGCACCTGATCGACGATGATCCCGACCCGCTGGCCGTCGACATCCAGCACCATCAGCCGGGTGTCCTCCTGCCGCTCCGCCGGAAGGGTGAGCCGCTTGCGCAGGTCGACGACGGGAACGACGCTGCCGTCGAACTGCACCACGCCCTCGAGGAAATCGGGCGCCTTCGGCAGTGCGGAGGGCGCTTCGTAGCGCAGGATGCGCTCGACCTGGAACACGTTCAGGCCGAATTCCTGCGTCCCGACGCGGAAGGTCACGATCTGGATCTCATCGCCGGTCGTCGTCATGCCGGAACTCCGAGGCCGCGGAGTCGATCCGCAAGCGTGCTGAGGTCAAGGATCGGGAGGGTCCCATCGTCCCGCTGCGCCAGGCCGGTGGCCCAGGGCAGCGAGGGCAGCTCGGCGGCCGGCAGCACCGGCCCGCGCACCACCGCAAAGACGTCATCCACTTCCAGCGCCACCAGGCCGTCTCCGGCGCCGTCGCCGGAACGAACCAGCACCAAGGCGGTCCCCCGCTCGGAGGGGCACGGCGCACCGGCCAGGAAAGCGGCCAGGTGCAGCACCGGGACGAGCCTGCCCCGCGCCTCGCTTACGCCGCGGAGGGACGGCGCCTGGGTCGGTGCCGCGAGCACCGGGCCCGGTTCGCCCACTTCGACCACCTGGGAGACCGGCAATCCGTAGCGGCGGCCTCCGGCGGTCAGCTCGAGGTAGCGCACCGCCGTGGCGGTCATCCGCGCTTCATCCGTTCGAGCTCCTCGCCGATGCGCCCGGCGATCCGGTCCAGCGGGAGCACGGCGTCGGCCCCACCCGACTCGAAGGCGGCCTTGGGCATTCCATAGATCGTGGCGCTCTCCCGATCCTGTGCCACGCCGACCCCGCCGGCATCGTGGATCTGCTTGAGCCCCGCGGCGCCATCGCGACCGAGGCCGGTGAGCACCACGCCCACGCTGCGGCGTCCGAAGACCTGGGCCACCGACTCGAACAGGGGATCGGCGGCGGGGCGGACCCCGTGCTGTGCCGCGTCCTGGCCCAGCACGATCCGGATCCCGTTCTCGCCGGCGGTCACCCGCATATGATAATCGCCCGGGGCGATGTACGCGGTATCGGCCAGCACCGGCGCCTGATCCTCCGCCTCGACCACGGTCATGCGGCTCTGGGTGGCCAGCCGCTCCGCCAGGGAGCGCGTGAACTTTGGCGGCATGTGCTGGACGATGAGGGCCGCGGCCCCCTGCCCCGGCTTGAGCGCCGGGACCACCTCGGCCAACGCCCGGGGCCCGCCGGTCGATGCGGCGATCGCGACGCACCAGCGGGCCCGGCCCGGCAAGGCAAAGACGTCGGCCGACCGGGGCGGCTCCGGCCGCGGGGGGCGCGCGAGCGGGCTCACCCGATGGATGTCCGCGGCCCGCGCCGCCCGAAGCGCCGCGAGGATCCTGGGGGCGAGCCGTCGGATCGACTCGGTGGACGGATCGAGTTCCTTCGGCACCAGCTCCACGGCGCCGAGCTCGAGCGCGCGGATGGCGCCGGCGGTCCCCGCTCCGGCGTACGCGCTCACCACGACGATCGGCCGGGGCGACTCGGACATGATGTAGCCGATGGTGCCCAGCCCGTCGAGTTCGGGCATCTCCAGGTCCATCGTGACGATGTCCGGCACGTACTTGTGCAGCTTCCGCAGCGCGTCCAGGCCGTCGCGCGCGGTGGCCGCCACCCGGAACTCGCCGGTCGCGTCGATGATCTCGGTCAGCACCCGACGGAACAGGGCACTGTCGTCGACCACCAGGACCGACGGCAGGTCAGAGCTTGCGGATGCCATCGGCCAGCGTCCGGATCGAGACCGACCCATCGGCCACCAAGAGACGCACCGACCGCCCCGCCGTCCCACCGGTGGCCTCGCCCACGACCGGGATCCCCGCCAGCGCGAGCGCCTGGCGGCTGGCCACCACGTTGCGCTCCCCCATCTGGACCGCGCCCATGGGCGTCAACGCGGCGAACATGCTGGCGCCTCCGACCAGGCGCGCCGACATCCGCCGGGGTTGGGCGCCGAGCGCCGCCATCGCTTCGATCAGCGCCGGCACCGCGGTCTCGGGGAACTTGGCCGCCTGCGCCGCACCGCGATGCGAGAGGGACTTCGACGGGAGCATCACGTGCGCCATCCCGCCCACCTGCGCCTCGGCATCGTGGAGGATGATCGCGACGCAACTTCCCAGGCCGAGGGTGACGAGTTCGGCGCCGGCCCCACCGGCGCGGAGCTCAGCCACCTTGACGATGACGGCGTCAGGGCCGGTCACGCCGGCCTCCGGAAGATCCGCTCGCGCACGTCGATGAGCTCGAGCCGCTCCCGCACCGGCCCGAAGAGGGTCTCCACCTTGCCCAGCACCAGGAGGCCCCCGGGCACCAGCGCGTCCGCGAACCGGGAAAAGAGCTGCTCCTGACTGCCACGATCGAAATAGATGATCACGTTGCGACAGGTGATGAGGTCGAAGGACGGCCCCGGTACGGGGTCGAGGAACAGGTCGGCCCGACGGCAGTCGACCAGCGCGCGGAGCTCAGGGACGATCTCCCGCCCGGACGGCACCGGGACGGTGTACCGGGCGGTCAGCGCCGGAGGCGTCTCCGAGAAGGCCGCCTCCGGGTACCGCGCGGCACGGGCGCGCTCCAGGCACACCTTGTCGATGTCGGTCGCCACGATGCTGCCGCGCTCCAGCCACGACCGCCGGGCGCTCCGCTCCGCCTCCGCGGCCAGGAGCATCGCGATCGTATAGGGCTCCTCTCCCGACGAGCATCCCGCGCTCCAGACCCGCACCGCACCCTGACGGGCGGCCCAGAGCTCGGGCAGGAGGTCACGCGTCAGGCGGCCCCAGGTGTCGGCGTTCCGATAGAATCGGGTGACGTTGATCGTGAGCGCGTCGGTGAGCTTCTCGTACTCACCGGGATCCTGACCGAGCAGGCGCTCGTAGTCCGCAAAGGTGTGGACGCCGCGCGCCCGCATCCGCACCGCGATCCGGCGCCGGAGGCACTTGTCCTTGTACCCCTCGAGCGCGAGCCCGGCGGTCGTCGAGATCGTCCGCGTGAGCGCGGCGAAGCCGTCGACGTCACCGGCCTCGATCATCCCGCGGCCTCGGAGGACATCGACTCCAGGTTGCTCCGCGCCAGCTGGTGATCGGGATTGAGCTCGACGGTCCGCTGCCACTGGGCGCGCGCGCGATCGGTGTCGCGCTGGCGGAACGCGATGTTCCCGAGCTTGAAGTAGAGGTCGTCGCCGAGGTCGGGGGCGAGCTTGGCCGCGCGCTGGTACGCCTCGTCCGCCTCGTCGTACTTGCCGGCCCGATAGAGCAGGTCGCCCAGGTTCTTCGACAACTGCGGCACCGAGGGATCCTCGCTCAACCCCTCGCGGACGGCCGCCTCCGCGCCGGCGACATCGCCGGTCAGCTCCAGGAGCACCGCCAGGTTGTTCTTGAGCACCGCGTGCGTGGGAAAGGCCGTCACACCCTCCTGGGCCACCAGGATCGCCTGTTCCAGGTCGGATTCGACCGCATGGGCAAGCGCCGTGGCCCAGTACCAGATCGCCGGCGGTGCTTTCGCGCCCCACAATTCCCGGGCGCGCTGCAGCCGCCCCGACGCGACGGAGGCGTCGCCCCGCTTGAGCGCCGCGATCGCCCAGCCGGTCATGATCCGCGCGTCGTCGCGCGCCCGGGTCACCGCCTCGCCGTAGGTCGCCTCGGCGTCGTCCAGCTTGCCCATCCGCTCCAGGCCGAAGGCGAGGTTGTAGAGCGCCGCCGACCGCGGCCCGCCCCGATCCAGCGCCAGGCGGAGCGATTCGACGGCCTCGGACCACTTGGCCTGCTTGAGCGCGATCAGCCCGACGTAGAAGGGCGCGCTGGCCTCCGAGGGGCGGAGGTCGGCCACCCGGCGGAACTCCCGCAGCGCCTCATCGAGCATCCCGGTCTTGTAGAAGGCGATGCCGAGGTTGCGATGTTCGTCCACCCGCGCGGCGCTGACACTGGGCTCCGCGGCCCCGGTCGAACTCCCCACCCGATGGGCGAACCCGGCGGTGATGAACCCGTAGAGCGCCTTGCCGACCTCGAACTCCACCAGGCCGCTGTCCTCCACGAGCTGGTGGATGTCGTGGCGGCCGTCGAGGAGCGGGAGCAACCGCTCCTGCTCCGGCGAGAGGCTGACCTGGGAGCCCTCCAGGTGCTTCTGGTCGAGCGAAAAGATGAGGTCGAACGACGGGATCTTCTTCTCGATCAGGCTCCACTCGTCCACCCGGCGCGCCCCTTCGAGCAAGAGCGACTCGGGATTGATGTTGACGAGGAAGTCCTGGCGGTCGGGGCGGACCCCCGCCTCGAAGTTGAAGGTCCCCGAGGCCCAGGTGAACAGGAAGTACACCGCCTCCTCGATCTGGAGCCGGATGTACTCCTCCAGGTCGATCCGCTTGATGGCGCCGCTGTTGACGAGGATCTCGCCGAGCTTCTGGTCGCGGAGCTCCTCCTGGAGATCCACGGCCTGCTGCAGCTGCGACTGGGAGATCCGCCCGTTCTTGACCAGGAGGTCGCCGAGCCGGTCGCGACGGTTGACGATCGACGCGAAACAGATCCGTCCCTCGTCGAAGTAGATGTACCCGAAGTTCTGGCGGTCCGCGACCGCCAGGCAGCCGCTCTTGCGCCCCAGGGAAAGGAGCTGCAGCACGTCGGGAAGGCTCGCCTCCTTCAGGGATCCCTTGATCGCCATCAGCGGAGATCCTCGATCAGGCGGTCGGCGGTGTCGGGCCACGCCCAGACCATCTTCTCGACGCTCTTCACGCCGCCGCTGGCCGAGACCACGATCCCGCTGGAGCGCCGGCCGCCGCTCTTGCGCGCCGGGCGCTCGGTGGCCCCTTCGAGCAGCTCGCGCGCCAGCCCCGCGCTCGGCGGGAGCTGCTGGGCCTCCGCCGCCTGCAGCACGCGCTGCACCAGGCCCAGGACCGCCCGGGGCGAATCCGCCGGCCGCGCCGCGAGATACTGCGCCAGCTCATCGTCCGCCGCACCGGTCCGCTCGACCAATTCACGGCGGGCGACCATCAGCCGGAGGTCGCGCCCGGGAGGCTCGAGCGTCACCACCAGGCCACCCTCCAACCGGCTCACCAGCCGCGGCTCGATGCCCACCAGGTCGCGCGGCGCCACCGCACTCGAGAAGACCATCTGGCGCCCCTGCTCCGCCAGCTGGTTGAAGAGCCAGAAGAGCTCCTCCTGGCTCCGGTCGCGCCCGGCCAGGAGCTGCACGTCGTCGAGCAGGAACGCGGTGACCCGGCGATACCGCGCCCGCCAGAGCGCCACCCGATCACGGTCGATGGCCTCGATGAGGTTCTCGGTGAAGTCCTGGGCACCCAGGCACGCCACCACGGACTCCGGTGCGGCGGCGAGCTGGTTGCCGATGGCGTGGAGCAGGTGGGTCTTGCCGAGCCCGCTGCCGGCGACGATCACGAGCGGATTGTACTTGACCGCGGGTTCGTGGATGATCGTCCCCGCGGCGCGCACCGCGACCTGGTTGGAGGGTCCTTCGGCGAACTCCTCCAGCCGCCACAACGGTGAAGGTCCCGGCGGCGGCGTGGCGCCGGAGCGGGCCCGGGCCAGGAGCGATTCGGCGGCCACCAACCCGTCGGGATCGCGGAACGCCGCGACCCCGGCGAGCTCGGGATCCAGCTCGGCGGCCTCCCGTTCCAACCGCCGCAACCGCTCGACGTCGGCGACGAAACTCTTGAGCGTCGCCTCCGGATCGGGAGGCGCCTCCTGGTCGAGGAGTTCGGTGAGTCGCGCGGTGCGATATCCCTCCCCTTCCCAGCGCAGGATCGCCTCGCCCACGCGCGCGCGCCACGCCTCGACCTGCTGCGACAGCGTCACCGTCACTTCGCTCAGGAAGGCGTCGAACTCCGCCGTCTCCAGCGGTGCCGGGGGTGCGGCGTCATTCCCCGGGACCGACCCGGCCCCCGTCGGTGCCGTCGACCGGGGCCCGCCACCGAGGGCGTCGCGCGCCCGCTCGGCGTCGATCGGACGATCGCTGACCGACTGGACCGCGACCAGGCGGTTGAGCCCGCCGATCAGCTCCCGGACGTTCCCCGCCCCCATCTCCGCCACGACCTCGATGACGCCGGGAGCGAACGCCACACCCCGGTCGTCACACTGCCGGCGGAGGATCGCGACACGGGTCTCGAAATCGGGGGCGCCGATGTCGATGACGAGCCCGCCGGCAAAGCGCTGGATCAGCCGCTCGTCCAGCGCCTCGATCTCGGCCGGCGGGCGGTCGCTCGTCATCACGATCTGACGGCCCGCCGCCGTCATCGTGTTGACCAGCCGAAGGAGCTCCGCCTGCACCTCGCGCCGGTGGGTCAGGAACTGCACGTCGTCGATCAGCAGGGCGCCCGTCTCGGCGTAGCGCTTCCGGTAGGCATCACCCTGGCCCGCCGCGATGGCGGCGTTGTACGCCTCCACGAAGTCATCGAGGGTCACATACTCGACCGAGAGCTGCGGGTCGATGGTCCGGGCCTGGTGGCCGATCGCCATCAGGAGGTGGGTCTTGCCGAGGCCGGGACCGGCATAGATGAAGAGCGGGTTGTAGGCCGTCGCCGGCGACTCGGCCACCGCGCGCGCCGCCGTCACGGCCAGCCGATTGGCCGCACCGACGACGTAGCTGTCCAGGCGGAACCGCGGGTTGAGCTGGTCGGTCATCCCACGGGGGAATTCTGCGCCAGGCGCTTGAGGACGAGCTCGGAGATGCCCTTGAGCGTCTCGAAGACGCCGCTGCCGTGGACCGCGTCGGCCGGGAAGCTCTTCGCGCCACGGAAATTGAGGGCGTCATCCAGCTCGGCGGCGCTCAGAATGAGCTCCGGAGGAAGATCCTGCTTGTTGTACTGGAACACCGTGGGGAACTGGCGCACGTCGATCCCCTGCTCCAGCAGGTTCGTCTGCAGGTTCTGGAGGCTCTCGATGTTGTCCTCGAGACGGCGTCCCTGGCTGTCGCCGACGAAGACCACGCCGTCGGCGCCCTGGAGCACCAGCTTGCGGGTCGCGTTGTAGTACACCTGCCCCGGGACGGTGTAGAGCTGGAACCGCGTCGTGAAGCCGGAGATCTGCCCCAGCTCCAGCGGGAGGAAGTCGAAGAACAGGGTACGGTCCGTCTGGGTGGCGAGGGAGACCATCTTCCCCCGCCGGGTGTCCGGCACCCGACCGTATATATAGTGCAGGTTCGTCGTCTTGCCCGATCGTCCGGGGCCATAGTAGACGATCTTGCAGGTGATCTCGCGGGTCGTGAAGTTGACGAGGGACATGGCGTCAGCGTCCGAAGAGCGATCGCAAGCTCGAATTGAGCTCGCTTTCGAAGTTCTCCGCCAGCACGGGCTGCGCCGGCGGGGCCGCGGGCACCGCGGCGGCGAGATCCTTGACCAATTGTTCGAAGAACAGCTGCACGATGCCGAGCGACGTATCGCCCCCGAACACCACCAGCGCGATCCACCGGCCGCGCGGCGTCTCGAAAGCGGCCAGGAAGTGTGATTGTGCCGGTCCCTGGTGGACCATCACGCCGAAGGGGGTCCACTGGAGCGTACGGGCGATCTCCCCGGTGGAGGCGACGATCGCGGCGCCGAGCGCGGCGGCCCCCATCACGTCCACCGCCCGGGCAAATCCGTGCTGGGCCACGACCTGGCCGGAGGAGGTCATCAGCAGCACCAGCCGCGCCTCCGACTCGGCGAGGAATGCCGCCACCGGCCCCTCCACCCACGGTTCGACGGCGCGCATCAGCGCACCAGCTCCGCGGCCCGGAACATCTCCAGCCGCGCGAGTCCGGCATTGACCGTGCGTTCGGCCACCGCGACGATCAGCAGGTCCGGACCGTGGGGCGCCACCAGCAGGGTGCCCCCGGTCGCCTGCAGCTGGAGGAATCGCGGAGCCCCCCGCCCGGCGCCGTCGGTCGCCCGTCCGATCCTGCCCGTCAGGCTCGCGGCCAACGCGGCCACGGCACTCCCCTTGAGCTCGTCCATCAGCGACTCGGCCACGACCATCCCGTCGATCGCGGAGACGACCATCGCGCCCCGGATCCCGGAGACCCGGGTGATGAGTTCGAGCGCATCGGTCCAGGCGGTCACGCGATCCCTTCCATCCACTGGCGGGCGGCCTTGGCGGCGCGGTCGGCCAGGACGTGGAGCCGGCCCAGCGGCACGCTCCCGTCCCGCATCAGGAGCAGCAGCGATTCCGAGTTGGCCGGCACCACCGCCGCGTTGCCCTTCGGCGCCTCGACGATGACCGCCTCCCAGGTGCCCAGGTCCAGGAGCCGGACGGTCCGCTGCGCCTCGCGGGACACGCCCGCCAGGTGCGCCGCCACGACATCGGCCACATCGGCGCCCGATGGATCCAGCAGCCCGCCACCCAGCCGAAGGCCGGCGGTGTCCACCAGCAGCAGTCCATTCTCGGCCCCTTCCAGTCCCGCAAAAACCGATGCCGGGGCCGCGACCGGATCGGCCTCGGTGGAGGGCGCCAGGGGTGGCGCTCCGGCGGACGCGGCCTCGGGCGCCGATCCCGATTCCGCCCGCACCCGGGCCAACGCCGCGACCACGCTCGGATCGTCGGGGCTCTCGAGCTGCGCCGCTTCCAGCAGCTCCCGGGCGCGCGGCAGATCGCCGGCCTTGTAGTAGAGGAAACCCAAACCCTTGAGCGCCCCGGCGTGCTGGGGATCGAGGCGCAGCGTCATGTCCCACTCGTCGAACGCCCGCTCGAAGTCCTTCCGATCGACCAGGATCCGGGCAAAGAGGTCGTGGGCATCGGGCAGGTGCGGATACCGACCCAACCCGGCCAGCGCCACTTTCTGCGCCACGTCGTGCTGGCCGCGACGGCGCAGCGCCTCGCCCAGGGGAAGGAAGACCAGGCTCGCCGGGTCCGCAGCCAGCTGGGCGGTGAGCGCGCGAATGTCGTCGTTCACGAGCTCCCCTTTCCGCGCAGTGCGTCATCGAGCGACCGGGCGGCCTGGCGGGCCCGTTCCACCTGCTCCGTCGCTTCCTGCTCCTCCGGCGGCAGGTCGGGCAGCGCCGCCCAGCGGTCGAGCTGCTCGGCACCCTCGGAAAACCGCCCGCTGGCGAGCAGGCTGAGCCCCAGGAGACGATACGCCGTCGCCGAGCCGGCATCGTATTGTAACGTGCGACGGAACGATTCGGCGGCATCGGCGGTCCGGCCGACGGCCAGGAGGCCACGCCCGAGCACCAGATGGGCCATCGGCTCGTGCGGATGGGAGGCCACCACCTCCTGTGCAGCCAGGAGTGCCGCCGGCGCATCGTTGCTGGCGAGGCGATCCTCGGTCCGGGCAATGAGGATGGCCAGCTCCCGGCTCGGCGCCGCACCGGACACCGTGGCCGGCGCGTCCAGGATGATCACCCCGGCGCTCGCCAGGCCGAAGAGGGTCTTCGCCACGTCGAATTCAGAGCGACCCAGCGCCTCCGCCACCGAACGGACATCCCGTTCTCCGTCCATCGCGGTCAGCACCTCCCACTCCTCCGGCAGCAGGTCGATCGTCCCGGCCTCGGCACCGGTCCCCGGCGCCAGCCGCGGTACGATCCCCAGATGGGGGATCCGCTGCTGGATCTGCGACCACTCGTCGATCCGGCGCGCACCCTCCATCATCAGCGCTTCGGTGGTGATCCGGACATCGGCCTCCGCGACCCCCGCCGCGACCCCTTCCTCGAACGAGAAGTAGCCCTCGGACCAGCTCATCAGCTCGAAGACCACTTCCTCGACCTGGGCCCGGACCTGCCGGGCCAGTTCCCGCCGGCTGACCGCGCCGATCTCGACCAGCACCTCGCCCAGGCGGCGGGGATCACCGGCCTTCTGCATGTCGCGGGCGCGGGTGAGGTCCTCCTGGGTGATCTTCCCGGCGGCGAGGAGCACCGACCCGAGCGGGTGCGGATTGGACCGGATCTCCGCCGACGTCACCGCGCCCTGGGCAAAGACCACGGTGCCCGCGTTCTGGCGCAGTTCCGATGACACGCGCAGCACGCCGGTCTTCCGGCTGAGGTCGAGCAGCTGGAAGACATCGTGGATCCCGAGCTCCTTGAGCGGTCCCTCGATGGCCATCGCTCAGCCCTTCCGTTGGGCAAAGATGTGCTGCAGGTCGCGCGCCGAGCGGGCGTTGCGACGCGCCTGCTGGGCCAACTCACCCGCCGGCTGCAGCTGCATCACCCGTTCCCAGCACTGCACCGCCTCCGGATAGCGCCGCAGCTGCGCCAGCGCCTGCCCGAGGTGGTAGTGCGCCTCGGCATCGTCCGGCGCGAACTTGAGCAGCCGGATGAAGGCCTCGCTGCCCCGGTCGGCGCGGTCGTCCTCGATGAGCGCGCGCCCCAGCAGCGCCAGCGCGTCGAGCTCGTACGGATCGGCCTCGAGCACCGGGATGAGGAGATCGACCGCGGCCGCCGGCGATTCCACCCGCCGGACCAGGTCGGCGAGGGCGAGCGTGGCCTCCACGAACGTGGGCAGGAGGTCGAGGGCGCGCTCGTAGGCGGCGCGTGCCTGGCGGTGATCGCCCAGCCGGGACTCCACCCGTCCCAGCCCGTACCAGACCTGGGCCAGCGATCCATCGAGCTCGAGCGCCGAGCGGTAGGCCTGTGCCGCGGCGGTGAGATCGCCGAGCTGGGTGGCCACCTCCGCCTGCAGCTGGTGCAGTTCGGGTCGGCCCGGCGTGCGCGCCTGCGCGGCGCGCACGTACTCGAGCGCACCGACCGCGTTCCCCGCCGCCGCGCGCGCGCGCGCACCGACCACGAGCACGTCCACGTCGTGGGGACGCGCGACGACGAGCGCTTCCGCCAGGCCCACCGCCTCGGCACCGCGATCCATCGCCAGGAGGGCGCGGACCTCCCCCAGGCGGGCGCCGGGTTCCTCAGGAGAGAACTCGCGCGCCTCCCGGAAGCGCTCCAGGGCCTCGCCGTGGAGGCCGCGGCGACTGAAGACCTCGCCCAGGAGTGTGGTCGCCCGGCCGCGGTCGGCGCCGCGGGTGATGGCGCGATCGATCTCCGCCGCGGCCCGGTCCAGGAGGCCCTTGGAGAGGTAGTCGCGCACGAGGGTGAACGGGTCGTCTCCCGCAGGGGCGCTCGGTGCGGTCGCGACCGACGCGGTGGGTCGCGGTGCGGTCGGCTCCAGCTCGGTGAAGAGCTGATCGAGCAGTCGCTGGTCGAAGTTGAACTCCTCACCCACCCCTTCGGTGGTCACATCGGCGGAGATCTCCGGCGCGATGGAGATGGTGGGGTCCTCGTACTGCAGGTCGATCGTGAGGGAGAACTTCTGGGGCACATAGTACGGCTCGAGTTCGAGCGCGCGCTTCGTTTCCCGGAGGGCGCCGTCGAAGTCGCCGAGATGGCTCAGGGTGAAGCTCAGGTTGTAATGCGCCGCCGCCAGCGTCTCGTCCGACTCGACGGCGCGCGCGAACGCGTTGCGTCCGTCGGCGTAGCGCTTGAGCTCCACCAGCACCAGCCCCACCCCGTTCCATGCCACGGCGTTCTGGGGATGGTCGGCCAGCACCTGGCGGTATGCCTCGAGCGCCAGCTGGAATCGGCGCAGCTGGAAGAGCAGGAGCGCCAGGTTGAGCCGGGCCGCCGCGAGGCCGGGAACGGCCCGGAGCGCCTGATGAAAGGATTCCTGGGCCGCTTCGACGTCCGCCTGCTGGCTGCGGAGGACGCCGAGGTTGTTCCAGGCCAGCGCATACCGCGCATCGATCGCGGTGGCGCGGGCAAAGCAGGCCGCCGCGTCGTCGCCGCGCCCGGCCTGCAGGAGGCAGACACCGCGTTCGTTCCAGAGCTTGGGAGAGTCCGCGAAGTCCTGCACCAGCTGGTCGTAGAGCTCCAGCGCGGCGGGGAGGTCACGACGGATGAGGTGGACCTCGGCCATCGCCTGCAGCACCAGGCGGCGGTCCTCGCCGTGCTCCAGCGCCATCCGGTACTCCCGGAGCGCCTCGACGTAGTAGCCCTTCTGGCGGAAGGCGAGGCCCAGGTTGAAGTGGGCCAGCACCCCGCCTTCGGTCACCGCCGGACGGAGCGCCTCCAGCGTGTTGCGCCGGCGCCTGGCCTGCGCCTTCCGCTCTTCGAGGGAGAGGTTGGCCTGGGCCCGCCCGAGGGTCGGATTGAGCGCGATGGCCCGCTTGGTAGAGGCGCGGGCGGCCTCGTGCTGGCCCATGTCGCCGTGCACGAAGGCGAGCAGGTAGTGGGCGTCGGCGTTGTCGGGATTGAGCGCCACCGCCTTCGTCAGGGCGGTGAGGGCGGGTTCGTTGAGCCCGCGATTATACAGCGCCTCGCCAAAGTAGAAGAGGGCCACGGAGCTCTCCGGATCGAGCTCGGCGGCGCGACGGAACCACTCGGCCGCCGCGTCCATCCCGCCGCGCGCCTTCTCCGCCTGGCCGAGCTGGATGAGCGCCGGCACGTCCTTGGGCGCGCTCGCGAGCAGTGCTTCGAACTCCTCGATCGCTTCGGCGTGCTGGCCGAGTGCGGCGAAGATCCGCCCCAGTTCCCAGCGGGGCGCGCGGTCATCGGGCTGGCGACGGAGTTGTTCGCGGAGTTCGGCGACGCGGCGATCGTAGTAGCCGGTGTTCTGGTAGGCGATGGCCAGGTTGGCCTGGGCCACGCCCATCTTCGGATCGAGCGCCAGGGAGCGCTCGAAGGCGGCGATGGCCTCCGGCACCAGGCCCTTCTGGTAATACAAAACGCCGAGGTTGTTGTGGGCCCCGGCGTCCGACGGATCGATCCGGCGCGCGAACGAGCGGAGGACCGCCAGGTCACGTTCCGACGGAGCCGGTCCGGTCATGGCGCGCTCACGTCAGGCGGATGGCGTCGAAGATGGCCCGCAGCGAGGCCAGGTCAGGGAGCAGGAGGAAGTGTCCCTTGATCTGGATCGGCGAATCCAGGAACTTGAATTCCGTCTCCACGCAGAAGACGTAGTCGCGATCGTGCCCGAAGTTGAGGTACGCGGTCGTGAGCACCGCGCCGGCGAGGTCGATCACCAGGCTCGGCACCGACGGCAACAGCATCATCCCCATGAAATCGCTCAGCGCCGTCATGTAGGCGCTCGACAGGATGTTCCCGGCCTCCTTGATGCCGGACTGCTCCATCTCGCCGAACTCCGTCGTGGTGCCGGGGGCCCGGCGGAGCAGGATATCGCAGACCGTCCTGGCGGACGGCACCGGGAAGATGACCAGCGTCCGGCCGGTCAGGTCGCCCAGCATGTGCATCATCACCGCGGCGATGGGCTCGTCGGCGGCACCGAGGAGGTCGGCGACCTCCTCCAGGCGGAGCACCGTGACCCGCGGCACGCTGATCATGATGCGACTGTTGGTCATCTGGCCCAGCGCCGTGGCGGCGTGGCCCGCGCCGATGTTGGCCACTTCGCGGAGCGCGTCGAGTTGCAGGGCCTGCAGGTCGCGGACGTCGTCCATGGGTCTCCTCACACCAGCGTGGCGGCATCAAGGATCAATGCCGGCGCACCGTCTCCGAGAATCGCGGCACCGCTGAAGACGGGGAGCGTCCCCCGCGGCGCCTCGAACGTTTCGACCACGATCTCCTGCTGTCCCACCAGCGCATCGACCAGCACCGCGGTGCGCCGCTCACCGATCTCGAGCACGATCCCCGGGCGCCGCGGGGGCGCCGGCGCGGCCCCGCCCACCGACAGGAGCTCCCGCAGGTCGCGGATCGGGACCACGCGGTCGCGGAGGATGAGCGCGTCCTTCGTCTGCGACGCCGCCAGCGATTGCGCGGTGACCTCCACCGTCTCCGCCACGTGGGTGAGCGGGAGCGCGTACCGCTCCGACCCCACCCGCGCCAGCAGCACCCGCACCACCGCCAGCGTCATCGGCAGCCGCAGGGTGAAGCTCGTCCCCTGCCCCAGCGTCGACTGGACCTCCACCACGCCGCCCAGCTGCCGCACCCGCGACACCACCACGTCGATCCCGACGCCCCGCCCCGACACGTCGGTGATCTCCGCCGCGGTGCTGAACCCGGCCCGCGCCACCACCTTGAGCATCTGCTCGTCGGTGAGCCGATCCACCGACGCATCGATGATCCCCTCCTGCCTGGCCTTGGCCAGCAGCTTCTCGCGGTCGATCCCGTGGCCGTCGTCGGTCACCCGGATCGTGACGCTGTTGCGGGCCTGCGCCGCCGCGAGCGTCACCCGTCCCTCGACCGGCTTGCCGGCCTTCTTGCGCTCCGCCGGCGATTCCAGTCCGTGGTCGACGGCGTTCCGGATCAGGTGGAGGAGCGGATCGCCGATCTCATCGAGGATGGCGCGATCGAGCTCGATCCCCTCGCCCTCGACCTCGAACCGCACCTGCTTGCCCAGTTGCCGTGCCAGGTCGCGCACCACGCGCGGGAACCGGTCGAAGGTCTGCCAGACGGGCGTCATCCGTGCCTGGATGATCTCGGTCTGCATCTCGCCCACCAGGCGCCCGACCCGCGTGGCAAGTGCTTCGACCTCCGGCATCCCGCGCCCCGCCACCAGCTCCTGGAGCCGCCCCCGGGTCACGGCGAGCTCGCCCACTTGGTTCATCAGCGCGTCGAGCCGGCGGAGATCGACCCGGATGTGACGATTGCGCCCCTGATCCCGGTCCGCGACCGCGGCCTCGGCGTCCGCTGCGGTGATCTCGACCGAGGCGATCTCTCCGGCGGCCCGCAGGGCGGCCTCGATCTCCGCGTCGGTCGACGGCGCATCGAGCCGGAAGCTGAACTCCCCGGTGAACGCCTCTCCCTCGAACTGCTGGGCCGGCGGCTGCACCCCGCCGACGGAACCGAGGGCCTCGGCCCGCTTGAGCGCCAGCATCGCCCGCACACCCGGCATCGCGGAACCCGAAGCGACCTTGACCCTCACCACCCGACCGGTGCCCGGCACCGGTGCTGCCACCGACAACCGGACCGGGACCGACTCACGCTCCTCCGCCTTGGGGCGACCCTTGCGGGGCGCCGGCACCGGGGCCCCCGCGGCCGCATCGAGCGCCGAGGTCAACTCGTTGAAGTCGAGCTGGCCATCCCGGCCCGCCGCCGCCGGCTCGAGTCCGCTCTCCAGCCCGTCGACGGTGCGGAAGAGCAGGTCGATCAGCTCGCCATCGGCCTGCAGCCGTCCGGCGCGGATCGAATCGAGCAGGTCTTCGGCCCGGTGCGCCAGGTCCGCCAGGCGGACGAACCCCATCGTGGCCGCCATCCCCTTGAGGGTATGGACCGACCGGAAGAGCCCCGCCACGGCGCCGGTGACGGATGGATCGCGCTCCCACTCGAGGAGCAACTGGTTGCAGCTGCTGAGGTGCTCGCGGCTCTCGGCGAGAAAGAGGGCGGTGTACTTCGACGCGTCCATGGATCAGCCCAGGACGCGCTGAACGGCCTCGAGCACTCGGGAAGGCTGGAACGGCTTGACCACGAAGTCCTTGGCGCCGGCCTGGATGGCCTCCACGACGAGTGCCTGCTGGCCCATCGCGCTGCACATCAGGATCTTGGCATCGGGGTCGGTCTTGCAGATCTCGCGTACCGCGTCGATGCCACCCATGTCCGGCATCACGATGTCCATCGTGACCAGGTCGGGCTTGAGCTGGAAATATCGGTCGACCGCCTGGCGGCCGGTCTCGGCCTCGCCGACGACCTCGAACCCCGCCTGGGACAGGATGTCGCTGATCATCGTCCGCATGAAGATGGCGTCGTCGCAGACGAGTACCGTGTGGCTCACTGGCCCTCCTCCCGACCGTGGGGTTCGCCGGCGCCGCAGGGGACGCCCGGAGTGGTGCTGGATCGGCCGGCGCGCGCGGGAGTCACACTCCCATCACCGGCGCCAGCAATGCATCGGTATCGAGGACCACGAACAGCTGTCCGTCATTCCGGCCCACCGCGCGGACCAGGGTGGGATCGAGCCCCGGCAACGCCTCGCGGTCCTGCAACTCCGACGCCGGCACGGTGATCAGGTCGCGCACCTCGTCCACCGCGAGTCCCACCACGCGCGCCCCGCTGTCGAGGACCAGCACCGATCGGGGCGGATCGACCGACGTACGTCCCAGCAGCCGCTGCCCATCCACCACCGTCAGCAGGGTGCCCCGGACGTTGACCAGTCCGTGCACCGCCGATGCCGCTCCCGGGATCCGTGTCGCGGCCTCGAGGGGTACGATCTCCCGGGCGGCCTCCACCGGCACGGCGCAGGTGAGGTCACCAACCCGGAAGACCAGGAGCCGGACGGAGGTCAGATCAGCCATTTTCCTTGAAGAAGCCAAGATACCCAAGACCAAGGGGATCAGCAACTTCCGGCCCCGTGCCGGCGGCGGATCGGAGGGCGCGGCGGAGATCTTCGGGCCACTCGGAACGGAACTCCACCACCGCTCCGGACGCCGGGTGGCGGAACGACAGGAACGCGGCGTGCAACGCCTGGCGTGGCGTCGCCCGCTCCACCGCCTCGGCACGTTGGCGGGCGGGGCCGCCGATCCGGCGGCTGCCGCCCCCGGCATACACCGGGTCTCCCACGATCGGGTGACCGATGTGGTCGAGGTGCACCCGGATCTGGTGGGTGCGTCCGCTGTGGAGTTCCAGGCGCAGGAGCTCGGTCTCACCGAAGCGCGCGATGACCCAGGCGTCGGTCCGCGCCGCGCGCCCACCGGCCTGGACCGACATCCGGGTCCGATCCTTGGGACTGCGGGCGATCGAAGCCTCGATCACGGTGGGGCTGGCATCGAGGTGGCCCCAGGCGAGTGCCGCGTAATGGCGGGTGATCCGCCGGGCGGCGAGTGCCGCACCGAGCTTGCGATGGGCCAGATCGGTCTTGGCGACCACCATCAGACCGGAGGTGTCGCGGTCGAGCCGATGCACGATCCCCGGCCGTCCCGCCGCACCGCCGGAGAGCGTGGTGCCGCGTGCCACCAGCGCGTTGACCAGCGTATCGTCCCAGTGGCCCGGGGCCGGATGCACCACCAGGCCGGCGGGTTTGTCGATGACCGCCAGGTCATCGTCCTCGTAGACGACGGTCAGCGGGATGTCCGCGGGGCGGAGGGTGCGGGGCGGTTCGAGTTCGGGGTAGGTGACCTCGACCGCGTCGCCGCGGCCCAGGAGTCGGGAGGCGCGGGACGGAGATCCGTTGACCGTGACGGCACCCTGGGCCACCAGCCGCGCGGCCTGGGTCCGGGAGAGGTCGAGCTGATCGGCAAGGAAGCGGTCGAGCCGGTCGCTCGCCGCGGTGGTGACACTGAACCGCCGGATGTCGGGCACGGGAGCGGTCAGGAGAGCGCGCCAGGTCCCGGCGTCACGACCGCCTCGGCCAGCGCCGAGCGGCGATCCTCGCTCCACAACGACCACGCCAGCAGCAACGCACCGGTGGTGACCCCGATATCGGCGACGTTGAAGGTCGGCCAGCGGTGTGCCCCGATGCCGACGTCAAGGAAGTCCACCACGCCACGCGCGCTGCGGATGCGGTCGATCAGGTTGCCGGCCGCCCCGCCCGCCACCAGTCCGCACGCCAACTGGCGGAGCGTGTCGCCGGGCTCGCTCCGGAGCGCCACGCGCGCGAGCGCCACGATCGCGACGAGGGCCACCACCAGGAACACCCAGCGGCTCCAGGCTCCCACGCTCACGCCGAAGGCCGCACCGGGATTGAACACCAGCCGCAACTGCACCACGTCGCCCATCACCGACACGCCGCTGGAGGACGCCAACCAGAGCTCCGCGGCCAGCTTGGCCACGAGGTCGGCGAGCGCCACCCCCACGGCCACCCCGAGGAAGAGCCGGCGCTCACCGGCGCTTGGCATCCTCTTCCTTTTCCTTGCAGTTGATGCAGAGCCGCGCGTGGGGCAGCGCGTCGAGCCGTTCGAACTGGATCTCGGCACCGCAGGTCTCGCAATGGCCGAAGGTGTCGGGGGTGCTGTAGAGCCGGCGGAGCGCCTGGTTCACGTGCCAGAGATAGCGCCCTTCCTTCGACGCCATCAGGAACTGCTTTTCCCGCTCCATCGCGTCGGTGCCCTGGTCGGCCATATGGAACGAGTAGGACGACAGGTCGCCATCCTCGTTCTGGAGCGTCGCGTTGAAGGACTCGTCATAGGTGCCGAGCTCCTTCATCACGCGGGCGCGCTCCTCGAGGAGGCGCTTGCCGAGGTGGGTCAGTTGTTTCTTGTTCATAAAATCCCAGGGGATCGGGTGATATCAGGCCGCCGCGCCACGCTGGCGCCGGAGTCCGACCGTCACTGCGTGGCCGTCGAGGTCGACGACCTGCTCGACATCGGGGCCGTCCAGGCGCGCGCCGAGCTCCAGCTGCCGGGTGAGCGTCTCCGCCTTCAGGAACGCTTCGTGGTTCCGCGCCGCCGCCAGCACCGGCTCCGCGCCCGTCACCGCCAGGGCGATCCGGTCGGTGTGTTCGAACCCCGCCTCGCGGCGGAGCCGCTGCACCCGGCTCACCAGTTCCCGGGCCAGCCCTTCGGCCGCGAGCGCCGGGGTGAGCGCCGGATCGAGCGCGGCGACGTAGGCGCCGGCGCTCTGGACCAGCCAATCCGAGGCGACCTCGCGCTCGATCAGGACATCGTCGACGCCGAAGTCGAAGGTCTCACCCTCGACCGCGACCGACGCCCTCCGCCCCGCCTCGACCGCGCGGACCTGCTCCACCGACAGCAGGTCGAGCGCCTTGACCGCCTGCTGGGTCCGCTTGCCGTAGCGCTTGCCCAGGTTCCGGAAGTTGCCCTTCACCTTGAGCCGGACCAGCGAATCTTCCGAGGCCACCACCTCGACCGCCTTGACGTTGACCTCGCGGGCGAGCAGCGGCAAGAGTGCTTCGAACTCCGTCCCCAGGACCTCCGCCGGCACCGCGACCTTGAGCCGGGCGAGCGGCTGGCGGACCTTGAGTCCCGCCTCATCCCGGGCCGCGCGAGCCAGCGAGGTGAGCCGGCGGACCGCATCCATCGCGGCGTCGAGCCCCGCCGCGCCGCGCAGACGGCCGCCCGGATCGGCGGGAAAGGTAGCAAGATGGGCCGATTTTGCCGTGAGCGCCCGGTGCAGGCGGTCGGCGGCAAAGGGCGCGGCCGGGGCCAGCAGGCGGGCGACGGTCACGAGGCATTCGTGCAGCGTCGCGAGCGCCGCCGGATCGGCCGAGCGGTCGGGGGCCCAGAACCGGTCGCGGTTGGTCCGCACGTACCAGTTCGACAGGTCGTCGACCACGAACTCCATGATCGCGCGGGCGCCCTGCGTGGCGTCATAGCCGTCCCAGCTGGCCCGGACCGCCGCCACCGTGCGGTCGAGTCGGCCCAGGATCCAGGCATCGGCCCGGGTGGGCGTCACCGATCCGCCGGGCGCCCAGTCGCCGGCATAGAGCTGGAAGAAGCCGTAGGTGTTGCGGAGGGTGTTGAAGAAGCCGCCGGCCACCTCGGCGATGGCCCGCTTGTCGAATCGCTTCGGGAGCCAGACCTGGCTCCCCGCCACCAGGAACAGGCGCACCGCGTCGGCGCCGAACTCCCCGATGACCGCCCACGGATCCACCGCATTGCCGCGGCTCTTCGACATCTTCTGGCCGTCGGCATCGAGCACCAGCTCATTCACGATCACGTTCCGGTAGGCCGGCGCGTCGAACGCGGCCGTCGCGATGGCGAGGAGCGAGTAGAACCATCCGCGCGTCTGGTCGACGCCTTCACAGATGTAGTCGGCGGGAAAGTGGGCCTTGAACTCGGCGTCATGCTCGAAGGGCTGGTGCCACTGCGCGTACGGCATCGCGCCCGAGTCGAACCAGGTGTCGATCACCTCGGGTGCGCGGCGCATCGTGCCGCCGCAACTGCACCTCCAGGTGTAGGCGTCGATGAACGGCTTGTGGGGATCGAATGCCTCGGGACGGGCCTTGCCGGCGCTGGCAAAGAGCTGGGCATACGACCCCACCACCTCGATGTGGGTCGGTTCCTGGTCGCAGCTCCAGATCGGCAACGGGGTGCCCCAGTACCGATCGCGCGAGAGCGCCCAGTCCACATTGTTCTCCAGCCACTCCCCGAAGCGCCCGCTCCCCACCTCGGGGGGATGCCACGCCACGACGCGGTTGAGCTCCAGCATCCGCTCCTTGACCGCCGAGGTGCGGACGAACCAGGAATCGCGGGCGTAGTAGATGAGCTTGCTCTGGCAGCGCCAGCAGTGCGGATAGCTGTGCTGGTGCGACTCGGTGTGGAGCCAGCGGCCAAGCTCCTTGAGCCGGCGGATGATGAGGTCGTTGGTGGCCTTGTCGGTCACCAGCTTCCCTTCCAGCGCCGGCCAGGTGGTGCCGCGGAAGGTGCCGTCGGCGGCCACCGGACGCACCAACGCCAGACCGTGCTCCTGGCCGGCGGCAAAGTCGTCCGATCCGAAGGCCGGCGCCATATGCACCAGTCCCGAGCCGTCGTGCGCAGTGACGAAATCGCCGGGGACGACGATCTGGTGCCGGCGATCGTCGGGGAGCGGCACCACGTCGAGTGGGCGGGTGTACGCGAGCCCCACCAGCGCACTGCCGGGGAGCGTTTCGCCGACCGGGATCAGCGCGGCGCCGAAGATCGCCGCGAACTTCTCCACCAGCGTGGCCGCGATCACGAACTTGCGCCCCGGATGCGCCGAGGTGGTGTAGGTGCCGTACGGCAGTTCCGGATTGACCGCCACCGCCACGTTGCTCGGCAAGGTCCAAGGGGTCGTGGTCCACACCACGAGCTCCCGGCCGCTGCCGTCGGTGAGCGGGAAGGTCACGTAGACCGAGTTGTCCTGGATCTCCTCGTACCCCAGCGCCAGCTCGTGGCTGGAGAGCACGGTGCCGCAGCGCGGGCAGTACGGCAACACCCGATGGCCGCGGTAGAGGAGATCGCGCTCGTGCAGGCGCTTCAGGAGCGCCCACACCGACTCGACGTACTCCGCCGAGCAGGTGACGTACGGATGTTCGTAGTCCAGCCAGTAGGCGATCCGGTCGGAGAGCTTTTCCCACTCGTCACGATAGCGGAAGACGCTCTCACGGCAGAGCGCGTTGAACTTCTCGACGCCGTATGCCTCGATGTCCTTCTTCCCCGAGATCTTTAGGCTCTTTTCCACTTCGATCTCGACCGGGAGGCCGTGGGTGTCCCACCCGGCGATGCGCGTGACCCGCTTCCCCAGCATCGCCTGGTAGCGACAGATCAGGTCCTTGATGGTCCGGGAAAAGACGTGGTGGATCCCCGGCTTTCCGTTGGCGGTCGGCGGGCCTTCAAAGAAAACGAACCCGGGGGAATCCTTTCCCTGCTCCTGCACCCGCTGGAAGAGCCCCTCGGCCTTCCAGCGGTCGAGGAGCTCGCGCTCCGATGCATCGGCGGGGCTGGACGGCCAGACCGGATAGGACATCAGGCCGTACCGGGACGGGCCGTGTGGGGCAGGATCATGCGTGTCGCTTGAGGATCAGCTCGGTCTGCACCTGGGCGCGGGTCTGGGCGCTGGCCTGCAGTCCCTCGACCTCCCCCATCTGGCGCTCGAGGAGGGCACGGAAGTTCGCGAGGTACGACGCGAACATCCGGCTCGCCGCCTCGTACCGCTCCCGGATGACCACTTCCTGTGCCTGCGCCTGCTGCACGATCCGGAGCGCCTCCGCCTTGGCCTCCCGCAGCACCGACTCGGCCTCGCGGTCGGCCTGGACCTTGGTGTCGGCCCGCAGCTGCTGCGCCGAGACCAGCGCCTCGTTCATCGCGCGCTCGCGCTCGCGGAAGGCGCGCAACTGTTCCTGCATCCCCCGCAGCCGCTCCTCCGCCTGGGCCCGCTCGCGCAGCAGCCGGTCGAGCGCCTCGGCCAGGCGCATCCGGAAGTCGTCCACCTGGGTGCGGTCGTACCCGCCCAGTCCGCGCGAGAACTCCTGCGAGCGGACATCGTGGGGCGTGAGTTCAAAGGCTTGATCGGTCATGGCGTACGTCCTCCGAACAGGATGGTGCCGAGCCGGACCATCGTGGCGCCGGACTCGACCGCCACCGCGTAATCTCCCGACATTCCCATCGACAACTCCGGCAACCGGATGCCGCGGCGCTCCGCGTCGTCCCGCAACTCCCGGAGCCGGTGGAACGCCGCCCGCTGTGCGCGGACGTCGGCGGTCAGCGCCGCCATCGTCATCAGTCCCCGCAGCTCAAGGCCGTCGAGCGCCAGCAGGTCATCGAGCAGGCGCGGCAGCTCGGTCGGCGCCACCCCGCCCTTCTGCGGCTCATCCGAACAGTTCACCTGCACCAGTACCGCCTGGCGTCCTGGTGCCGCTCGCCGCGCGAGTTCCTGCCCCAGGTCCAGCCGATCCACCGAGTGGATGAGCCCGAAGCGGCCCACCACCTGGCGCGCTTTGTTCCGTTGGAGGCTCCCGATCAGGTGCCATACCACTGGCACGTCGATGCAGGCATCCTGCTTGGGAAGCGCCTCCTGGACCCGATTCTCGCCGACGTCGCGGAGTCCCGCCAGCGCTGCGGCGCGCACCGCATCGGGGCCGTGGGTCTTGGTCACCGCGACAATGGTGACAGGGTGATGCCACCCCCCCGCCGCCTGCGCCTCCGCGATCGTGGCCTGCACCCGCTCCAGGCGGCCGGGGAGCCCCGGGTATTCCATAGTCGTTGAATTTACTTGGAGTTACGGGCGGGTGAAAGGCGAGCCGGAGCCACCAAGGGATCTGACCATCGAACCACCGCAGCACGCCACGATGGGCCCGGACGTCCGTCCGAACCCGCGGCCATCACCGCGCCCTGAGTTCAGCGGTGCGGGAACGAAGGCCAGGCTGGGCGTGCAGGCGGTGGTATGAGCCGATCGATGAGCGAGGTGTAGGCAGTGGCTCCGGTCGCATGCGCCAGCGGCATCGAGGGCTGGCTCCGGGCGGCATATCCCCGCACGGCCGAGAATCCGCTGCCGACATCGTCGAAGAAGACATCGCAGAGCTCAGGAACGTTGATGCGGCGAGAAGGTTGAGCCGCCCCGATGTCCGCCACCGCCCGATACTCGTAGGCGCAGGATGTCGGGACATTGTCGAGCGCGCCGGTGTAGGTCAGGGCAGCGGTGACAATGCTTGTCCCATCTTCCGAGACGCCAAAACTCCGGACGCTCACGCCGGGGATGGTGGCGACCGACACCACGGCCTCCTTGGCGATATCAATCGTGGAGACTTCGGTCCGCTCGCTGGTGATCGGCTGCGCCAACGGGGCGCAGAGCTGTCGCGGGTGCCCTTGCACCGAGTCGACGCCGCAGGGCTGCATCGGCCCGGTCGGCACGATGGAGTAGTGACCGATGGCTCGATAGGCGAACAATCCACCGATCGGGTTCCACGCCACCCCACCGCCGAGGATGCCCTCCCGATCGACCTCTCCATAGGCCGAGCAGTTGTAGCCCGTGAACTGCCCGTTGCTGGTCGTCGCGGTGTCCTGAACGCACTCCCCTTGCGTGCCTGGCGCCAGCTGCAGTTCGGGCAGGGGCACCTGGACCGCCGGGGCCCCCGGGGCCCACATCCCGGCACCATAGGTAACGGCGCCGTTCCGGAACGTCGCGGTGGAGTCGTGATCGTGGGAGAATCCGAACATCGACAGTGCCGCCCCGCTGAAACTCGGGATCGTGGAGTCCTCGGCGAAGGGCACTTCGGCCCAATGCCCTGAGGCATCCTGGGCCATCGCCGTCTCCTGGAGGTAGGGGGTGTAGTACTCCAGGCTGATCCGTCGCCCGCCGTGGTGTGCGAAGACGACGTCCATCTGCTGCCCGAAGTCGTGCAGGACCTCGTCCCCGCCATCCCGCTCCGCCAACACCTTGCCGCCGGCGATCCAGACCCGGTTGCCGCAGAGCGGCGTCCCTGGACGTCGAGCCAGCTTCACCAACGATGCATACGCATTGACGAGGTGGTACGACTGGACCGGCGGGCCGGCTGCAATCGCGCCGTCGATGATGAGCTGACGGACTTCGCCGGGGCTGAGGCCTCGCACCTGGCTGTAAAGAAGGCCGGCGATGCCGGTGACAAATGGAGCGGCGAGCGACGTGCCCGTGCCCCCGCCAAATAGCCCGATCGCACCGGTCCGCGAATCGAACGCTAAAACACCCAAGCCCGCTCCCGGCGCTACAACGTCCACCAAGGGACCAAAGTTGGAACCCTGCCGGTGCCCCGTTGACCGATACGGCAGGTCTTCGTTCCAGAGTCGGCCGACCGAATCCGAAGCAGCAACAACGATGGTTCGATCAGGGTAAAGCTCCTTGATCCTCGGAACTACGGCCCACCACGCATCCACGGAGTCGTTTCCAGCTCCTACTACCATCAGGGGGAGCGGCGCTGCCGTGAGGCTCAAGTCATTCTTCAGAGCGCGGAATTCCAGTTCGGCAAAACTGGAATCCTTCGCGGGACTGCTTCCGGACTCTCCCGGACGCCGACCAAGACCAGCAGTGGTGAGCCAGTTGATCCCCTCAGAAATATTGATGACAGGGACGTGATCTCGAGCCGCTGAGAGGATACCGCGAGCGATCAGGTCGGTCAGAGATGGAACGGCACTAGTGGCTTCCGTCGACAACCGGTAAAGCTTCATATGGTTGCGCCACATCATCCCGGTCATTCCGATGCCATTATTGCCGACCGCTCCGAGGATGGACATCACTTCGCTGCCGTGTGAATCCGCAGACGGGGGCACAAGGGACCCCTGAGACGATGGATCGATGTTTGCCGCCAAGTCTGGCGCCGTGCTGAAACCGTTGTCCACGATACCGATCTGCAGTGTGCTGTCGCCGGTAGTACACCCCCAAGCCAGCGGAGCTGAAACGGCTTCAAGTCCCCATCTGTCCCCGGTCGCCAGACGCGAAATCGGCGTCCAGCTTGAGCGATCCCACCCAGAGCCATCGTTTGGGTACGTGCTGATCGGACCGAAATTCTGAACGTCTACCCATGCGACATCAACCTGTGGCATGGCGTTCAGGCGATTGATGATGTCCAGGAGCGCACGGTTAGAGCCGTCGGCTGGCACTTGGATCAAGTAGGGTCCATCGCCGTTGTCGCCAATCCGAAGTCCGCCAAACAAGATCCCACCCACGCTCTGGATAGCAGCACGCCGAAGCTCGACGCTAGCCGAAGCCTTGAAATGGACCACCACAACATTTCGAGGAAATGATCCTTCAATGATGGTATCGCCATGCGAGAGGTTGCTCGAGTCGTACAGCATTGCGCGAAATGACGCCATCACGGAGTCCGGAGGAATCGCTTCGATCGGTAACCCGACCAGAGATGGTGTCGCCAGGAGCACGAACGAGAGGCGGACTTGCTGAACGCCGTCAGGCCAAGCGAACGCGATCGCCCGTGGCGAGGTCGAATCGCTCGCGGCAACGGTGCCAGGCCCGCCGACCAGCCAGAGCGCTCCTCCGCTGGTCGTGGAATCGGGCGCGACTGGCAGGACCGGCTTCTTCCCGTTCAGCGCCAGCCCGGGACCGAACAGCACCACCGCGGAATCACTGCCAAGGAGCAAGCGCGACGGGCTCAGGATCCCTGCCCCGGACCGATTCAGGACCCGGACAGGTAGCGTGACACGCCCTGTGTTCGGTCGATCATAGGTCGGCGCGCCCCCGGGGATCAACACCAATCCCGTCTTGCACGCGCTGTCGGCGGTGAAATGCGCCGCCACCTTGTTGCTGCCGCTCACCTCCACCGTGACCGTGGCGCACCCTGGCAGGTTCGTGACGCTCCCAGGCGCCACCGGCTGCTGGTCGGACGGCGCCGCCAGGTGCCACGCGTTCATCGGATCGTTCGAGGTACAGGCGAGCAAGCACAGGGCGAGCAACACGGTCTGCTCCCGGCGATAGAAGTGTCTGATCGGGCTACATGGGAGACGCCCGAGCGTGTCGCTGCTGACATCTGCGCGCCCCAACGCCGAGCTCGACCGCCGGGTTACCGTCCGCCAGACTCGATGCTCCGCAGGATCCCGTCGAGCTGTTCGCTCGGCGCCAGCTTAACCGCGACTCGGAGGTTGCGGAGGGCCGTGGCGACATCGCCCTGCCGCTGGGCGATCGATGCGAGATAGGTGAACGGCAACCCAAGATCGGCAGCCATCCCCCGCGCCGCCGGCTCCAGATCCGCCGCCCCGCTCGATACGACAGCGCCGTAACGATAGGTGCCCCAGAGGAGCGAATCGGTGAGCGGGACATCGACCAGCGCACCCGCCATCCGCCCACCGCCGAACCTGGCCGCCGTGCTGTCGATGGGATCGGGCTCCACCCGCCACGCCATCCCCTGCAACACCACGTGATCCTCGAGCCCCAGCGATTCCCGACCCGCGGTCACCGACCAGGCAACGGGCCGCCGCCCCAGGACCTGCTGCAATATCCGGAGGAGCACGAACTGGTTGGGTGCCAGGGTGATCCCCCCCGGAATGACCTGGCGGATGGGACCAAGCGTGAGCGTGTCGGTCTGGGCGACGGGGATCAGGCGTCCGGCGATCCCGTCGATCTCGGCGTCGGTCATCGTCAACAACGGCCGGTCGGGCGGCGTCGGGTGTCGTCCCCGCCAAACGGCGGGCGCCGCCGCCTCATCGAAGGGACGGATGGGGGCATCACGCAGTTCTCGCACGTACCAGTCGGTGTTGGCCAGTGCCAGACAGACGACGGTCACATCCTGCCGCACCCCCTCGACCTCCTGCAGATACCAGAGCGGAAAGGTGTCGTTGTCGCCGTAGGTCACCAGGACGCCGTAGGGGCCGACGGAGTTGAGGAGGTCCCACGCGACGTCGCGTGCCAACGCCTGGTCGGGGCCGCGGCGATCGGCGACGGGCCAGTTGAGCGCCAGCGGCAGCAGGGCGCACGCCGCGACGACCCCGCCGAGCAGGCGCCAGCGACTTCCCCTGCTCCACCAATGGACCGCCAGCCGGGTCAGCTGCAGGCCGGCCCAGCATCCCCACACCAGGAAGCTCACGACGTAGAAGTAGTCCCGCTCCCGGACCTCGTGGTCCAACGGATCGGGATAGCGTCCGTACCCCTGGCTGAAGCCGGGCTTGAAATTGAGGTATGCCACGAGGCCCAGCCCGGTGACGAGCCAGAGGACGAAGAAGAGCCACCAGGCGGAGCGATCGCTGCGCCACTGGGCCCGACTGCCGAAGAATCCGAGCGAGGCAAAGGCGGTGGCCAGGATCCCGCGTGCCACATCGGGGAGTGCCGCGCCCCATTGCCAGGAGAAGTATTCGGCGTAGTTGGCGAGCTGGAGTCCGATGATGCCGAGGCTGCGCCCCGGATTGGTGACGCCGTGTACCATCGTCGGATCATCGAGCGGCGTCCGGATGGGGTACTGCCCCCGCCGGATCACCTCGACCAGCCGCGCCCAGCTGTCCGGCTGCATCTCGTTGATGACGGGGTGCTGGCCGGCACGGATGAGGAGGAAGAGATACGTCGACACGCCGATGATCGCGACGCCGACGCCGAGCAACGCGAACTCCAGTCGCCCCGCCCGTGCGGCCAGGATGCACACCGCGAACAATCCGAGCCCGGCCACCGCCAGGAGCAGTCCCGACCCGAGGCCCGTTGCCACGAGCGCCGCCCAGACCACCGCCACCACCCCCAGCTCGATCGAGATCCGCCGCTCCTCGGCGTACAGGAAGGCTATCACCGCCGGACCGGCGAGCAGGGTCAGGAGATGATCGCCGACGGCGAGGCCGAAGAGATAGAGGATGAGCAGGAGGTACCGCGCCGGAAGGGACCGAGATCCGGAGCCAGCCGCATCGGCATCACGCGCGACCCGCCACCGGAGCGTCAGCCAGATGATCGCACCGATCATCGCCGTCGCGACGGCGTAGACCTCGGTCTCGTTGGAGTTCTGCCAGTGAGTGAGCGTGAACCCCGCCACCAGCGCCGTGAGCACCGCCCCGAATTCGGCCTCTGGTCCCTGGGGCCGGATGGTCTCGTACAGCGCCAAGGCGAAGAACGCCACGGTGAGGGCACCGGCCACCGCTGCGAGCAGGTTGACCCGCCACGCGAAAGTGCCGAGCGGAAGGAGCGCCACCCAGACGTGGGCCACCAGTACGAAGAGCGGCGACCCCGGGGGGTGCGGGATCCCGAGCCCCTTGGCCGCCGCCAGCAATTCACCGGAGTCCCAGAAGGTGACGGTGGGTGCGAGTGTCAGCACGTACCCGAGGAGGGCCGTGATCCCCGCCGCCCCCGCGACCCTCCAGCGGGGCGCCGCCGTCGGTGTCGTCACCCGATCGCCGCGGGTACGGCGTCGTCGAACTGGCGCAGGTCGGGGGGCCAGGGCCCGTCCAGCACATCGCGCACCTGCGCCGGGGTGAGGGAGCGGATGAGGCGTCCGTGGCAGGCCAGCGACACGGCGGCGTTCTCCTCGGAGACCACCAGCACCAGCGCGTCGGTCTCCTCCGACAGGCCCAGCGCCGCGCGGTGGCGGGTGCCGAGGGCGCGATCCGAGAGCGTGCGCTGGGTGAGCGGGAGGATGCACCCCGCGCCGAAGATCCGGTCAGCACGGATGAGCACCGCGCCGTCGTGCAGCGGGGAGTGCGGCGTGAAGATGGTGGTGAGGAGATCGGTCGAGACCGCCGCATCGATCGCGGCCCCCGACGCGACGTACTCATCGAGGGCCGCGTCCTTCTCGATCACGATGATGGCGCCGGTGGTGTTGGCCGCCAGGCGCTCGATCGCCTCGGCCACGAGCTCCGTGGCCCGGCCGGTGCTCCCGGGAGTGAAGGCCCGGAAGAAGGGCGACTGCCCCAGCCGGGCGAGCGCCTGACGAAGCTCCGGCTGGAAGACGACGATCGCCGCGAAGGCGCCATAGGTGAAGAGCACGCCCAGGAGGTAGGTGATCATCGTGAGCTTGAGGAGGAACGCGGCGACGTACGCGGTCAGGAGCACCAGCACGCCGAAGACGATCTGCAAGGCGCGGGTGCCGGCCAAGAACCGGAGCAGCCGGTAGAGGATGATGGCCACCAGCACGACCTCGACCGCATCGCGCCAGGTGGGTTCCAGGAAGTGGAGCTGAAAGTCCGGCATCAGGCATCCACCATCGAGCGGGCGAGTTCGAGCGCGTCACGGACCGCGGCGGGATCGTGTACCCGGAAGAGCCGCGCACCCCGCTCCCACGCCAGCAGACACGCCGCCGCGGTGGCGCGATCGCGGTCCGCGACATCCCGACCGGTGGCGTGACCCAGGAACCGCTTGCGGGAGGGCCCCACCAGCACGGGACGCCCCAGCACCGCGAGCGCGGCAAGTCCGTCGAGCAGCTCGAGGTTCTGGGGACCGGTCTTCCCGAACCCGAATCCTGGATCGACCACGATCCGCTCCGCCGCGATCCCGGCCGCGGTGGCGCGCTCGACGGCAAGCCCAAGCTCCCCGACCACCCCGGCCGCGACACCACCCCGATACTCGACGTGATCGAGCGACGCCAACTCGGTGAATGTCCCCCGGGAATGCATCAGCACCACTCCCGCTCCTGCGGCCGCGACGACCGGACCCATCGCCGGATCGAGCCGCAGGGCGCTCACATCGTTGACCACCCACGCCCCCGCGCCGAGCGCAGCGGCGGCGACCGGCGCCTTCACGGTATCAATGGAAATGGGGATGCCGGGGAACCTGGTCACCAAGGCCTCGATCACCAGGATCACGCGCTGCCGTTCGGCATCCGCGGACACCGGGGTGGCACCTGGACGGGTCGATTCTCCGCCCACATCGAGCATCGTGGCCCCGCCGGCCAGGAGCCGCTCGGCGTGCGCCACGGCCCCGTCGACGGTGGTGAGGGCGCCGCCATCGCTGAAGCTGTCGGGGGTGGTGTTGAGGATCCCGATGATGACGGGATGATCGAGCAAGATCGGGCCGCGGGTCGTGACCCACTCGCGCACCGGATCGGGAGGGAGCGCCATCCCCACCAGCACCGCGACCTCGGAGAGTTCGGCGGGAACGGTCCAGGGACGCGCCAACGCGCTCACCCTGCTCCGGGTCCCGGCGATGATGGCCCAATCCTCGCCGGTGAGGAGGTCGAGGGAGGCCCGCTGATTCCAGACGACGAGCGCCTCGACAGCAGCGGCCGGCAGCTCGGTCAGGTGCAACGCGATCGGGCCGAGACCGTCAGCGGCGGCCTCGGCCCGATGGGCCTCCCATCCGTGCGATGTGAGCGCCGTGGCCACGGCGCGAGGTCCGTGGACCGGCAGCGCCCCGGCCTTCACGCCCCGGCGGGTTTGGCTGGCGGCGCGCCGAGGATCGGGCCGATCGGCGCGGCCGGCTTCGGAACCGCGGCGAGCGCCGGAGCCGGCGCACTCGGCGCCGGCGGGTCCGACCGGGGCGGCAAGGGCTTCCCCTGCACCAGCAGGTCGACGTCGTCGCGGTCGATCGTCTCCCGATCGAGCAGCGTCGCCGCCATCCGGTCGAGGAGCTCGCGTTCCGATTCGAGGATGTTCCGCGCCCGGCGGTACGCCTCGTCGATCAGGCGCTTGACCTCCTCGTCCACCAGTTCGGCGGTGCGTTCCGACACTTCGCGCCGCTGCCCGAACTCGCGGCCGAGGAAGATCTCCGTCTCCGCCTCGCTGGTGGCCATCATCCCGATCTTGTCGCTCATCCCGTAGCGGGTCACCATCTGCCGGGCGATCTTGGTGGCCTGCTGGATATCGCCACCGGCACCGGTGGTGACCTGATCCGGCCCGAACACCAGCTCCTCCGCCACCCGCCCGCCGAACGCGACGGCCAACTGACCGAGCAGCAGCTCCTTCGACATCCCGTGCCGGTCGGTCTCGGGGAGCCACATTGTGAGGCCGAGGGCACGCCCCCGCGGGACGATGGTGACCTTGTGGATCGGATCGGCGCCCGGAGTCTTGACCAGAACGATCGTGTGTCCCGCTTCGTGGTACGCGGTGAGCCGGCGTTCGTCCTCGGTGAGCACCAGCGACCGGCGCTCCAGCCCCAGCATCACCTTGTCCTTCGCGTCTTCGAAGTCCCGCATATCGACGAGCGACTTGTTCCGGCGCGCGGCGAGGACCGCCGCTTCGTTGACGAGGTTGGCCAGGTCTGCACCGGCCATTCCGGGGGTGCCGCGGGCCAGGAGGTCGAGCCGCACGTTGGCGCCGAGGGGGATCTTCCGGGTGTGGACGCGGAGGATCCCTTCGCGACCCTTCACGTCGGGCACGTCGACCACGATCTGGCGGTCGAAGCGCCCCGGTCGGAGGAGCGCCGGGTCGAGGACATCGGGCCGGTTGGTCGCGGCGATCAAGATGACGCCGTCATTCGACTCGAAGCCGTCCATCTCCACCAGCAGCTGGTTGAGCGTCTGCTCCCGTTCGTCGTGGCCACCACCCAAGCCAGCCCCGCGGTGCCGGCCCACGGCGTCGATCTCGTCGATGAAGATGATGCACGGCGCGTGCGCCTTTCCCTGCTCGAAGAGATCGCGCACCCGGGAGGCGCCGACCCCCACGAACATCTCGACGAAATCGGAGCCCGACATCGAGAAGAAGGGGCGTCCCGCCTCCCCGGCCACCGCCTTGGCCAGCAGGGTCTTGCCGGTACCCGGGGCGCCGACCAGCAGCGCACCCTTGGGGAGGCGGCCGCCCAGGCGGGTGAACTTCTGCGGATCCTTCAGGAACTCGATGATCTCCTGGAGCTCCACCTTGGCCTCGTCGGCCCCAGCCACGTCGGCAAAGGTGAGCTTGGGTGTATCGCCGGAGAGGAGCTTGGCCTTGCTCTTCCCGAAGCTGAACGCACGGTTCCCCCCCGCCTGCATCTGGCGCAGGAAGAAGATCGCCAGCGCAAAGATGAGCACGTAGGGAAGGAGTCCGATCAGGATCGTGGCAAAGGTACCGGTGTCCTCCTTGGCACTCACCTGGACCTTCGCGTTGTCGAGCGCCTGCAGCAGCTGCTCGCTGTTCCCCACCGGGAGCAGCACCGTGTAGCCGTGCGCGCTCCGGCCGTCGGGAGTGGTCACGGCGGCCTTGAAATCGCCCTCGATGCGCTGGTCGGTGCCGCCGGTGATGTACTTGGCGGTGGACACGTTGCCGGCGTCGAGCTGGGCGCGGAAGGCGGTGTAGGTGAACTCCTGCACCCCGCTGCGCTGGCGTCCCATCACGTTGAACAGGAACAGCGCCGCGAGGATGATCATGGCCCACAACGCGGCGCTCTTGCTCACACTGGCCCAGTCGGGGCCCTGCTGGCGCGGCGGCGGAAGTCGGTCTGGCATCTTCTGTCCTACTCCAGGTCTGCGATGAACGGCAGGTGCCGATACTCCTCGGCGTGGTCGAGCCCATACCCGACCAGGAACGCCGGCGGCGCGTCGAACCCGGTGAAGCGGACCTGCTTCGGGGGTTCGGGTGCCACGTGCTTGTCCAGCAAGGCGCAGATGGCCAGGCTCTTCGGGCGGCGTTCGGCCAGGAGCGCCATCAGGCGGTTGAGCGTCTTGCCACTATCAATGATATCCTCGACGATGAGGATGTGTTTCCCTTCCAGCACCGTCTCCGGATCGTAGAGGAGACGGACGTTGCCGCTGGAGACCTTCCCCGCCCCGTAGCTCGAGGCCACCAGGAAGTCCACCTGCAACTTGCGTTCGATGTGCCGGACCAAGTCTCCCAGGAAGATGAAGCTTCCCTTGAGGAGACCCAGCACCAGCAACTCCCCCTCCGGATAGGCCGCCGTGATCTCGGCGCCCAGTTCCCCGACCCGCGCCGCGATCGTCGCGGCATCGTAGACGATCCCCTTGACCGCCCGGCCGCCGGTGCGCCGCAGTACGTCAGGCGAAGTGAGCATCGATGCGCAGTGCCTCCGACCCCGGTGATGGTACCAACTGATCCGATCGGCAGACTCCGGGGATCCAGGCGAGCCGGCCTTCCGCCTCGACCATCGGCCAGCGCGCCCGACGCCCCAGCGGGACCCGCGCATCCTGGAAGCACCGCACTGCGAGCCGGTGTCCGGTGCCGCCCAGCGGATGGATCCGATCCCCCCGCCGCCACGGCCGCACCAGCAAACCGGCAGCGGTGAACCACGCCGTCAACGCGCTGCGGGACTGCTCCACCGGCGCCGGTTCCATCCGCCACAGCAAACGCCACCCACCCCACGGGAGTTCCCCGCTTGCGCCTTCGATCAGGGCGGGATCGGGGGCTGGCAACCGGCTCCAGCGCCGGAGGTGGAGCCGCCCGAAGGCGAGTTCCGCCATCCACCCCCCGCCGAGCTGGAGCCACTGACCGCTCTGGCCCCGTCCCGCCAGGCGTACCGCGCGGGCGGCGTGCCGCGGGCCGACCACTCCGCCGGCGCGACGCGTCACCGCGCGCACCACCACCCCCGCCAACGTCGTATCATAGCCCGCGAGCGCAGGGGCGGCAACGGAAAGTCCATCGGGCTCCACGCGGAGATCGAGCCCCGGCAGGAGGTCGAGCGCCCGGTCCCACGCCTCCGCGCCGCGGGCGGCATCGCGGGCCGTCCGCCGCAGGTGCCGATCCACCCGGGGGACGCGTTCCCGCACCAGCGGCAACACCTCGTGGCGGAGCCAGGAGCGGAGGTGGCGCCGATCGGCGTTGGCGGGATCGTCCCAGGGGGTGAGGCCACGTGCCTCGACGTGGGCCGCCAGGACCGTGCGCGGCACCTCGAGGAGGGGACGCACCAGCATCCCGCGGCGTCGCGCCATTGCCCGGAGGCCGATGACCCCGGACCCCTTGAGCGCCCGCAGCAGCACCGTCTCCGCCTGGTCGTCGGCGTGGTGGGCCAGGAAGATGTAGTGCGCCCCTTCCGCCTCCGCCGCCTGCCGCAGCCATCGGTAGCGTTCGGCGCGCGCGATCGTCTCGGTCACGTTCGGGAAGCGGGCCGCCAAGCCGAGCCGCCCGATCAGGCAGCGAAGCCCCAACCTCGCCGCGGCCTCGCTCACCCGCGTCGCAACGGCAGCGCTCTCCGGCTGGATGCCGTGGTCGACGTGCGCCACGACCAGTTCCAGGCCGTGGACCTCCTGCGTGCCGACCAGCAGGTCGAGGAGCGCCAGCGAATCGGCGCCTCCGGATACGGCCACCAGCGCCCGCCCCGGGAGGAGCCGGAGCGAGGAGAGGACGGTTCGGAAATGGGGGACGAGGTCCACGGGGGAAAGATACGGGTGGCGAGCGGCGGGTGGCGAGGGGCGAGTGGCGTCATCCCAATGATCTGTCATCCCGAGCGTAGCGAGGGACCTCAAACCGGTCGCTGCCTGTCGGTGATCGTCGCGGATCGGGTTGAGGTCCCTCGCGCCCTGAAGGGCGCTCGGGATGACAGTGCGAGTGGCGAGTGGCGAGTGAGGGGTTAGGTGCTAGGCACTAGGTGCTAGGTGTGACGAGGCGCGGTGGCGGGCATCGGGGCGTCGCGTCGAACCAAACTGTCATCCCGAGCGGAGCGAGGGACCTCAAACCGGTCGCCGCCTGTCGGTGATCGTCGCGGATCGGGTTGAGGTCCCTCGCGCCCTGAAGGGCGCTCGGGATGACAGATCATTGAGATGAGTGGCACTCGCCACCAGCTACTCACCGCGCCTCGTCACACCTGGCACCTAGCGCCCAGCACCTATCACTTCCCAACCAAATACTGATCAAACAACCCCAATATCCTCCCGTACTCATCGGTCCAGCTATCCGGCCGCACGAAGCCGTGGTTCTCCACCGGATACACCGCCAGCCACCAGTTCTTCTTGTGCAGCTCGATCAGCCGCTCGGTGAGCAGGATGATGTCCTGGAACTCGACGTTGGTGTCCACCATCCCGTGCAACATCAGGAGCGGCCGATTGAGCCCCGCGGCGAAGTAGATCGGCGAGGATTGCCGGTACGCCACGGAATCCGCCTGCGGGGTGTTGAGGATCGCCGCGGTGTAGCCGTGGTTGTAATGCCCCCAGTCGGTCACCGATCGGATGGCGGCACCCGCCCCGAAGTACTGCCCCTCGGTAAAGAGCGCCATCAGCGTCATGAAGCCGCCGTAGCTCCCACCGTAGATCCCGATCCGCTCCGGCGGAATGCTGTACTGCGCGGTGAGGTACTTGCTCCCATCCACCTCGTCCTGCAGGTCGCGACCCCCCATATGCCGGTAGATGGCGGTGCGCCAATCGCGCCCATAGCCGGCGGAGCCGCGGTAGTCCATATCGAGGACCACGTACCCCTTGGCCGCGAGGAGATGATTGAACTGGTACTCGCGGTAATAATCGGAGGACCAGTAGTTCTTCACGTTGTGCAGGTACCCCGCCCCGTGCACGAAGATGACCGCGGCGCCATTCGGCTTGGCGCCGAGATCCTGCGGCCGGTAGATCCGCGCCGGAACCTCGACACCGTCCGACGCCTTGACCATCACGATGGACGGACTGATCCACGGACCTTTAAGCCACTGCGCCGTGGGAGAGGTGGTGAGCTGCGACAGCTTGGCACCCGCCTGACTCGACCCAACGAAGAGCTCCGGCGGCCGGTTGGACACCGAGAAGACGTCGGCGATGAGCTTCCCATCAGGCGATACCTTGACGTCGTGCCCGCCCACAGCGCTCGTCACCTTTTCCCTTGCTCCTCCCGCGGTGGACATCCGCCAGAAGTGCAGCTCGAAGGGCGACCCTTCGCTCGTCTCCATCCAGAACTGCTTCCCATCGGGGCTCAACTCGGCCGAGTCCACCTCCCAATTCCCCTTCGTGAGCTGGCGCTTGTCGCTCCCGTCGGCGGCGACGGAGTAGAGATGCGCCCACCCGTCCGCTTCGGAGACGTACCACGCCCGCTTCCCGCCATCGAGCCACCCGCCGCATCCGAAGCAGGGGCCGTCGACCCAGGCGGTATCGCGCAACGAATCGAGCGCGACCATCATAGGGCGGGTCGTCTCGACCCGCCCTGAAGGGTCATCTGAATTACCCGCGTTGGGGCGGGTCGAGACGACCCGCCCTATATCGATTCGCCAGATGATCCGCCGCTTGAAATCCTTCGTCACCGCAAAGAGGAGCACCGACGTTCCGGCGTCGTTCCAGCCGAGCGGGAAGACGTAGGCCGGTTGGGCGGTGGAATCGCCGGGAACGAGTGAGAGCCACTTCACCTTGCCGCTGGTGAGGTCAATCATCCCGACCCGTCCCGACTCCTGCGCATCCCCCACATTCTCTCGACCGGCGATGTCGGTCACGTAACCGGAAGTAGTGACCCAATCGGGGACGATCGTCCCCTTCTGTCCCTTGGCGGGGATGGTGGTAAAGAGGAGTGCCGTCTTGCCCGAGGGAGAGGCGCTCAGGCTCCCGACCGACTCGTCGCTGCCCAAGTAGATGGTGGAATAGTGGAGCGAGTCGCGAGCTTTCTGGTCCGCCTTGCGGACGCTGTCGGCGTAGAGCCGATCGCGCACCGACTGGAAGAGTTCCTTCTGCTGCTGTTCCAGGTAGCCGCGCTGGCCGGTGTCCGGCTTCTCGTCGTGCGGCGCAGGACCCTTCTTGATATCAGTCAGCTGGGTGACGAGTCCCGACGAGAGATCGAGCCCGAAGAGGTTGTCATCTCGGCTGAAGAAGATGTTCCGGCCATCGGCGCCGTACTGCGGATCCGACTCTGCGCCGCGCGTATCCGTGAGCCGCCGCAGCGTCGCGGTCTTGAGATCCACCAGCCAGAGATCGCCGCGGGAGGAGACCGCGCGGTACCGCTTGTCGGGCGAGAGGCTCCCCTCGGCGATCAGCGGTGCCGCGGAATCAGCGGCGGCATCGCTCAGGCGCTCGGGCGTGGCACCCCCTTCCGCCTTGACCCGGAACTGATGGGGCCGCTCGCGCCAGGAGGTGCCCGGCTCATCCCAGCGGAAGTAGATCCACCGCGAGTCCGGCGTCCAGCGGACGTTGCTCGGCTCTCGCCCGGTGTTCTCCGGCCCTCTCATTATGTAGGAGATGTTGAGCCAGGGAGAGAGCGAGTCCTGGGCCACCGGCGTCTGAGCGGCGAGGGGCGCGGCGGCGAGAGCGAGGAGGGTCAGCGAGGCGAAGCGCATGGGATCTAAGAAGTAAGAAGTGAGAAGTAAGAAGTGAGAAGTGAAATCGGTGGAGGCGACACGATGTCCGTCACATTTCCTCGCGACCCCGCTGCCAGACTCGAATGGCCAGAATGATCGTCCCGCCAAGGATGACCGGCCAGACGTTCGCTGCAGCGGCTTTCCACGATGCCCCGGGGACATTGGCGAGCAGGTCCGCGCCACCGGCCTTCACGAACGCCGCGAGGATCAGGATCACCATCAGGTATGGCTCCGCCCAATGCTTGCCGGTGCGCCTTCCCCAATCATAGGCCCCTGCGATCGGACCGAGAATGCCCCCACCCATCACCATGATGAAGGCGAGGAACTCCAGGTCCACCTGGTGGCGGCCATTGCCGCCGATGACCCAGAAGAGCGTTCCGATCGCCGATGCGATAACAATCGCGAAGCCCGCTACCGTGCCATAAAACGTGCGGCGCAACGGTTGGATAGCGCCCCACGTGCCTCCGATGACGGCGCCGCAGGCGAGGTAGAGAGTCACGAATGCAAGGAGCGATGCGGGGGCACTATCCTCCCACACTTGCGGACCCACCAACGCGTAGATCGTACTGGCAAAGACGGTGAGCCCGACTCCGATGACCGAGCCGTGGTAGACCCCATCCTGGATCCGCTCAATCAGCGAGTCTGAGTGGTGCACGCGGGGACGGGACTTCACTGAACGACCGAGGGTATTCACACCAAGGGGCCGAGGAGCGCGTCGTCGAATGCCGTCGATCGGTCGTGCATCACCACGGTGTCATCCAGCGTGAGTTGGCGGAACTCTACAGTCACTGGCCGCTCCTAAGGTGAATATCGGTTGCGCATGGGCTGCGCACGCCAAACCACACTGGCCGGATCGATGATTTCACAGGACTTCCTGATCGAACGTCCTCCCGCCGAACCTTGGCCTCTTCAGACCGCCAGAAGCAGGCGTGTGTTAGAGATTGCTATTTCCCTGACGGCAGGATGACCGCCGCCCTTGACCGCGGATAGTCGACGATCAGGGTGACGTATCTCCAAGCCGAGCCACCAAGTGCGCCCTCGACGGGAAGATCGGTGTACTGCGACATGAAGCCCAAAAAGGAC
>DASSGV010000008.1:0-44719 GCA_035693225.1 Gemmatimonadales bacterium | reverse complement strand
TCTTCGTCAAGGTGAGCTACCTCTTCCGGATGTGACGCACCCTCCGGGTGCGTCATCCTGAGTGCAGCGAAGGATCTGCTTTCCTGGAGACGGGCAGCGTCAGGTGAACGGGGGCCCGACCCACTCGGTGCCCCCGTTCACTCTTCACCGTTCACCGACTCAACCCTCGCCCCGGCCCTCACTGACCCGGACTCTCACCCTCGGCCCGAGAAGAATGAGGGTCAAGCCCAAGAGGGCTGAGGGTTGAGCCCGAGAAGGGTTAAGCCCCGGAAGGGTGAGGCCTAAGTCCGAGAGAGGTAAGGGTCATACCTGCGACGGGTGAGGCGTGAGATCCGGGGCCTTCTTCCGCCGCGTCGCGAGCCAGTGCTGGAGCTCGTCGAAGTAGGTGTACACCACCGGCGTCACGAACAGGGTGATGAACTGCGAGAACGCGAGGCCGCCCACCACCGCGATGCCGAGGGGGCGGCGTGACTCCGACCCGGTCCCGGTGCCGATCGCGATCGGCAGGGTGCCCATCAGTGCGGCGAAGGTCGTCATCATGATCGGTCGGAACCGCACGCTGCAGGCCTCGATGATCGCGTCGCGCGCGTTCTTGCCCGTTTTTTCCACCTCGACGGCGAAGTCGACCATCATGATCGCGTTCTTCTTGACCAACCCCACCAGCATGATGATCCCCACGAAGGCGTAGAGGCTCACATCCAGCCGGAAGATGTACAGGGTGAGGAGCGCGCCGAATCCGGCGAATGGAAGTCCCGACAGGATCGTGAGCGGATGGATGAAGCTCTCGTACAGGATGCCGAGGACGAGGTAGATGACCAGGATCGCCAGCACCAGAAGGCCGAGGAGGCCGCTCTGCGCATCCTTGAACGCCTGTGCCGTTCCGGAGAAGCTGGTCGAGATGCTGGCCGGCAGGGTCGCGTTGGCGAGTTTCTGCACTTCGGTCACCGCGTCGCCGAGGGCCACATTCGGGGCGAGGTTGAACGAGATGGTGACGGCCGGCAGCTGGCCCGCGTGTCCGACGGAGAGCGGCCCCACGCTCGGCGTCACCGTGGCAAGGCTCGCGAAGGGGACCGGATCGCCGTTGCGCCCGGTGAGATAGAGCATGTTGAGCGCCGACAGGTCGCGCTGGAACTGGGGCAGCAGCTCGAGGACGACCCAGTACTGGTTGGTCGGGGTGTAGATCGTGGACACTTGCCGGGCGCCGTAGGCGTCGTAGAGCGCATTCTCGACGGCGGAGGCGTCGATCCCGTAGTAGGCGGCGCGGTCCCGGTCGATCGTGACGGTCACCTGCGGGTTCGTGATCTGCAGGTCGCTGGTGATGTCCACCAGGCCCGGCAGCGCGTGCATCTTGGTCTCAAGGTCCGTGGCCGATTGGTACAGTGCCGAGATGTCCGACCCGGTGAGCGTGAACTGGTACAGGCTCTTGGAGAACTTCCCGCCGATGTTGATCGGGGGCGGGTTCTGAATGTACACCCGGAGGCCGGGGATGGACGCGAGCTTGCCGGTGAGCTCCCGCGCCACCTGGTCGGCCGAGAGCGCGCGCTCGTTGCGCGGCTTCAGGTGCATGAAGATGCGGCCCTGGTTGGTGGTGCTGCTCCCGCTGCCGATCGCCGACATGAAGTCCTGCACGTTCGGGTCCTGCGACACGATCGCCGCCGCCGCCCGCTGGTGGGCCCACATCGCGTCGTACGAGGTCCCTTCGGCAGTCTCGGTGGTCGCGAAGAGCTGACCCTGGTCCTCGCTCGGCAGGAATCCCTTGGGCGAGATGACGAAGAGCACGACCGTCGCGAACAGAATGAACACCGAGAACGCGATCGCCATCGGCCGCCGGTCCATCACCCAGCGGAGCGCGCCCTCGTACCAGGCCAGGGCCGCGTTGAAGGTTCGCTCCGCGATCTGGTAGAACCGCCCGTGGGCCTCGTTATGCGCATGGGGCCGGAGGAAACGGCTGCAGAGCATCGGCGTCAGCGTGAGCGAGACGAATCCCGACACCAGGATCGCCGCGCCGATCGTGATCGCGAATTCGCGGAAGAGCCGGCCGATGAGCCCGCCCAGGAGGAGCACCGGCAGGAAGACCGCCACCAGCGACAGGGTCATCGAGATGACCGTGAAGCCGATCTCCTTGGAGCCGCTGAGTGCCGCCTCCATCACGGGTTCGCCCATTTCGATGTGGCGGACGATGTTCTCGAGGACCACGATGGCATCGTCGACCACGAACCCGACCGAGAGCGTCAACGCCATCAGGGAGAGGTTGTCGAGCGAGAAACCGAGGAGGGCCATCACCGCGAAGGTCCCGATGAGCGCCATCGGCAAGGCGAGGCTCGGGATGATCGTGGCCGGGACGTTCCGCAGGAAGCTGAAGATGACCAGCACCACCAGCGCGATGGTGAGTCCGAGCGTGAACTTGACGTCGCGGACCGACGCCTCGATCCCGTCCGACCGGTCGAAGAGCGTGTGCACTTCGACCGACGCCGGCAGCTCCGCCTCCAGCTGCTTCATCATCGTGCGGACCCGGCCGGCCACGGCCACGGTGTTGGTGCCGGGTTGCCGCTGGATGGCGAGCACGATCGCGCGGGTGCTGTCGTACCAGCTGGCCACGTGCGAGTTCTGCACGTCGTCGAGCACGTTGCCGAGTTCCTGCAGGCGCACCGGGCGTCCGTCCCGGTAGGCGATGATCAGCGGCCGGAAGGCCGCCGCATCCAGTAGTTGGCCGTTCGCCTGCACCGCATACGCCTTGTCGGCGCCCCAGAGGATCCCGGTCGGCAGGTTGACGTTCCCGGTGCCGACCGCGTTGACCACCTGATCGATGCCGATCTTCCGTGCCGCCAGCGCCCGTGGGTCGAGCTGGATGCGGACGGCGTACTTCTGCGATCCGTACACCTGCACCGCCGCCACCCCGTCGACGGTCGACAGTCGCTGGGACAGGAACGTCTCGGCGAACTCATCGAGTTGCGAGAGCGGCAGCGTGCGCGTGGTGAGCGCGAAGTAGATGATCGCCGAGGACGACGGGTCCACCTTCCGGTAGGAGGGCGGCAGCATCCCCTGCGGCAACTGGCGCAGCGTCTGGGAAATGGCCGCATTCACGTCCTGTGCCGCCGCGTCGATGTTGCGCGTCAACGTGAACTGCAGCGAGATCGACGTACCACCCTGGGTGCTCGTCGAGCTCATCGCATCGAGCCCGGCGATGGTGGAGAACTGCTTCTCCAGCGGCGTCGCCACCGAGGCGGCCATCGTTTCGGGGCTCGCGCCCGAGAGGCTCGCGTTCACGGTGATGGTCGGATAGTCGACCGACGGGAGGTCGCTCACGGGGAGCTGCCGGTACGCCACGACGCCGAAGATGAGGATCCCCGACATCACCAGCGTCGTCATCACCGGCCGCTGGATGAACGGTTGGGCGACGTTCATCGGACCGCTCCCCCTGCCGCACTGTCGCTCGCCGGGCCCCCGCCGGCGGGCGGGGCGCTCCCCGGCTTGATCTGCACGGTCACGCCCGGCCGCAGCTTGAGCTGGCCATCGGTCACCACGGTCTCCCCGGGCGTCACACCCGAGAGCACCGCGAGGTCGCCGGTGACGCGCTCGACCTTGACCGGGCGGGTCGTGGCGGTCTGGTCCGCACCGATGACGAATACGTAGTCGCCCTCCTGACCCGACACGATGGCGGCGGCGGGTGCCGTCACCACCTGCGATTCGACGAAGAGCTGCAACTGGACATTGACCAGTTCGCCAGGCCAGAGCTCCTGGCGGGCATTCGGAAAGAGCCCCTTCAGGAGGATGGTCCCGGTGCTCGAATCGACGGCGTTGTCGATGAACGAGAGCCGCCCGTCACTCCCGACGCCGCCGACCCCCGTCGGATCGACGTGCACCCGCGCGTTCGACGCATCGTGCGCCCGGATGGCCGGGAGCGCGGTCGCCGGCACCGCGAACCGGACCAGGATCGGCGCCATCTGGTTGACCACGACGAGCGGTGTGCCCTGGGCCTTGGCGAGGTTCCCCTCGCGCACGAGGATGGCGCCGGCCCGCCCCGTGATCGGCGCCCGGATGATGGTGTACTGCAGGCTGAGCCGCGCGTTCTGGACGGCCGCGGAATCGGCGGCCAACGTGGCGCGGAGCGCGCTGGCGGTGGCCCGCGCCTGTTCCAGTTGCTGCGGCGTCACATAATCCTTCGCGGCAAGGTCGGCGTAGCGCTTCTCATCGGCCTCGGCGCTCGTGAGCTGTGCCGCATCGCGCGCGGCGACCGCGGCAGCCTGGTCCAGCGACGCCTGGAAGGGACGCGGATCGAGCTCGAAGAGCACCTGACCCGCCTGCACCTGGTCCCCTTCGTGGAACGCGACCCGGGTGATCTGGCCGTTGACCTGCGGCGTCACGGCCACGGTCTGTTCCGGCTCCACGGTCCCCGGTGCGGTGAGGTCGTAGGGGACGTCCTGCCGCACCACCTTCGCAGCATCGACGGGGACCGGCGGTTGGGTCGGCGCCTTGCCGCCGCCGCACCCGGCGAGCAGCGACGCGAGCAGGAGCGGGGCCATGTGGGCCCGACGGAGCGGGGTGATGCCGGTCGATGTCATCGGGCGGGCACGGTGGTAGAGGGATCGGTGACAAGATGGAGGCCGGTGCCACCGGTGGGGTCGAGTACGCCGGCATTCCGGGCCAGCTGGGCCAGCGCAAGGTTCCAGTTGAGCCGCGACTGCACCCGTTGGGCCCGCGCGCTCGCCAGCGCGGACTCGGCGGTCAGCAGGTCGAGGAGGGTCCCCACACCGGCCCGGTAGCGACCCAGCGCCGCTTCGGCCGATTCGGTCGCGCTCGCAAGCAGGTCGTCGGCGGTGTGCACCTGCTTGGTGGTGGACTGCAGCGAGTAGTACGCACTGAAGACGTCGAGAATGACCTGCTGACGCAGTCCGTTGGTGGTCTCGCGCGCGGCGTCGGCCGTTGCGCCGGCCGCCGCGGTCAGGTAAGCGCGGGTGCCGCCGTCGAAGAGCGGGATCCTGAGCCCCAGCTGGATGGTGTAGTTGCTCGCGCCATCGGGGATGCTCGTGCTGTACGTCTGGCCCAGCGTGCCGGTGGCCTGCAGCGAAGGGAGCAGCCCGGCGCGGGTCCGGACGAACTGCGCCTGCGCCGCCGCCGCCAGCGCCCGCGAGGCCTGCAGGTCGGGTCTCCCCTGCAACGCGACGTTGATGAGCGCATCGACGCTGTCCCGCAGTGCACCCACGGGGATCTCCGCCGCCGTCGAGTCGAGATCGAAGGGCAGGTTGGCCGGGAAACCGAGCGAGGTCGCGAGGGCGCCGCGGGTCACCTGCAGGTTCCCTTCGATGATCTCCCCCTGCAACTGCGCCTGGGACGCGGCGGTGCGGGCCTGCAGCACATCGGCGATCGTCGCCAGCCCCACCCGATGCCGCTCCTCGGCCACGGCCAGATTGGTGTCGGCTTCGGCCACGGCCTGCTGTTGCGCGGAATTGAGCGCCCGCGTCGCGATGTACTGGAAGTAGGCCGTCTCGATGGCGAGGACGGTGCTCTGGAGCGTCGCGTTGTGGGTGAAGCCGGTCGCGATCAGCGTCTCCCGGGCCGCACCCACGTTGCCGGTCCGCCCGCCAAAATCCCAGAGCAGCCAGGTCAGGTTGAGCGATGGCAACAGCTGGTCCTGCTTGAAGATGCCGGCGGCGCCCCCGGGCCGGGGCGACTGGGCCCGCGAGGCATTCACCGCTCCATCGATGGTCGGGAACCAGGTGGCCCGGGCCGCCCCGTACGTCGCGGCAGCGGCGCGGGCATTGGCCCAGGAGACCCGCGTGGCCGGATTGTTGGCCAGTCCGATGCTGATCACGTCGCTGAGCGTCAGGGCACGGATCCGCCCCTCCAGGTCCGGCGGCACCTGGGCGCTGGTCAGGGAGTCGTCCGCCCGGATCCGGTCCCGCGGCGGAGTCCACGCGCGGGTCGGGGAGGGCGGTGCCCCCGGGACCCCGGACACCGAGGGTACCCCGCAACCGGCGGCCAGCAGTCCGGCGGTGATGATCGCGGCGACGGCAACGTGCTTCATCGTCCCGCCCCCGCCGGCACCCGCTGCCGATCGGTGGCCCAGCGGGAAAGCACTCCGCGCCATGCGGTGGAGAGTTCGCCGTAGCGTGCTTCGTACAGCTGCAGGCGTTCCAGTACCGCCGGGTCGTGCGCGGAGGCCCGCGCTTCGCGGAGGGCCTCGGATACCCGCTGCCACTTCTCAAGTCGCTGGCTCATGGTGCGTTCGAAATGGTCCTGGTAGACGCGGTAGTAGTCCCGGCGGTCGGCCGGATGATGGTACCGCTCGACGACCCCGCGTTGGTCGAGCAGCCGGGCGTTGGTGCTGGCGCTTGCCTTGGACACACCCAATTGATCGGTCAGGTCGTCGAGGGAGAGACCGTCGGGGCTGAGGAGCAGGAGTCCGTAGATCCGGCCCGCGATCCTCGGGTATCCATCGGCCGCCAGGTTGACCGCCATCCGTTCAAGGAATCGTTCGATCGATCGGTCCAAGCGGTGCTCCGACAGGGAAGGCGGGATTCAGTCCGTTTACTACGGACTGAACGTCGGCATTGTTGCAGAGATGCCCGCGCCGGCATTCGGCCGGACTTTCATCGGTCCTCCGGACCGGGTCGAGGGCCGGCAACGCCATCCGAACGGCAGGATGTACCTTTCTACGATGACCGATCCCGGGACAGCTCCCGCTGCGTCGCCGGCACCGGGTGGTGCGGGGGGGACCAAGCTGCTTTCGCGGGAGCTTGCGACCTTCCTGGTCGAGTTCTCGATCGCCCTGCACAAGAACCAGATCTACCCCGCCGGTCACCCTCTCCTGGACACCGCCGTCGCCGGGTTCACCGAACGCCTCCACGAACTGCTGGAAGCGCGGACCACCCTCTCGCTCGGGGTGGCCCGACATCAGCTGGTCATCGAGGGCGTCGCGACCGATCCCGCCAATCCGCTGCTGCGCGAGCTGGCCCTCAAGCTGCATCGCCATCACCTCGGCGCCATCAAGTTCACCCAGGGCCTCGAATACCCGGAGGTGGCGCAGTTCCTCAAGGCGCTCGCGATCGATCCCCACCTCTCCGGTGAGGCGCTGGGGCGATCCGACGGGGACGAGGCCCGTCGCTGGCTGAATATCTGGCTCTTCCCCCTCGCCTATGAACAGCTCGAACTGATCGAGGACGATCGTCCGACCGCGGGCGATGGCGAGGGTCGCCCCGAAGCGGCGGGGCGCTCGACCCAGCTCTGGGTCGGCCTGGCGACCGCGGCGCTCGCCGGCCAGACCGGCGACCACGTGCCGGCACCCGCGGCCGCCGATCCCGGTGACGTGGCCCGCGCGATCGACGAGCACGCCCGCGAGACGACCTACGACCAGGTCGTGGTCGGGTACCTGCTGCAGATCGCCGATGAACTGAAGGTCAATCCCCAGCCGGCTGGTACCGGCCTGCAGCGCCGGGTCTCCCGGCTGGTCTCCACCCTCCGGCCCGACACGCTGCGCCGGCTCCTCGAGATGGGCGGGGACGCCGTGCAACGACGGCGGTTCGTGCTCGACGCCTCGCAGGGGATGGCGGTCAGCGCGGTGGTGGAGCTGGTCAAGGCGGCCGCCGATACCTCGCACCAGAACATCTCCCACTCCCTGGTGCGAATGCTCTCGAAGCTGGCGGCGCACGCGGAGGCGGGGGCCCCCGACGTGCGGAAGGAGGCCGACCTGGCGCTGCGGGATAACGTGCGCCAGCTCCTGACCGGCTGGGAGCTCGACAACCCCAACCCGGAGCAGTACACCAGCGTCCTGGAGGCGATGGCCAAGCACCAGGCGTTGCGCGGCGCATCGATGCCGGAGCAGGAATGCGAGCCGAGCCGGGTGGTGGCAATGGCGGTCGAGGTCGACGTGCTGGGGGAGTCGGTGCGCCGGGCCGTCGACGCGATGAACGAGCGCGGGGAGTTCCCCGAACTCCTCGACATCCTGGAGCGGGCGCCACGCACCACCGACACCGTGGCGACCTTGTGGGAATACATCGCCACGCCGGAGCGCCTCCGTGAGCTTCTCGAGCGCCCGGAGATCCCGTTCGATCTGGTCGACCGTCTGGCGCTCCGGATCGGTGCACCGGCGGCCGAGCCGATGCTCGAGGCCTACGGGGCGGCGGAAGCGCGCGGGGTGCGCCGGAAGCTGCACGATCGTCTCGCGCAGCTGGGCCCGGGGATCGGTCCGCAGGTGGTGCTCCGGCTCGTGGACACGCCCTGGTACGTCCAGCGCAACATGCTGGCCCTGTTGGGCACGATGCCGGTGTGGCCCGATGGATTCTCGCCCGAGCCATTCGTGCGGCACGACGATGCCCGGGTGCGCCGGGAGGCGTATCGACTCCTGTTCCGCGTCGTCGATCAGCGGGATGCCGCCGTCAACGCGGCCATCGCCGACCCTGACGACGCCGTGCTGCGACTGGGACTCACGGCGGCGCTGGAAGGCCTGCCGGGGGCCGCACAACCACGGGTGACCGCCGTGGCCGTCGATCCGGCGCGGCCGGCCGCGGTCCGAGCGCTCGCCATCCGGGCCCTCGGTGCCGTGCGCGCGGCGGGGACGCTCCCATTCCTGCTGGAGCACGCAATGGCCCGGCACGCGCTCTTCCGGCGCGACCGGCTCGCCGCCAGGAGCCCCGAGATGCTCGCCGCGCTCACCGCGCTTGCCACCTTCTGGGCCGACCATCCCGATGCGGCCGCCGCACTCGCGCTGGCGGGCAGGAGCGACGACCCGGAGGTGCAGGCGGCGATACGAAGGAAGGGATCTCGATGAGTGGGGCGGCCGCGACCCGGTTCCTGCACGCCATCGCGCAGGGGCTCTCGACGATGGCGCTCTACCGCGACGGCCACCCCGCGCGGGAACGCACCCTCGACATCGCCTACGAGCAACTCGAGCTCCTGCGCCAGTCCGATCCATTGCCGGTCTTCTCGTTCCTGGCCGGCGAGGTGATCTACCGCAACGAGGCACTGCGCGAGCTCAAGGATTGGGAATGGGCCGGGCGCCTGTCGCAGGCCGGCATCCAGCGCCTGGAGATCATGGCCCAGGTGGACCGGGCGGAGTTCGAGGAGTTCCTCGATGAGGTCCTCGCCCGCCTGGCGCTCTCGGTGGTGGACAGCGCCACCCAGCGCCCGGGGCGCCTCTCCGGCATCCGCTTCGGCACCATCGGGGTCAAGGGCGTCACCGGCGATGCGCGGATCGACCTGCCCACCACCGCCACCATCAACTACACCCTCGCCGACGAGGCGGAGACGGTCCGCTGGATCAACGCGGAGGTGGAGGAGCGCGCCACGCTGCCGCTGCTCGAGGCTGAGGCCGTGGTGCGCTCGCTGTCCGTGGCGATGCACGGCGACAGCGAGATCATCATCCCGCTCCTGCAACTCAAGGAATTCGACCAGTACACGACGACCCATTCGACCAACGTGTCGGTGCTCACGATGGCGTTGGCCGAGTATCTGGGGCTCGGTGCCAGGGACGTGCGCAGTTACGGGGTCGCCGGCCTGCTGCACGACCTGGGCAAGGTCCGCATCCCCAGGGAGATCCTCATCAAGCCGGGCAAGTTGACGGAGGAGGAACGCGACGTGATGCGGGCCCACCCCGCCGAAGGCGCCCGCATCATTCTGGCGCGGGAGCAGCGGCTCGACCTCGCGGCGGCGGTGGCCTATGAACACCACATCGTGCTCAACGGAGGTGGTGGATACCCGTCGCTCCACTACCACCGCGATTGCCACCACGGCAGCAAGCTCGTCCACGTCTGCGACTTCTATGACGCGCTCAGGACCAACCGTCCCTATCGCGGGGCGTGGGAGTCGGACAAGGTGCTGGCGTACATCGAGGCAGGCCTGGGGCGAGAGTTCGACGCCGATGCGGGCCTCGCGTTCGTCCAGATGATGCGGGAATGGGGGCAGCGCAGCGTCGTCGTCGACGAATCGACGCCGATCCGCAGCGATGTCCGGATCGTCGGTGCGCAGCACTCCCGGACCTCCGGTGGCCAGCCCGCGGTCGCGGCGACCCAAGTGCCGCCGGCGAAGCCGCAGGCCGATCCCCTGGCCCCGTCACCCTGATCCGTGCGGGCACGCGGCTTCGCCGGACGGCCGGTTGGCCCCCCTCCCTTCCCGGCATTACTTTTGAACCTGCCGCCAGGGGCATCCCGGGCGGGTCCCGAGGTCGGTGTCACGACCTCCCCCGCGCGTGATTGAGAAGACCCTTGGAACCTGATCCGGCTCATACCGGCGAAGGGAGTGCGGTGAGATGAGGAGGGCGGGCCGTTCTCGGCCGGCCGACGATGGCCCGCCCTCTTCCCCACGCCGCCTCCCGCGATCCCGCCGGAGCGGCGTTCCGTGTTTGGGGCCCTGCGCCCTTCAAGGAGAGATCGATGGCCACCACTGCCGACCGCCCGCACAGCGACGCCCAAAACGGGCGTCCCTCCGGTTCATCGTTCGAAGAGGCCTTTCCCGGTTCCCGGAAGGTCCACGTCGACGGTCCCCACGGCATCCGGGTGCCGGTCCGCGAGATATCACTCTCCGGCAGAGAGCCGCCGCTCCGGGTCTACGACACCAGCGGGCCGCAGGGGAACGACGTTCGACTCGGCCTCCCGGAACTGCGTGCCCCCTGGATCCGCACGCGCGGCGTCCAGGAGACCGGCGCCATCTCCGGCGGCAAGGAAGAGCTGATGCCGCCGACGCTCCGGCGGAAGGTGCTCCGCGGGTCGGGCCGCGTCACCCAGATGTACTACGCCCGCGCCGGCCAGGTCACCCCGGAGATGGAGTTCGTGGCACTGCGGGAAGGGCTGCCGCCGGACTTCGTGCGGGCCGAGGTGGCGCGGGGAAGGGCCATCATCCCGGCCAACATCAACCACCCCGAGCTGGAGCCGATGGCCATCGGCCGGAATTTCAAGGTCAAGATCAACGCCAACATCGGGAACTCCGCCGTCACCTCCTCCATCGAGGAAGAGGTGGAAAAGCTCCGCTGGTCGACCCTCTGGGGTGCCGACACGGTGATGGACCTCTCGACCGGCAGGAATATCCACGAGACCCGCGGCTGGATCATCCGGAACTCCGCCGTCCCCATCGGGACGGTCCCGATCTATCAGGCACTCGAAAAAGTGGGTGGGGTGGCGGAGGATCTGACCTGGGAGGCATACCGCGACACATTGATCGAACAGGCGGAGCAGGGGGTGGATTACTTCACGGTGCATGCCGGCGTGCTGCTCCGGTTCATCCCGCTCACGGCCGATCGGGTGACCGGGATCGTCTCCCGTGGCGGATCGATCATGGCCAAGTGGTGTCTGGCACACCATCAGGAGAGCTTCCTCTATACCCACTTTCGCGAAATCTGCGAGATCATGGCGGCGTACGACGTCTCCTTCTCGCTCGGCGACGGACTCCGCCCCGGGTCGATCGCCGACGCGAACGACGAGGCCCAGTTCGCCGAGCTCAAGATCCAGGGCGAGCTCAATCAGGTCGCGTGGGAGCACGACGTCCAGACCATGAATGAGGGGCCGGGGCACATCCCGATGCACCTCATCAAGGAGAACATGGACAAGCAGCTCGAGTGGTGCCAGGAGGCCCCGTTCTACACCCTGGGACCGCTCACCACCGACATCGCGCCGGGGTACGATCACATCACCAGCGCCATCGGTGCGGCGATGATCGGCTGGTACGGCACCGCGATGCTCTGCTATGTCACGCCCAAGGAACACCTGGGGCTTCCCGATCGCGACGACGTCAAGGCGGGGGTCATCGCCTACCGGATCGCCGCCCACGCCGCGGACCTCGCCAAGGGGCACCCGCGGGCGCGGGAGTGGGATGACGCGCTCAGTCGCGCCCGGTTCGACTTCCGCTGGGAGGATCAGTTCAACTTGGCGCTCGACCCGGTCACTGCGCGCGCATACCACGACGAGACGCTGCCGGCCGAGGGGGCCAAGGTGGCCCACTTCTGCTCGATGTGCGGGCCCAAGTTCTGCTCGATGCGGATCAGTCAGGACATCCGGGCGGACGCGAAGAAGCAGGCGGAGGCGGGGATGCAACAGAAGAGCGAGGAGTTCCGGGCGAAGGGATCGGAGCTGTACGTAAGGCAGTAGCGCCGTGGGCCGCCCGTCCTGGTGGGCCGCGCGGGGACGCTGGGACCTCGGAGGCCTTGTATTCTGCGGGGCTCATGCTGCGTTCGTCCAATCGTGACGGGGCTCACAGCCCGGCACAAAGATTCCCATACGTTCATTCCGCGCGCGCTCGATCCGGCGCCAACGAACCACCCATCGAACGAGGAATCATATGCATCGCAAGCTCGTCCCCCTGACGCTCGCCACCCTCCTTGCAGTCGCGCCCCTCACGGCGCAGCAGCTCTCCATCACGCCATTCGTTGGATCGATCATCCCCCTCAAGACGATGATCATCGATACGGCGGGCGGCACCTATTACCGGGCCACCGCGCACACGACCTACGGACTCCGTATCTCGCGCTCGATGTCCTCCGCCCTCTCGCTGCAACTTCAGGCGGGGATCGGCCGGGGCCAGTTCGAGGCGATCGGCGGCACCTCGGTGATCGAGCTCGCGTCGAGCGTCTACTTTGCCGACCTTCGCGTTCGGTTCCGCATCGTCGGGTCGGACGCGACCAACCTCGGCATCATCGGCGGGGCCGGGTGGACCCAGTTCAGCAACGGACTCTTCGACACCGCCCATGCTGAGGACAGCGGCACCGATCTGGCCGGCAGGGTGACGGGGATCGTCGGTCTGGGCGTGAAGGCGCACCTCACTGGGAACGCTTCCTTCACCGCCGATCTCACCGACCGGATCCACGAGCAGTCGATTGACGCCACGAGCCTCGGCTCCGGCGTGATCAAGCCGACCCAGCACGATCTGGCGATGAGCTTCGGGTTGAATTTCCCCTTCGGCAAGTAGTCCCGCCGACGGGGTGGTGAACGGGGGCGCCGGTAGGGGTGCCCCCGTTCGTCACCCGAACCGCGCGACGTACGCCGCGTCCCGTCGGTCCTTGATCGCCTTGATCCAGCCTGCCTCGAGCGAGACCGGCCCCCACTCGATACGTGCCCGGTCCGATCCCAACGTCAGGAACAGCGGCCGGCGCCGGTGCACGTACCGTCGTAGCGGTCCCGCCCCGGTGCACACGCAGAACAGGTTATGGGCAAGGATGGGACCCGCTCGCAGCGGATCCACCGGATGTCCCTCGAGCGTGGCCACGTGGCCCGCGATGAACACGAGCGGATCATCCACGGAACGCAGCCAGGCGTCGGCACGGATCGCACCGGCCTGGTCGGCCGTCAGGCCGATCGCCCGCGCGAAAGGGAGTGGTGCGGGTCCGTTCGCCCAGAGCACGGCATCGGCCGGTAGCCGCTCGTTCTCCTGCAACACCAGTTCCCCTGTCGCTACGGATCTCACCTGACTTCCGGTCCGTACCGCGATGCCGTGGGAATTCAGGAGTTCGGCCAGTCTGGCGCCATTGCTCCCCGGCCATTGCGCCAGCAGCCGCTCCTCCTCCGTCACGATATTTGCACGCACCTGATTCCCCGCTGCGCTGAGTCGGGCCCGGGCGGCGAGCGCCAGTTCGATCGCATCGACGCCGCCACCGATCACGGCCAGGTCGATCGCGCCACCGGCCTTCCGGCGCAACAGCCCGTCCAGTGCGGGTCCCATCGCTGCGGCCTCGGCCGTCGGCCGGCTCATCAATGCCCAGGTGCGCACTCCCTCACGGTCCACGCCGGTGAGGCCGGCTCCGGTGGCGATCGACAGCACGTCGTAGCGGAGTGCGGTCCCGTCGCCGAGTCGGAGCTCCCGGCGATCGCGATCGAGGCCGGTGGCCGTCGCGACCTGGATCCGGGCACCGGCACGTCGGGCCAGTGCCGCCACGTCCACCGTGATGGATTCGAAGGGCAATGTCCCGCGTATCACCTCGGGCAACATCGCCGGATGGAACTGGCGCGGGTCGGTGGAGACGATCGTGGTGTCGATCTCCCCGATCGGATCGCGCGCGAGCGCGTCGAGCACGGCGAGGTGGGCGTGGCCGCCACCGACGAGGACCAGGCGCGTGGGCATCCCACAATTCTATGCGTCCGGCGCCCGCCCGGCACCTGGGCGCACCGACTGGGCTGTCGCTATCTTTTCGCACGATGATCTTTGAGCGCCTCTACGACCACCAGCTTGCCCAGGCGAGCTACCTGATCGGCTGCGCCGCCACCGGCGAGGCGATCGTCGTCGATCCCAACCGCGACCTCGACCAGTACTTTGCCGCCGCCGAGCGGGCAGGGCTCCGGATCAGTGCGGTCACCGAGACCCACATCCATGCCGATTTCCTCTCCGGCGCCCGGGAACTGGCGCGGTGTGCCGGGGCGGAATTGCTCCTCTCCGATTGTGGCGACAAGGACTGGAAGTATGGATATGCCGCCGCGGACGGGGCCCGGCTCCTGCACGATGGCGACACCTTCAAGGTCGGGAAGATCGCCTTCCAGGCGCTCCACACCCCCGGCCACACGCCCGAGCATCTGAGCTTCATCGTCACCGACACGGCGGCCTCGCCGGAACCGATGGGCATCCTCTCAGGCGATTTCGTGTTCTGCGGCGATGTCGGCCGGCCCGATCTGCTGGAGAAAGCGGCGAAGGTCGCGGGCTCCGCGGACTCAGCGGCGCGGACGCTCTGGAAGAGCCTCGATCGGTTCCGGGCCCTGCCGGACCACCTGCAACTCTGGCCGGGGCACGGTGCCGGCTCCGCCTGCGGCAAGGGGATGAGTGCGGTCCCCCAGTCCACGGTGGGCTACGAAAAGCGCGTCAACTGGGCCTTCCAAGTCCAGGACGAGGCCACGTTCATTCGCAATGTCCTGGCGGGTCAGGTCGAGCCACCCCGGTACTTCGCAACGATGAAGCGCCTGAACCGCGACGGCCCGCGACCCCTCCCCGACCCCGGCCCCCTTCCCCAACTTTCCCCGTCGCAGCTCGGCGCCGGTCGATCCGCCGTGCTCATCGACCTCCGCCCCACCGCAGTATTCGCGGCGGGCCACGTGCCGGGTGCCGTCAACATCCCGTGGAATCGGTCGTTCACCGGCCGGGCCGGCACCTTCCTTCCGTATGATCGCGACCTTGCCTTGATCCTGGCGAGCACTGATGGTGCCGAGCTCCAGGGCGTGCGCGGGGCGCTCGGGTCGATCGGACTTGATCGGGTGGTCGGATGGTGGCCGGCGGATGCGGTGGGCCGATGGGCCGCGACAGGCGGCCAGCCGGAGCTGGTGTCGCAGGTGTCGGCGGTGGGGGTGCCGGCCGGAGCGGTGATCGTCGATGTGAGGAGCGGTGCGGAATGGGATGCCGGGCACATCAGAGGCGCCCGGCACATCCCGATGGAAGAGCTTGCCGATCGGGTCGATGAACTGCCGACGGATCGGCCGATCGTCCTGCAATGCCAGACCGGCGGCCGGTCTTCGGTCGCCGCCAGCGTGCTGCTGGCCCGCGGCGTACCGAAGGTCGTCAATCTCGTCGGGGGCTTCACCGGCTGGGTGGCGGCCGGGCTTCCTGTCGAAAACTGAATCGGTGACTTCCACGACGGCCGCCCATCCGTGCACGCAGGTCCACGGATGACCGGCCTCCCTGGAGCGACGGTCGTGATCGGGGCCGGCGCCGCCGGGATCATTGCTGCAGGACACGCCGCCCGCCACGGGCCGGTGACCCTCCTCGAACGCACCCGCGATGGCGGCCGAAAGATCCTCATCAGCGGTGGCGGTCGTTGCAACGTGCTGCCGTCCGAGCTCTCCCCTGCGCTGTACATCACCGCCTCGTCCCCCAACATCGTCCGCAACATCTTTCGCTCCTGGCCCCTCGATGCGCAGCGCCAATTCTTCGAGCGCGACCTGGGGATCCCCCTCAAGCTCGAGCCGGAAAGCGGCAAGCTCTTCCCGGTTTCCGACAAGGCGCGGCAGGTACGCGACGGTCTCCTTGCCTGGGCCGCGGGCCAGGGCGCCCGGGTCGAGTTCGATCGCACCGTCGTCGGGCTCGACCGGCCGCCCGGCAGCGGGTGGCGGGTGGCGCTCGGCGGCGGCGAGGCCCTCGACGCCGACAAGGTCATCATCGCGACCGGCGGTCTCTCGGTCCCGCAGACCGGGAGCGACGGCACCGGCCTGCGGCTGCTGCGCGCGCTGGGCCACACGATCCACGACACCTATCCCGCACTCACGCCGCTCACGCTGGATCCGCCGGTGTATGCCGGTCTCGCCGGACTTTCACTCGATGTGACGATCCGCTCCGGAGAAGGACGTGGCGCCTTCGTCACCACGGGTGGATTCCTGTTCACCCACCGGGGATACAGCGGGCCGGCGGTGCTCAACGCCTCGCACCTCGTGGTGCGCGCGCGTCTCGCGCGACAGGTGCCGCCGCCGCTTGAGGTGCAGTGGACGCCGCTCGACGCATCGGCGTGGGGTCGGGAACTTGCGGGCGGCACCGCACACATCGGCAGCGTGCTCAAACGGCACCTGCCGGAGCGCCTGACCCTGATGCTCCTCGGCGGGTCGGCGATCGATCCCGGCAGCCCGCTCTCCCAGCTCCGGCGGGAAGAGCGCGAACGCGTCATCCGTGCGCTGACGCGGTGGCCGCTCCCGGTCACGAGCGACGAGGGCTACAAGAAGGCCGAGGTGACCGGCGGGGGTGTGGCGTTGGATGAGATCGTACCGCGCACGATGGAGAGCCGGTCGCACCGGGGCCTGTTCATCTGCGGTGAGGCCCTCGACTGCTTCGGGCCGATCGGCGGATACAACTTCGCGTGGGCGTGGGTGACAGGGCGTGCGGCGGGGATCGCCGCGGGGTCCGGATAGTCGGTGGAACGTCGTGGCCCCGGGACACCCTGGGTTCAGGGTGCGGGAGCCGCCGCGGTCTTCACCCGGCCGTCCACCGCTTGCTGGAGCGGAGTGTTGATGAGCATCACCACGATCGGATCGGCCACCCCGGACTCGGTGGTGCCGGGCATCGGGCGTGCGGTGACCTTGAGCGCGACGGGCCCCTGCGCCCACTCCGCCGCTGCGCGACCACTATCCGCGACGCTCGGCGCACCGTGGACGGCGACGAGCGAGTCGACCAGCGCCGCGCGGTCGCGGTCGTGTACCGGGTGCCACGCCGCAACGATGGACACCACGTCGCCCGATGAATCATCGACCGTGAACGTCACGTTGGCGCGGATGTCGTTGGTCAGGAGCAGTCGCCGAGCGATGCAGGTCCGGGTGCGGGGGTCCGTGCCCGCTTCGGCAGTGGCGTGGCAGGTGGCGGGACGCGACGTCTTCTCTGCGATGTAGGGCTTGATGCCCTTCCACGGCACGCCGGGATAGAACCCGCCGAACTGGAGCAACGGGAGTTGAGGCGTGGCGGTGGCCATCAGGAGCAGCAGGGCGAATGCGCGCATCATCCGGCCTTGGGTGATCGTGGGTGGCCCGGCCCGCCGTTAATCGGCGGCGAGCCCCGTTTCCAGTGCGAACTTGGTGAGGCCCGCCACGGTGTGGATCCGGAGCTTGCGCATCAGGCTCTCGCGGTGGGTCTCCACGGTGCGATGGCTGATGCCGAGCTCGGCGGCGATCTCTTTGTTGGTGAGCCCGCGAGCGATGCCGGCCAGGACATCCCGCTCGCGGCCCGTCAGCTGCAGCAGCGAACCCGTCTTCGACTCGCGGTCGAGCTGGCCCCGCTCCGCCTCGGAGAGCCGCTGGGCAATGACCGGACTGAAGAACGACTCGCCGGCGTTGACCGCCTCGATCGCCCTGCGGAGGTCGGTGGCCGCGCTGTCCTTGAGGATGTAACCGTGCGCGCCGGCGCGGACCGCCTCCAGCACGTACTCCGAATTGTCATACATGCTGAGGACGAGCACCCGGGCCTCGGGCACCGCGCGCCGAAGCTCCGCCGCCACTTTGAGGCCGGACATCCCCGGCATCGAGACATCGAGCACCGCGACGTCCGGCTGGGTCGTGATCGCCAGGCGGAGGGCGTCGGCGCCGGTCGCCGCCTCGGCCACCACCGAGAAGCCCGCCGCGCGCTCGAGGATGTGCCGGATCCCTTCCCGCACCACCGTGTGGTCGTCGGCCACGAGCACCTTGATCGCCGGTGCGCTCATCGGACCGCTCCGGCCCCGATGGCGGGGCGTCCCGGGAGCGGAACGTCGATGTGGATCCGGGCTCCACCGTCGCCGCCGCTCAGCACCAACCTGCCGCCCACTACCGCGATGCGTTCGCGCATCCCCACGAGTCCCATATGCCCTTCCTGTTCAAGTCGGTCGAGGTCGACGCCACCGAAGCCCGGGCCGTCGTCCATCACGTCGAGGGTCAGCACGTCGCCGGTCGTGGTGACATCGACCTGCACCACGCGCGCCACGGCGTGGCGGGCCACGTTGGCCAGCGCCTCCTGCAGCGCCCTGAATATGGCGAGCTCGGCCTCCTCCGAGAGGGCGGGCAGCCCGTCGGGGGCCCGGAACTCCACCACCGTGCCGCTCCGCTCGGCGAATTCCCCGGCCAGCGAGCGCAGGGTCGGCAGCAGCCCCAGGTCGTCGAGGAGCGATGGTCGCAGGTCGTTGGTCAGGTTCCGGATCCCCCGGATGCCGGAGTCGAGGAGCGTCAACGCCCGGTCGAGCTCGGCGGTGGCGACCGCATCGGTCCGTTCGCGCAGCAGGCCGAGCTGCATCTTGACCGCCGAGAGCACCTGCGATGTCTCGTCGTGGAGTTCACGGGACAATCGGCGCCGTTCGTCCTCGTGCAGCCGCACCATCCGGTTGGACAGGCGTTCGAGCTCCGCGGTGCGCGCTTCGAGCCGGGCCGTGAGGCCGCCATACTCCAGCGCCGTACCCACCTGGTGCCCGAGCGCCACCAGGAAGCCCGCATCGAGCACGGCGAACGGGTCACGCGCTTCACCGACGATGAGGAGGGCGCCGGTGGCCTTCGCGCCGCTGAAGACCGGCAGCACCGCGACGTAGCCCGACGGTGTGCCCAACACGCCGTCGCCGGACCATTCGTTGGTGACCACCGGACGTCCGCTCGCGATCGCCTGACGGATGGCCGTTGCGCCGGCGCCGGTCGGCACGACGCCGTTCCAGCCGACGCAGCCGCCGGCCCCGCGCACCACCTGAAGGTCTCCGCCCGCGTCAGGGCGCACCAGCGCGCTCCCGCGCACCGCGGGCAGGCCCAGGGGCCGCTCAAGCAGGGCATCGAGGCGATCCCCGCCGGCGCCCCGCTGCAGGTCGCCCGAGAGCGCTGAGAGCGCGGCGAGCCCGCGGCGCAGTTCGTCGAGCACGAGCAGGAGGATGCCGCTGCCTGCGCCGAGGAGGAAGAGCACGTCGACGTAGTAGCCCCAGGGGACCCAGGTCCCGCGGGCACGAAGCACCGGATAGTCGAGGTGGTGGATGGCCCACAGGAGGAACGTCACGGCGAGCACCGTCGAGCCGACCGAGTGGCCCACCCGCTGGCGATAGCGGAAGAACACCCACCCGGTCCACGACGTCGCGAAGCTCAGGAAGAGCACCATCGGGAGCGCGGCCCAGAAGAAGTCCTGCATCGCATAGATGGCAATGTACGACCAGACCGGGGGGAAGAGCGCGAGCAGGGCGTAGCGCGGCCGCCAGGCCGCGTTGCGCGAGAAGACCAGCGCGGCCCAGAGGATCACCAGCGCCGTCCATCCGGTGGCGACCTGGTGCCAGTAGAGCCAGATCCACCGTTGGGTGCCCAGGAACGAGAAGATGCAGAGGATGCGCGCGAGGTAGAGCGCCCAGGCGGCGGCCCACCAATGGAAATAGACGCGCCGATACCGGAGGGCGAGGTGCAGGCAGAGCAACGCGAGCGCCAGCGTGACCAGCGCTTGCAGGGCGCCGGCGGAGAACTCCTGGGCGGTGGCCGGGGGGATCGCGTAGTGCATCGGGTGGGGATCTGCCGCGTGGGGCGCGGCGGCCGCGGGGCACGGGTCACGGGACGGGGGCCGTCGGTGCGGCCCGCGTCCCGTGGCCCCTGGCCGTCAGATGTGATGGACCCCGAATCCGGCGATGTGCACGTCGAGGTTGTGGTTGACCCGGAGCCCCACGATCCCCTTGGTGTCGAAGTCGGCGGCGCTCCCGCTGTGGACCTCCTTGCCGTTGACCATGAACGAGACCGTGCCGCCCTTGACCAGCATCGATACCTCGTTGGTGGCCTTGCCGTCGGCCCCGGCCTTGATCACGGCGTCGTTCGCGGTCCACGGGACGACGGTGGTGACCGAGTCGCCGTTGCGGCGCTTGATCATGAACTTCCCGTCGCCGCGGACGATCAGGTAGGTGTAGCGCTGGGCCACGCCGCTCAGATCGCTGCCACCGATGAACAGGCCGTAGGCCTCCGGATGCATCGGCGCCTTTTCCTGCGTGAACGACGCCACGGTGTGGAAGTCCCCGGTGGCGGTGTCGCCCGGCTGCCAGAAGATCGCGGCCGGCCCCATCGTGGCGTGGAGGCCGGCACCCATGGTGACGAATTTCACGTTGGTGAGCGGGGCGTTCCGGTCGGTGCGGGCGGACCATCCGGTGGGGAGGGTGCCGCCGCCCTGGACGGTCTTGTCGGGATCCTTCATGTCCTTGTGCTGCTGCGCGGCCACCGGGCCGGCGGCAAGGGTCAGGAGGAGCAGGGTGGACAGCGTGCGCATGGTGACCTCGTTCTGGTGGCGGGACATGGACCAGCGGTTGCGGGTCGTTCCCGGTTCGACTACACTGACTGCTGTTCCGCGGGACCCGAACACCGGAGGGACACGATGTTCCAGGCCATCTACGTGACGCTCGCCTTTGTCGGCGCCTTCGGCATCATCTGCGCGCTGGCGTTCGTCTCCCTGCTCATCGGGGTGCTGGTCAATTCGATGGTCACCCTGATGTCGGCGCCGCTCATCGATCCGCTGCTCAGGAAGTACAAGCCCGAGTGGCTCTGAGCGCCCCCTCTGCATCTCGACGGCCGGACCAACTGGTCCGGCCGTTCTCATTTCCGGTCAGGGCTCGACGGACTCTTCGTCGGCATGGGCCACGGCCGTCGAGGCGACCTTGAGCGCCTGCTCGTAGTTGATCTTGAGCATCTGGTAGAGCTCGCGGAGCGTGCGGAACTTGCTCATGCCACCGCCGGTGCGGCGGGTGGCCTGTTCGATCGCCCCGATCGCGTCGGCCAGCCGGGTGAGGCCGAGCCCCTGGGCCTGGGTCTTCGATGCCGAGACCTGGCGCAGCAGCGTCCGCCCCAGCTGTTCGTCCGCCTTCGGCGCCGCCATCTGCTCGATAAGTGAGCCCATCGAAACGATCTGGCGGCCGTAGGGCTCGAGGAATGCCATCTGGGCCTGCTGCCGGGAATTGAGCTTGACCGCCATGGGACCTCGGAACGTGGGACTGGAACGACGGCTCGATCGGCGACGCCCTGGAAACATACCCTGCTTCCTGCCCTATATTATCCCTCTGCTCCTGCCGGCCCGCCACGTCGGCATTTCCCACCAACCGAACGGAACGCCCCACCGATGCGTCCATCCCTCGCCCGAGCCCTTGCCGTGGCCTTCGCGCTGTCCGTCCCGGCCGCGGCGCACGCCCAGCGTACCCGACCCGAACGCACCGATTTCAAGGAGACGTCCTCCTACGCCGACGTGATGACGTTCCTCGACTCGCTCCGGCTGCGGGGGGCCCAGTTCCGCGAAGGGATCATGGGCCAGAGCCCCGAGGGCAAGCCGATCCCGTACGTGATCGTCTCCCGCCCGCTCATCAGCACCCCCGCCGAAGCGGCCCGCAGCGGCAAGCCGGTGGTCTACATCCAGGCGAACATCCACGCCGGCGAGGTCGAGGGCAAGGAGGCCGCCCAGATGCTCCTGCGCGACCTCACCCTCGGCGCCCTCCGACCGCTGCTCGACAGCGTGGTCATCGTGATGACGCCGATCTACAACAGCGACGGGAACGATCGCTGGGCCCCGGGCGAGGTCAACCGCCCGGGCCAGGACGGTCCGGCACTCGTCGGCACCCGCGCCAACGGCCAGGGGTTCGACCTCAATCGGGACTACGTCAAGCTGGAGGCCCCCGAGACCCGCGGCTCCCTCGCGCTGTGGAACGCGTGGGATCCCGACGTCTTCATCGACCTCCACACCACCGACGGCAGCTACCACGGATATGCGCTGACGTATTCACCGGGGCTCAATCCCAACAGCCCGCCCGCCAACGACTACGTCCGTGACTGGTTCCTGCCGAAGATCCGCGAGCGGGTGCGCCAGCGCCATCACGAAGAGATGTTCTGGTACGGCAACTTCCGGAACCAGGATCCCGATTCCCTCATCGAGGGATGGGAGACCTACGATGCGCGGCCCCGGTTCGGCACCAACCTCTTCGGGATGCGCGGCCGCCTCTCGATCCTGAGCGAGGCCTACAGCAACGACGATCTCAAGACCCGGATCACTTCGACCTACGACTTCGTGCACGAGATCCTCTCGCTCCTCGCGGAAGATCGGGTACGGGTCAAGGCGGTGGTGGCGCGGTCGGATGCATACCACCCCGATTCCGTCACGGTGCGGTCGGTGATGGCGCCCCCCACGATGCAGGACGTCATCGCGGAGCTCACCAGGCCGGCCGGCGAAGGGGGCGGCCCCTACGCCCGGCGCACCCGCACCGGCGTGTTCAAGACCATCAAGATGCCGGTCTTCGACCGGTTCGCCCCCGCCCGGAAGGAGGCGCTTCCGGAGGCATATCTCCTCCCGCCGCAATTCTCCGACATCGTCTCCCTCCTGCGCCACCAGGGGATCCTGGTCGGGACGCTCACGGCTCCGTGGCATGGAGACGGCGAGACCTTCCGGATCGACAGCATCACGGCGGTGCCGTTCGTCTTCGAGGGTCACCGCGCCGTGACCCTGGAAGGCCGCTGGGCCAGGCACCCAGGGCTCGATGCGCCCCAGGGCTGGTACGTCGTCACCACGCGGCAGCCGCTCGGCCTCCTCGCCGCCTATCTGCTCGAACCGGCGTCGGAGGATGGCTTCGTCGAGTGGAATTTCCTCGACCGGGCGCTCCGCCGCGGCCAGGATTATCCGTTCTTCCGCGTGCGTTCACCGATCACGACGCCGCGCCTGATGGTGCCATGAAGAACGGTGGGACCATCCCTCGTATCCGATCATCTGCTCAGCCAGGAATGACGACGATGCCCAAGCCAGGGACCAAGGCCCCCGCCTTCTCCCTTCCGGCCGATGACGGCTCGACGGTGTCGCTCAAGGACCTGAAGGGAAAGTGGGTGGTGCTCTACTTCTACCCCAAGGACGACACGACCGGCTGCACGGTCGAGGCGTGCGAGTTCCGGGACAGCTGGGCGGCGGTCCGACGGGCCGGCGCGGTGGTCCTCGGCATCTCGCCGGATGGCGTGGCCTCGCACGGGAAGTTCAAGGCCAAGTACCGGCTGCCCTTCCGGCTGCTCGCCGACACCGATCACGCCGTCGCCGACGCGTATGGCGTGTGGGGTGAGAAGTCGATGTACGGGCGGCGGTATCTCGGGATCCTGAGGACCACCTTCCTCATCGATGGCTCCGGCAAGGTGGCCCGGGTGTTCGAAAAGGTCCGGCCCCGAGGCCACGCCGCCCAGATCCTCGAGGCGCTCCAGGCCCATCCGTAACGTTACGGAGGCCAGTTGTCGCATCTTCTTTCCACTTCTACTCTTCCGGGCCGTCGCTCTGTTCCAATCGGCTTGGAGGTCCTATCCGGTACCGCATCGTCGTCCTTGCCGCGCTGGTGTCCGCCTGTGCCGGCGCCACGCCCGCCTCGCACACCTGGGTCGACCCCCTTCCCGGTGAGACCCATCTCCGCAACATCCGCCAGCTGACCTTCGGGGGCAACAACGCCGAGGCGTATTTCTCGGCCGACGGCCAGTGGCTCATCTTCCAGCGCGCGCCGGATCTCCATAAGGGGTGCGACCAGGAATACGTGATGAAGATCGACGGCTCGCACGTGCGCCGGATCTCCAATGGCTGGGGCAAGACCACCTGCGGCTACTTCTACGCGGGAGATACCCGCGTGGTCTACAGCTCGACGGCCCCGCACGACACCGCGTGCCCGCCGCCCCCGGACCGCTCGCGCGGGTATGTGTGGCCGCTCAGCCAGTACGAGATCTTCACCGCCCGGCGTGACGGGTCCGATCTCCATCAGCTGACGAACAACGGTGCCTACAACGCCGAGTCGACGCTCTCGCCCGACGGCAAACGCCTCATCTTCACGAGCACCCGCGACGGCGACCTCGAGCTGTACACGATGAACGTCGACGGCACCGACGTTCGGCGCATCACGCACCGGGTCGGCTATGACGGCGGTGCGTTCTTCTCACCCGACGGCACCAAGATCGTCTGGCGTTCCGGGTATCCCGTCACGGCGGCGGACACCGCCGATTACGAGTCACTGCTGGCGAACCGTATGGTGCGGCCGTCGCATATGGAACTGTGGGTGGCCAACGCCGATGGCAGCGATCCGCACCAGGTGACGCACCTGGGAGGCGCCAGCTTCGCGCCCTATTTCCTCCCCGACGGCAAGCGGATCATCTTCGGCTCCAACTACCCGGACCCGCGGAGCGCGGAGTTCGACCTGTACGTCATCAACGTCGATGGCACCGGCCTGGAGCGCATCACCACCGCCCCCCAGTTCGACGGGTTCCCGATGTTCAACAAGGACGGCTCCAAGCTGGTGTGGGCGTCGAATCGCCACGGCGGTGAGCCCGGTGAGATCAACCTCTTCATCGCCGACTGGGTCAACTGAGCGGTCGGCATCACGACGTGACGCCGCCCCGGGGAGATACCCCATCGCCCCCCGGGAGCGGCGCCGGGGGCGTGCATCGCGGGACGTCCATCCCTGAGGGTGTTCCGCTATGATTCTGGATGTCGGCGATCATCGCCGGCCATCGACCGCTCCTCCCGATCCCCGCCCACCTTCCTTGATCCCCGATGACCGACGCGCCGCCCGACCCGACCCCGCCGCCTGGATCGCAGACCGCCGCCGCCTGGCTGTGGGACTGGGTCAAATCGATCGCCTTCGCGCTGGTCGTGTGGCTGGTGCTCCGCACCTTCGTCATCGAGGCGTACCACATCCCATCGCCCAGTATGGAGAACACCCTCCTCGAGGGCGACTTCCTCTTCGTCAACAAGTTCATCTACGGGGCCAAGATCCCGTTCCTCAACGCCACGCTGCCGAAGGTCCGCGAGCCCCGGCGGGGGGACATCGTCATCTTCGATTCCCCCATTGAGACGCTCAAGGTGGTCAAGCGCCTCATCGGCATTCCGGGGGATACGATCCAGATGCAACACGGCGTCGTCATCCGCAACGGTGCCAGGCTGGACGAGCCCTATACTCAGAACCTCTCGCCCGACGAGACCGCGGGGCCCTACTATCGAGAGGAGATGCGGAACTGGCAGGTCCATTACCTGATCGGTCGCGATACCGCGGGATACGCGCCAGACCTCCACGACTGGGGCCCGGTCGTGGTGCCGCGGGACTCGCTCTTTGTGATGGGAGACAACCGGGACAGTTCCTACGACGGCCGCTACTGGGGGTTCCTGCCCCGGGCCAACGTACGGGGTACGCCGTTGTTCATCTACTTCAGCTACGACATGCGGAGCTGGCGCCCGCTCCCCGCGATCACCGCCATCCGCTGGAAGCGGTTCTTCACCCACCCGCACTGACGGGACTCAGCGCGCCCTGGGGTAGGGCGGGGCCATCCGTTCGGGGGGGATGCGATCGGGCCGGGAGAGGTAGACGGCGCTGCGGCCGCAGGCACTGCAGTGCAGGGTGACCCGTCCGGCGTCGGCGGCGCCGGCCTTTGAGGGACGCCGGGGGGCGCGTTCGATCGCCGCGGCGCCGCAACTGGGACATACCAAGGTCCTCCCGTCGCGGTCAGCGGCGATGAGGTTCAGGGCCTCCCCGGCCCGGTACTCCTTGATCCCTCGACGTCCCACTGGGTACCCCTCAGGTGGACGGGGTCTGATGCCCACCTCGTCTCCCAATATGCGGCCGGATCGGTGGCGGCGGAAGGTCACAGGGGCCGGACCCTCGCTGTGACCTTCCGCACACCGGCCCGGTGTTGCCGCTGGTTGCCGAGCGAAGCGGCGGCCGGTACATTGGCGGGTCAACCCCAGCCCCGGTGGGACGTCCAGCCATGCCCCAGTCACGAACGCATTCGCTCCTGCTGCTGACCCTCTGCGCCTCGCTTGCGGGGTGCGCGTCCGGCATCTCCGGACCCGAGGTCAAGCCCGAGGAGTTGCCGGCCCTCGAGGCCCAGACGAAGGCCCACCCGACCGACAGCGACCTCTTCACCCGCCTCGGCATCGGCTACTACTCGGCCAAGAACTGGGACCGCGCCCACGACGCCCTCCGCACCGCGGTGTCGCTCGACCCGCACAACTACCGCGCAACGGTATACCTCGGCCTGACGGATGAGGAGCTGGGACAGTTCGACTCCGCCCGCGCGGCCTACAGCGCCGCCCGGCCGCTCGCGACCTCGGGAGCCCGCCGTACCGAGCTCGATGACCGTCTGGTGCTGCTGACCCGTCGGGAGATGGTGGCCTCCGCCCAGAAGGCCATCGCGCAGGAGGCGACCCTCTCCCAGACGCCCCCGGAGCCGAACACCGTCGCGGTGATGCCGTTCCATTACTCCGGCGCTGACACCTCCCTCGCGCCGCTCGGTCGCGGATTGACGCAGCTCGTGGTGAACGACCTGGGTCAGGTGGCCAGGCTCAAGCTGCTGGAGCGGGAACGGGTGCAGGCGCTCACCGATGAATTGAAGCTGTCGCAGGAGGGCCGGGTGGATCCCGCCACCGCAGCCCGGTCGGGACGGCTTCTCCGCGCCGATCAGGTGGTCCAGGGCACCCTTGGCGATGCTTCATCCGCCAACGACCTCCGGCTCGACGCAAACGTCGTCAGCACCACGACGAGCCAGGTGACGGCCACCGGTACGGCGACGGACCAGTTGCAGCAGTTGTTCGACGCCGAGAAGAACGTGGTGCTCCAGCTGCTGCAACGGATGGGGATCACCCTCACACCCGCCGAGCAGCAGTCGATCCAGCAGAAGCCGACCCGGAACCTGCAGGCGTTCCTGGCCTTCAGTCGCGGTCTGGTGGCGGAGGATGACGGCAACTACGGCGCCGCTGCCGGATTCTTCAACAGCGCCGCCTCGCAGGACCCCGGCTTCCAGGCCGCCAAGGCGCAGGGCGCCAAGAACGCGCAGATGTCGCAGGCCCAGGGCCAGCAGCCGCAGCAGCTCGCCGGGACCGGGCAACCGGGGCCGACGGGAGGCCTGCTGCAACTTTCCAACGGCATCAATCCGAGCATCGGTGGCGACCTGAACAACAATGGCGGCGGCGGAAGCGGCCCGCCGATCAACCGTCCGCCGGTGCCGGAGTCCGGCGGTGGCGACAACGTCGTCGTCGGCCAGCTTGGGGGCACCATCATCATCGTGATCCCGCGCCCGTGATGAGGAATCTGATGCGTCACGCCATTGGCGTCGCGATCCTGGCGCTCGCCGCGGCCCCGCTCGCCGCGCAGGGGAATGCCTTCTACTCCAATCCGTCGGCCACCACGGGTGTCCAGTTCCGCAGCTACCAGTTCGGGGCGGGCGCGGTCTACGACAAGGTGAGCCAGTTCGCGATCCCGATCGCGGTGGCCATCCCGGTCTCTCCGAAGCTCGCGATCGACATCGGCACCTACTACGGCAGCACCACGGCCACGCCGACCGGTGGCGCCAAGCAGACGCTGAGCGGCCTGACCGACGCCCAGATCCGCGGCGCCTATGTGTTCAGCGACGCGCTCGTCGCGACCCTCGTGCTCAACCTGCCCACCGGCACGAAGTTCGATTCGACCGAGGCCCAGGCGGCCGGCGCAAGCGCCTCGAACTGGCTCCTCTTTCCGATCAATTCCTTCGCGAACGGATTCTCGGCCACCGCCGGCGTGGCCGGGACCCGGCATCTGGGCTCGTGGAACTTCGGGCTCGCCCTGAGCGGTCGGCTCAATTCGAGCTTCAAGCCCGTCAGCGGCGACAGTCTGAGCTACAAGCCCGGCTTCGAGGGTCGTGCCCGGATCGGCGCCGACCGTCTCATCGGGCAGTCCCGTCTCACGCTCGGGCTCACATTCAGCACCTACGGCGACGACGCCTTCGGTACTGGTGCCGGCGCCCAGCAGCGCTACAGCCCCGGCAAGCGATTCATCGGTGAAGCATCGCTCACCGGTCCCGGGCTTGGCGGGAGCGTCACCGGCTACGTGTGGGACTACTTCCGTGCCGCGGGTGACACCGCCGGCGTCTCCACCGGTAACCGCGAGAACATCCTCACGGCCGGACTGGCGCACCGCATCCCCCTGTCCACCACCACTACCCTCGAGTCGGTGGCCGAGGCCAGGATCCTGAGCCAGGAAGGTGGGGGCAGCGGCATCCTGGTCGGGGTCGGGACCGGGGTCCGGATGCGCCTCTCCGACCGCTTCAATCTGGTGCCCAACGCCCGGGTCGATCTCGGGAACGCCAAGTTCCCCCTCGGCGGCTCCGCCAGCGTGACCGGCATCAGCGCCTCCGCGCTCCTCCAGTACAACTTCTAGCGGAATTCGCTCTGCCTGCCAAAACGGCGGCCTGCCAATGGCGGGTCGCCGTTCTGCGTGGTGCTTGACGGAGTGGGTGGTTCGGGGGTACGTTGGCGCCGATTTCAGCTGCCAGATGACAGTCCCTCAATGCGGAGATGGGCAGTGGCCTCCGAACTCGGCAATGCGCAGATCTCGACCCTGCTGGAGACCCTTCCGGGGATCGCGAACGTCCTCCGGAGCCCGGTCGCGGACGCCCTTCTCAACGTGATCCGGGCTGCCGCCCGGCTGACCGATTTTGCGGTCGACGACGCCGAGGAACTGGTGCGGTACGCCACGCGCCGGGGACTGCTCGGGGTGGAGGAAGGGGATCGCCTGCTCCTCGACATCCACGCCGCCGACCAGAAGCGACACGACCGGGCGGCACTCCGCGCCAAGGATGCCAAAGCGAAGACCCGGGCTCACGGGAAGCCCAAGCGTCCCAAGCCCAGGCCTCCGAAGAAGCCGGCGCGAAAGAAGCGCTGAGCAGATACGGAACGGGGTCGCCGATCGGCGACCCCGTTCGACATCCGGACGGACGGCGCCGATCAGGTCTTGAAGGCGGAGACCAGGTCGGTCAGCCGGTTGGCGCCCTGCAGCAGCTCGCTGGCGGAGGACGCCATCTCCTCGGTCGAGGCACTCTGTTCCTCGGCCGCGGCGGTCACTTCCTCGCTGGACGACGCGTGCTCGTTGGCGGCCATCGCCACCTGGGCGGTCGTGTGGCTGACGGCGTCGACGACCTTGCTGTTCCGTACCGCCTCGGCGGCGACCTGTGCCGCGGCCGCTTCGATCTCCTGGATGGCGCCCGCGATGGCCTCGAGGCCGCCGGCCGCGGCGGACGCGACATCCTCGATGCCGGACACTTTCTTGGTCCCGGCCTCCATCGTGACGGCGACGTCGCGAACCTGCTCACGGATCACCTTGACCGTCTTTGCCACGTCCTCGGCGGCACGCGCGCTTGAATCCGCGAGGTTCCGCACTTCATCGGCGACCACGGCAAAGCCGCGGCCGTGCTCGCCCGCCCGTGCCGCCTCGATCGCCGCGTTCAGCGCCAGCAGGTTGGTCTGCGACGAGATCTGCTTGATCAGGTCGATGAATTCGGTGATCGATTCCGAGAGCTTCGCGAGCTCCTGCACTTCCTTCGCCGAGGTCTGGACCACTTCCCGCACGTCGAGCAGGGTGGCGCCGGCCGCCCCGACGTCCTTCCGGTGCCGGGCCGCGACCGTGCGGATCTCCTCGCCCAGCTTGACCACCCGGGCGGAGGCGTCGGCGTTGCTGGTGGCGGCCTCGCGGAGGGTGTTGAGGAGCTGATCGGCCTCGCGGAGGCCCTGCACCTGGGTCTCCGCGCTGCTCGAGACCTTGACCATCGCGGTGGAGATCTCGCCGCTTGAGGCGGCGAGCTCTTCGCTCATCGCCGAGAAATCGCTGGCACTGGCGGAGATGGCCTGCGATTCCCGCACCACTGCGCCCACGACCTGCCGCAGCCGGGCCCCCATCTCGTCCATTGCCGTCGCCAGCCGGGCCAGCTCGAGGGGCATCCTCCCCAACTGGAAGGGGCGCAGGTCGCCCTCGCCGAAGCGATCCGCCGCGCCGATCAGGCGCTCGAGCGGGCCGCTCACTTGGCCCACGGTGAGCCGCCCGATCACGATGCCCGCGATGATCGCGAGGATCAGGATGCCGCCCACGAGCTTTTCCCACCACTTGGCCTGGGTACGGAGCACATCGGAGTTGGCGAGTGCCACCTGCGTCTGGCTGGCGGAGAGCCGATGGATATCCGCCACGAGGGTATCAGCGGCGCCCCGGGCCAGGTCCGCGAGGCTGCGTCCGTCCGGGCTGCGGCCCAGGTCGACCAGTGCGTGGGCCAGGGAGTAGCTCACGTCGAACTCGGCCTGCGCGTTCGCCATCTCGTTGAGGGTGTAGCGATCGTCGGACGACAGCGTCTGGAGCCGGCCATACGAGCTCATCACCCCGTTGGCAGAATCCGCCGCAAGCTGGAAGTCGTGCTGCACCTGGGGAGAGGGCTGGACCATGTACTCCTCGGCAGTGCGGACCTCATCCAGCGCGGACGACACCAGCGCGTCGCTCAGAGAATTGGTGAGCACCAGTCCGGCCAGGCTGCCGTCGATGGAGGTACGCACGCGGGCCAGCGCCACGATGCTGAACACCCCGCTCGCGACGCTCAGGAGGATGACCACTCCCATCCCGGCGCCGACGATCCACTTGAGGCTTCGCATCGACTTCATTGTCCCTCCACCAGGTGGACACTGCCACCCTTGATCATCGCGATCAGCACCTTCTTCGTCGGCACGTCGCCGTTGGTGTCGAACTGGATCGGGCCGGTGACGCCGATGAACACGGGTCGCTTGCCGCCGACCTGGGCCAGGGCGTTGCGGATGGCTTTCCGGCCGGTGCCGACGTTGCCGATCACCCTGGCCAGCAGATTCACGATGTCGTAGGTGGCCGCAGCCGTCTGGTTGGGCGGAGCGATCGCGGGAAAGGCCTGGCGGTAGCGCTGGACGAACGCCTGGTTCTCCGGCGTCGCCAGGGCGGGAAGGTATGCAGCGGTCTGGTAGGATCCGTCCGCGATGGCGCCTTCGCGCTGCAGTCCCTCAAGTCCGTCACCACCCAGGAGCGGGATGTCGAGGCCGCGCTTGCGCATCTGCTTCAACAGCTCGGCGCCATCGGTCTCATAGCTCGCGGCCAGGAGGAACTGGACCTGCCCGCTCTTCTTGATCAGGTCGAAATAGGGGCCGGTGTCCGCGGGGCGATCGGCGAGATAGGGCCCCGTGAGGAGCACCTGACCGCCCAGGCGCTTGAATTCCGAAGCGAACACGTCGCGAAATCCGCGGCCATACTGGTTGTCCATGTAGAGCACGGCGCCACGGGTCAGGTTCAGCTGTTGGCGGACGAACGATGCAAGCCGCGCGGCGTGGGCCAGGTCGCCAGCGCAGACCCGGAAGGTCCAGTCACCGGCAAAGGTGACCTCGGGCGAGCTGGCCGAGGGGGAGATCTCGACGATCGGGTGCGTCGGGTCGTTGTAGACCGGCGCCGCGGCGAGCGTCGGGCCGGAGAACGCGCCGCCGATCACTGCCACGACGTCGGACTGGACGAGTCGGTTGGCGGCGGCCACCGCCGAGTCGGAACTGCCGTAGTCGTCGGCCTCGATGAACTCGATGGGCCGGCCGTGGATGCCCCCCTGGGCGTTGATCTCCTGGGCCGCCAGCTGTGCGCCGTAGCGCAGCGGGAGGCCGAGTGGATCGCCGAAGGTGCTCTGGAGGCCGATCTTGATCGGCTGCGTGCCGCTCTTCCCGCTGCACCCGAGCGCGGCGAGCAGCAACAGCGGCAGCGTCAGGCGCCAGGCACGGACGCCGACCAGCGGGGTGGATGCGTGACTCGACACGGCCACGAGGAACTCCCTTTGGACGTAATGACATTGCCCGCGGATCGAAGCCGGGGGGAAAGTCCACTGATGAAGCTATGGCACGGTCAGGGGGGGAGACCGACCCAAATGTAACTCCGGTACGAAGTTACGGAAAGCCGGCGGCCCCTCGCCTCGTCGAGTCCGCCCGATGGTTTCCCCACCCATCGAGCACCCGTCCGTCCACCATGCTGACCGAAGTGTCGAAGCCGCGACCCTTGGAGCGCCACGCGAGCCTCAGCATCCTCCCTCCCGAGATCCACTGGAGCATCGTCACGGGACCTCGGCTGCGCGGTGTGGCCGTACCGTACCGGGCCACGAGAAAGTCGCGCCAGCGGTCGAGCCGCGATGTCGTGAGCGATGCGGACAACGTCAGGATGCTGGCCGTGTCGTCGACCGTCGACAGCCAGAGATCGACGGTGCGGTCCGCATCCGCGTTCGACAGGCTTGCCCGACATTCCCCCACGCGGGGGTCGGACGAACTCACCACACAGCGAAGACTGTCCGCTCCGGCCGCGTGGGCCGCAGTGTCGATCGCCGCACGGGGCATCCCGGGCTGGAAGCCGAGAAACTCGAAGGACACGACCGGCCGGACCTGGCCCGCAAGCCCTGCGGCCACGAGCGTCGTGAGCGCTGCGGCCAGGAAGCAGCGCCGCCCGCCGCGCGCGAGCTGGGTGCCTGGCGGGGCGGGCGGGGCATCATCCTTCACGGGACCGGATCGCGTTCAACCTGCCCGGCGCACGTTCGACGCCTGCAGCCCCTTGGGGCCCTCGACGACGTCGAACTCGACCGGCTCTCCCTCCTTCAACGAGCGGAACCCTTCGGCCACGATGGCGGTGTGGTGCACGAACACATCCTTGCCACCTTCCTGCGCGATGAACCCGAAGCCCTTCGCATCATTGAACCACTTCACGGTGCCCTTCGCCATCGAGACGACCTCGTTGATTGGGGAGCACTTCGGCTCCGGAACACTCCCCCGGCCCGAGGGGTGGGGTGGGGAGAAAAAAGCCGTCCGGCCCGGGTGGACCGAACGACGGGTGACACCATCAGATGAAGGCAGGATCGACCACGGGACGCATAGGGATAAGCTCTGGCGCGCTCCGGATTTTGTCAATATTCTGCGCTCCTGGTACAGGGACCGGTCCATCGATGCGGTCGCGATGATCTTCCCGCACATCAGCCGCCAGCCCCCAGGTTCCTGTCCTCGTCCGTACCTGTAACACGATGCTACCAAAGGACTTAAAGTGAAATATTCAGTCACTCGCCTGCTCCTGGCCCTCGTCGGCCTGTTCATCGTCGCGCCTCTGGCTGCGCAGCAACCTGGTCCCCGGGACTTCTCGGCGATGCGGTGGCGGTCGATCGGCCCCTTCCGCGGCGGGCGCACCGTCGGAGTGGCGGGTGTCCCCTCCCGGTCCGGTGTTTTCTATATGTCCGCCAACAACGGCGGGGTCTGGAAGACCGACGACTACGGTCGGACCTGGGCGCCGATCTTCGACGGCCAACCGACCGGGTCGATCGGCGCGCTTGCGGTCGCACCCTCCGATCCTGACGTGATCTACGTCGGGACCGGCGAAGGATTGCAGCGTCCCGACCTGGCGGTGGGTGATGGTGTGTACAAGTCCGCCGATGCGGGCCGCACCTGGCACCACGTGGGTCTGGATAGCGTGCAGCAGATCGCGTCGATCATCATCGATCCGGCCGATCCGAACCGTGTCTTCGTCGCGGCACTGGGACATCCGTACGGGCCGAACCCCGAGCGGGGGGTCTACCGCTCGCTCGACGGCGGGGCCACCTGGACCAAGGTCCTCTATCGCGACGAGGATACCGGTGCTTCGGACCTGGCCTTCGACCCGACCGACCCGGCAACGGTCTATGCGGTGTTGTGGGCCGCCCGGCAAGGGCCCTGGGAGTACGACAACGGCTACTCGGGTCCTGGCAGTGGCCTCTTCAAGTCATCCGACGGCGGCACCACCTGGCGCCAGGTCGGTGTCGGTCTCCCGACACCGGCCGAGGGACTTGGCCGCATCGGCATCGGGATCGCACCGAGCGACCGGACGCGGATGTACGCCCTCGTGGAAGCGCCGCACGGCGGCCTGTTCCGGTCTGACGATGCCGGCGAGCGCTGGGTCAAGGTCGATTCCGAGGAACGGATATACGGCCGTGGCAGCGACTTCGCCGACGTGGTCGTGGATCCGCGCGACCGTGACGTCGTGTTCGTGGCCAACACCTCGATGTATCGCTCGGTCGATGGGGGCGTGCACTTCACCGCGGTCAAGGGAGCACCCGGTGGCGACGACTATCACACCATCTGGATCGACCCGGCCCGCCCGGATGTGATGGTGCTGGGCGTCGATCAGGGCGCCACCATCACCGTCAATGGCGGCCGCACCTGGAGCTCCTGGTACAACCAGCCCACGGCCCAGCTCTACCACGTCGCCGCGGACGACCGCTTCCCCTACTGGGTGTATGGCGGCCAGCAGGAGAGCGGATCGGCGGGAGTGGCCAGTCGGAGCGACTACGGCGAGATCACCTTCCGCGAATGGCACCCGGTGGGGCTCGAGGAGTATGGCTATGCCGCACCCGATCCCTTGCACCCCGGGATCGTCTACGGCGGCAAGGTGACCCGGTACGACGAACGCACCGGCCAGGTCCAGGAGGTCGGCCCCGTTCCGGTCCGCGACGGGACCCATCGCTTCGATCGCACGGCACCGCTGGTCTTTTCACAGGCCGATCCGCATCTCCTTTTCTTCGGGCTTGAAGTGCTCTGGAAGACCGCCGATGGCGGCCGGCATTGGGTGCAGATCAGTCCCGACCTGACCCGCAGTGATCCGGGAGTCCCCGCGTCACTGGGCATCTACCGGTCCCAGGTGAAACAGGTGCATCGCGGCGAGATCTATGCGATCGCCCCCTCGCCCCGCGATGCGCGGGTCCTGTGGGCCGGGACCGACGACGGCTACGTCCAGGTGACCACCGACGGCGGAGCCCATTGGCGGAACGTGACCCCGCCATCGATGACCGGGTGGAGCAAGGTGACGCAGCTCGATGCATCCCATTTCGACGTGAACAGCGCCTACGCATCGGTGTCCCGTTTCCGGGTGGACGATCTCCATCCCTACATCTACCGGACCCACAATGGTGGCCGGACCTGGACCGCCATCGTGAATGGCATCCCGGATGACGAGCCGGTGGATGTGGTACGCGCCGACCCGGAAGTGCGCGGCCTGCTCTATGCCGGCACCGAGCGCTCGGTGTACGTGTCGTTCGATGATGGCGCCCACTGGAAGCCGCTTGCGCTCAACCTGCCCGCCACCTCGGTGCGGGACCTGGTGGTGCACCAGAACGATCTCGTGATCGCGACGCACGGCCGCGGATTCTGGATCCTCGACGACGTGACGCCGCTTCGCCAGGCACTGTCGGTGCGCGATTCGGCGGCATTCCTGTACCGCCCGGCGCCGGCGTGGCGGTGGCGCTGGGATCGGAACACCGATACGCCGCTTCCACCGGAAGAGCCCGCGGGGCAGAATCCCCCCGATGGCGCGATCATCGATTACTACATCGGCGGTCCGGTGACCGGACCGGTCACCCTCGAGATCCGCAGTTCCGCCGGGCAACTGGTGCGCCGGTATTCCAGCGCGGACCTTCCCGATCCGGTGGACACCGTGGCACTCAACGTGCCGACGCACTGGCTCCGTCCGTTCCAGTCGCTGTCGGCGGCGCCGGGGATGCACCGGTTCGTCTGGGACCTGCACTATCCGCCGCCGACGGCCCTGGGCGCGGAATACCCCATCGCCGCGATCGACCACGACACGCCGCGGATGCCGCGCGGGCCGGTGGTCCTTCCCGGTCGCTTCACCGTCCGGCTGTCAGTGGATGGCAGGAGCTACTCCGCTCCGCTCGTGGTGCGGATGGATCCGCGGATCACGGCCACCGGGGGCGACCTGGCCTCCCAGTTCACCCTGGCGATGGGCCTGTACGTCGCGATGGACCGGACCCACGACGTCCTGGCGCAGGTCCGATCGGTGCGGGCACAGGTGGCAGGGATCAAGCCCCGCGCGACCGGCGCCGCGGCCGATACGCTGGCGGCGCTCGACACCGCGCTTGGCGCACTGACCGCGGGGGTCGATGGTCTTGGACCGACGATCGACGCCATCGGCGGGGTGTACGGGATCGTCGAAGGTGCCGATGCCGCACCCACCTCGCAGGCGGCGCTCGCGGCGCACCGCCTCGATCGACAGGCGGCCCAGCTTCGGTCGCGTTGGAGTGCGCTCCGGGGCCGGATCGTGCGCGCCAACTCGACCCTCACCGCCACCGGGCTCCCGACGATCGACCTCTCCCGGGAACCGGGGCCCGATGCCTCGGCACCGGAAGCGGCGCACGTGGACGAGGAGTGATGTGAGTCTTGTGAGTCTTGAGCTATGAGTCTTGAGTCGTGAGTGGCGAGTGGCGAGTGGCGAGTGGTGGGTGATGGGTCTGTGGTCTCAATGGTCCGATCTTGCGACTTCTGACCTGCCACCCATCAGCTGAGACTGGAACGCCACGACTCACGACTCACGACTCAGGACTCACAGCTCACGACTCCGCACCCCCCCATCGACTAACTCCTTCCTGACGGGTAACTTCCACTCATGGCCACGCCGTCCACGCTCACTCTTCGCACCTTTCCCGACCGGGCCGAGGCATTGAGTCATTTCCTGCTCAGGGCCGGCGAGGCTCCGCGTCTTATTGCATATGACGATGCGGTCGGGTGTCCGATGGAGATGGCGCTCGCTGCGCTCGAGTGGACCGCTGCAGCGGGTGTGCTGCTGGACGACGACTGCCTCCACGCCGCGCGGCTGACCGTCGACACCGCCGCCGCGGTGATCGAGCGTCGGGGTCCCGGGAATGTGCGCCAGTACATCTACCTCGGGCCCCGGATGGACGGCCCGGCGATGGATGTCTTCGAAGGCTCGGTCATCTTCGACGAACCGGGTGTCCGCGCCATCGAGTTCGTGGAACGCTCGCACGCCCTGGCGCACTTCCTTCGTGCCACTTCCGGCGCGGGTGCGGTATTGTCGCTGCTGTCGCGGCGCGCCCCGGAGCTCCGGCACCTGCGGCGGTGGCTGCGCCCCGCGCTGGAAGCGCTCGACCTGCCACGTCCGCTCGTCGGCGGGTGGTTCGCCGCCAGCTCGGCCGGCTGCCTCTTTGCCGGCGTCGAGGAGCCCGAGTACCGGTACATCGAGGTCGGGATGGAGTCGTGAGACGGTAAAGGGTGAACGGTCAACGGTGAACGGTGAACGGTGAACGGGGTGTCCGAAGAGGGCGCCCCGTTCGTTTTGGCGGTTCCTATGCCACGACCCATGGTCCCTTGAACCGGTCGGGCTCCATTTCCGCGTGGCAGATCCCTCGCATTGGCTCGGGATGACTGCCCGTGATGTGACAGGTACGACCCATTCACGCATCCGACCCGCTCCACCCGCTTTGTACACCCGGCCCACCCGCCTTTCCCCGGTGTGGAAATCGGGATACCTGTGGATGCACATCTCCACAACCCGGTGGAGAACGTTGTTACAGTGCTCAGGCCAAAGGATTTGCGTATCCACAGTTGTCCACTTCAAAGTGGTGTAAGCCGAAGAAACACAGGCACTTGCGAGCTTCTTACCTGACCGTATCTTGGGGCACCGTTGGTGGGGAACGATCCGCGACCCTTGGTTGCGGGTGCCGCCTCCCAGCGAGCTCGGGTGGGATATCAGGGGAGATCGCCGACGCATCAAGGGCTCAGGCGATCGTCGATCCTGGAGGCTCACCAGCCCGGGCAGAGGGGACCAGTCGCGCGTCCCGTCCACCCCGATCCGGTGCCTCGGGGTGCAGTGCGAAGGGGTGGTCCGCGACCCGCTCCGACTCGCAGCACTCGCGGTGACGAACCAGGTGGGATCGATCATCCGGCCTGGGGATGGAAGCCGAGGCCCTTGCTGGCCCTCCCGAGCGGCGCAACAGCCAACCGGTGGCGGCGGGGAGAAGAACGGCGGGGAAACCCCCGACCTCGGGTAGTCATTGTGTGGGACGGCCGCCTGGTGAAGAACTTGGCGGCCGTCCCTGTTTTCCCATCCACCGATTTTGTCGTATGTGCGCGGCGACGACCCCGAGCTCCGGAACAAGAAGGACCTCATCGAGCAGTTTGTGGACTCCATCTCGATGACCGCAAAGGTCGATGCGGCGTGGCTTCAGTTCGTGGCGGAGCGGCGGAGGGCGGACCTGGAGCGGATCATAGCCGACGAAGGGCTCGATCCCGACGAGACGCGGCGTTTCGTGGAGAACGCCTTCCGGGATGGAGGGATCCAGGTGACGGGGACCGCGATCACGAAGATCCTCCCTCCGGTCTCCCGGTTCGCGGAGGGGGGCGGCCACGCCGCCAAGAAGCGAACAGTGCTGGAGAAGCTTGGGGCCTATTTCGAGCGGTATTTCGGGTTGGGCAAGGGATCAGAGCCCGAGTAGCTGGCCGAGCCCGGCCCGGCAGACCTCCTGCACATCCTCCGGCCGCAGCGTTCGCTGCAGCCGAGGGATCTGGGCCGCCCGCCGAACCTCGTCGGTCACCTTTCCGAAGATCCCGTCCACCAGGACCGGGATCTCTTTGCGTTGCCTGGCGGTGAGCGATCGGGCAACTTGCTCGTCCCACAGTGTTCGCAGTTCGGTGCCGAGGACCGCGCCGAAGAGTTGGATGGTGTCGTGGATGTAGAGGATGTCGTTCGCCCGCTTACGGGGCGGATTCCGGGTGGCGTGGATCAGGAGCTTCTGGACCACGAAGGCCACGGCATTGGCGACCTGAACGCCGCGGATCATCCAGGGGGCGACCAACAGCGGTTCGAGGTGTCGCAGCTTCTGCGCGACGATCCCGCCGCGGGTCTCGGTAACATCATCTTCTCCGCCTCGACGCCGCCCACTTCCGACCAAGGGCATCAGGAACTCGGCATAGAACCCCTGATCATCTTCACCGAGGTGGTAGTGGGCCACGGGAGGATGCTCGTCGCCGGAGAAGTGTTCGGTGAATCCGGCCTGGAGCAGCGCTGCATTGAGTTGTCCGTGCAACTGCGTGTTCGCCGCGAATGCCAGGTCAGCATCCCGGGTGCGTACGGCAGCATAGGAGGGCGCATGGGCGCTTGCGTGCTCCCGATGCAGTCTATGCGCCCACCCTCCGACCAAGACGAGCTGGTCGCGCCACGGTGCAAGTGCGGTCGTGAGCCGGCCGAGCTCCGCGAGGTCGTCGATCGCCTCAGTCATCGATCAATTGCCCGAGTACCCGCTCCCAGATCAGCCCCGCCTGTTCCTCCCCGCGAGAAGGGTGCCCTTTCACGTCGAGCCAGACCTGGATGATGTCGGACGCGCGGCCACCATTGATGGGCACGCTGCACTCGAACACCGACCGCTCTGCGTTCGGCCGCCGAGCATAGACCTCGACGACCTCACCAGGTCCGGCCAGGCGGAATCCTTCCCACGGAGTCCGGGGATCGCGGACGTAGAGATAGGGGGGGAAGTCCTCCGTGAACCGGAGGCCGAGGGCGCGTGCCGCAGCGAAGAGGGCCAGACATCCCCTCTCTTTCCGCAGATCGGTGAGCAAGGAGTCGAACACCGTGCCTGATAGTCTGGCCTTTGCACGCCACCCGACTTCGAGCCGAGGTTGCGACTCAGCGGCGCGTTGCCAGGCGTGCAGCAGGTCGGCCACACGGACGAGGCGGATGTGCACTGACCGCTCGTCCAGGTATCCCTCGGCCGAGAGAAGACGGAGGAAGCGGGAGGCCGACATTACCGAGACCCCCGCCGCGGCCGCCAGGGCGGAGGGGCCGGAGTAGGACTCGCGCGGCGCCCGCAGGAACCGGGGATCGAGCCGGGGCGCGAGCAGCAACTTCAACATCCACTGATTGAGAGCGGAAAAGAGATTCCCACCGACCGCACCTTCGCCGGAGCGAACCCGCGCCGCGACGTTCACCGGCTCGGCCCGCAGGTCGTGGAGCAGGGGACCGTGGAAGCGGACCAGTCCCCGGCGATCGATCACCCCGGCGTGCGCTTCAGGCGCGTGTTCTGTCGCGAACTGAAGGACCGCTTCGGCTGCCTTCGGCGCGATGCTCTCGGCGGCGACCACGGCGACCGGGATTGCCCCGGGGGGCGCCCCGTGCACCGCCTGCAGCCACCCTTGAGCCCAGAGGGCGATCAGTCGGTCGGGACGCCCCTCGGCTGCCCCCTTGAGCTCGATTGCCAGCCGCTTCCCCTTCTTGGCTGCGATGAGATCAAGCCGCCGACCCCCGGGTATCAACTCGCCGGGGTGGTCGACCGTCCACCCCGCCTTCTCCAAAATCGAGCGCAGTTGCGCCTGCGCACCGGCTTCGCGGGCGGCGGCGGAATGGACTGCGGCTCGGCCAACGTTCCTGGACATTGGTTCCTCCTCTTACAAGGCCATGTTAATTAACAAGGCCTTGTTAGTCAAGCCCATCCCTGTTTCCATCAGCCGAGGGCCGCGCCCCCGGCGCGGCCGAGCTGCGGCCGCACGAGGCGTGCGGCCCTCGGCTCACCCGCCCCCTCCCGCTCCCCAATCGCTGTTGCCCCGATATGCCCGCCGCTTGTCGAGCGACCAGATCCCCCGGGCGCTCACGAGTTCCTCGCCGCTGAAGTTCGATGGATCGGCCAGTGCGTCGGCAAAGCTCGCGGTCTTGGCACTGGCGTTGTCGGCGTAATGGACGATCTCGGCCTCGAGGGTCTTCGGCTCCACCGGCGCGCCGAATTCAAGCCTGCCGTGGTGCGCCAGCACGAGGTGCATCAGGATGTCGAGCTCCTGCTCGGAGCAGGGCATCGGGTCGGCGCTCCGGACGGCGTCATCGAGCATCAACGCGCCGAGCACGACGTGCCCGTACAGCGCGTTCTTGTCGGTGGGGGCAAAGAGCCCGTCCCACCGGTACGCCTCCAGCTTCCCGATGTCGTGGAGGAGCACCCCCGCCGTGACCAGGTCCGCGTCGGCCCGGGCCACCTTGGCGATGTGCCGCCCGATGCTCGCGACCTCCACAGTGTGCTTCAGGAGTCCGCCGAGCTCGGCATGATGGCCGACGGTGCTGGCGGGGCACTGCCCGTACCGCGTGCGGAAGTCCTCGTCGTCATAGAAGAGCGCCACCACGGCGCGGAGCCGTGGCCCCGAGATCTCCGCGCGCCACTTGTCGATGGTCTCCCAGTATCGGGTGACATCGCCGGCCGTGGGGAGCAACGCGCCCCAGTCGACCTTGCCGCGTGGCAGCACCCGTAATGAGGTCACCTGCAACTGGCGCCGGTCCTTGTAGGCGCCCACCTCGCCGATGATCTGCACGACGTCGCCGGCCTTGACCCCGGCCACGAGGTGCTGGTCCTGCTCCCAGAAGGGTGCCGACCCGATGGTGCCCGACGCGTTCCCCAGCGTCAGGGTGGTCATCGTCTTGTCGCCCTGATAGGTGCGCTGGTCGACCTCGCGGACGAGGAGCGCATCCTGGATCCGTTCGCCGAGGCCGAGGCGTGGCAGGTCGGGAGATCCCATCGGTGTTCCGTCCTGTGGGGAGGTGAAAAGGTCCGTGGCAAAGTTATCCGCGTGGCGCGGGTCGTGGGGCCTGCCCCCGTCGGGTGCGTTCCTTCGGCGGCAGTTCGTCACCAAGGCATCGCACCAGGCACGACCCGCATAGTTTTCGCATCACGGAAGGAGGATGATGTCGTGATGCTTCGCGTATTGCTGCTGACCGACGACCGAGAGCGCATCGCCGCGCTGGCGGGGGCGTTCCAGGCCGCCGGGTGCGAGGTGGGCATTTCCGCCCCCGGACCCGATGCGCCGGAGGCCGATGCCGACCTGGTGCTGACCGACCCGTCGATGGCGCCGAGCACGTTGGCGATCGCCGAGCGTCGGCACATCATCGCGATGCTCCGCCATACCGGTGGCAACAAGCGCCAGGCGGCCCACCTGCTGGGGATTGCCCGTTCGACGTTGCTCGCGAAGGTCCGCCGGTACGGGCTCGACGGGATCGGGCACGCGGCGGGAGGGCCCCCGGATGACCTCGCGCCGTAAGGGACGTATGTCTCATTCTGATCGCTGGTCCTCGGTCCAGGCTACCGGCCTGGTACTCGTGGTGGCATTGGGCATCGGACCGCGGAGCGGGCTCGGCCAGGCCCCGATGCCGATCCCATCGGGCGCGGTCATCTCCGGCGCCCTGAGCTTCGATGGTCACGCCACCCTCGGCGATTTCACCGGCACCACCACCACCGTGAGCGGTGCGTTCCGGGGAGCGGCGTCGATCGACAGTGTCACCGGGTGGGTCGCGGCGCCGGTCCGGAGCCTCACGACCGGGAACGGGAAGCGGGACCGCGATCTCAACAGCTCGATGGAGTCGGACAAGTTCCCCGTCATCCGGTACGATCTGACCGGTGTCGCGGTCCGTGGTGCCCGTGGCGACACCCTCGACCTCACGCTGCGGGGCGCGTTCCTCATCCATGGAGTGGTCCGTCCGGCCGACATCCCCGCCACGGCGGCCTTCACTCCCGGCTCGGTTCGGGTGAAGGGGGAGGTGCCGCTTGACCTCAACGATTACGCGATCAAGGGCCTTTCGAAGATGCTCGGCGTCCTCAAGATGCATCCCGGCATCCTGGTGCACGTCGACGTGATGTTCGCGTTCGGCGCTCCGGCGCCTCCGGATCGGCCCTTCACTGCATCTCCACCCGCACCCGGCCCAGGCGGGAGATGATCAGGCGTCCGCTGGCACTTCCGCGCTCGATGCGGAGCGTGGCGTTCGACACGCCTATCGAATAGCCAACGGGTGAGAAGACGAACGACTTCCGTCCCCCCACCAAGTGCACTCCCCACGCCGCCGGGCCGCTGCGGCGCCATTTGAGAACGGTATCGGGGCCCCGCATCGTCCACAGCGTGAGGGCCATCGAGTCGACCGTGAGCACCGAGCGGCGGTCGTCGAGCACCGCCGCCAGCCGCGCCTCCTCGTGGGCACCGCGCAGCTGGGCCAGCCCCATCCGGATAGCGCCCCGATCGGTGGCCGCGACCAGGGCCGGTGCCGTCAGCCCGGTCAGGATGGTCACCAGGACGATGGTCACGACGATCTCGAGGAGGGTGAATCCGTCTCGCATGCTGCAAGGGTACGTCTCAGGGCGCCACGGTCCGTCACCCCCAGATTGCGCCGTGGATCCCGCGAACGCGGCTCCCTTGCCATCCCGGGCACCGGGCGCCATACTCCCCAAAGTCCCCCGAGTGGCCCGACCCTTGCCAGACAGCACCGCGTGAACAGACCCAGCGCCCTTTTTGACAAGATTGCGACGGATCCGGCCGCTGTCGGGCCACACTCGGCGATGCTGGACCGCTCCGCCGCGGCCCACCAGGCCGGTGATGACATCGAGGCCCGTCAGGCGCTCGGCGCCTACCTGGTCCTCCGGGTCATCGACCGGGTCATCGGGTTGCAGGACGATGACGCACCGGAGGCCCGGGAGGGCCTTCAGTTTCAGCTGGCGAGCGTCACCAGGTTCATCGAGGAGCTGCCGAAGGACGAGGAAGTCGAAGCCAGCCACCTGGCCGGGTTGGTCAGGGTCCTCGGGGCGTTCGAACGGGACGGCGAGCGCAGGCTCCGGATCGGCCTCCTCGCGTACAGCTGGCACCTGGAGCAAGCGGGATGCCTGGAGGAAGCACTCGATGTCCTGGGGCTCTCGGAGCCGTTCTACCGGAAGGCGGGCCCCGATGAGCTCACCAACCTCGGAATGACGGCGGGGCGCTTCCACCGGACGCTGGCCCACTGGGACCTGGCCGACAGCGGCTACCAGCTGGGATATGAATCAGCTGAAGTACGGCATGATCGGCGGGGGATGCTGCTGGCGCGGCTGGGGCGGGCCAAGGTACTGCTGGGGCGGGGCAATCTTCCGGAAGCACGCCGGCAGATCGAAGGTGTCATAGCGGAGGCGGAAGGGAAAGATCTGGCGGAAGCACGCGCGTGGGGCTATGCGGACTTGGCGGTGGTGCTGGAGAAGCTTGGACTCCCAGAATCATGCCTAGCTGCGGAGTATCAGGCATTCAACCATTTCCGAGATTCGCAAGAACGCTGTCGAGCTCTGAACAACTTGGGGGCGTCGCTCCGAAATTTGAGGCAGTTCGAGGTCGCGCGAATCGCGTTTGAATCGGTGCTGCGTACTTCGGAGAGTTGGTATTTGCGGACGAACGCTTTCGTTGAGTTGCTTGGAATTCACGGAGCGTTGGGGAACGAGTTGGCGTTCCATCGTTACTGGAATGAAGCGCGGGAAGAGGAATCGAAGATGCCTCCGATGTTGCGAGTCGATTACGGTTATCGCGTCGGACTCGGGTTGCTTCGGTTTGGGAAGGGGTCGGCTGGGCGTCGGTGGCTGGAAGAGGCGCGATCCATTGCCCGGGAGCGCGGTCTCAACGAATGGTATTTTCGTCTGGATCAATTGCTGAGCTCGGCGTCGCCCGAAACCGAACTCCGCCGCGAGATAGCTACTCCCGCGGCGGAGTCATCGGACGAACTCGCTCGGATCGAAGGTGGTTTACGTCAATACGCTGCTGCGCTGTCGCAGTAATTGCTCAGCACATCTTGACGGTTGAGCCCGAGTTCTCGCACGGAGACGTGCCATCGTGCTGGATGGTGGCGGACTTGTTGGCGGATGACGTCGGTGCGGTGGAATCGGCGCAGGCGCCGGCGGCGAAGACCAACGCGGAGAGAGCGAGCACGGCGTAGATGCGCTTGTTGACTGACATCGGGGTGACCCTCGCGGAT
>DASSGV010000007.1:0-7763 GCA_035693225.1 Gemmatimonadales bacterium | reverse complement strand
CGCTTCTGCTCCCGCTCCTCCCACCAGAGCAGCACCGCCAGCAGGATCGCGCCGCAGGTCACCCCCGCATCGGCCACATTGAAGGTCCAGAACCGCCACCCCCGGGTGCCCACGTCGATGAAATCGGTGACGCCGCGCGCTGAGATGATCCGATCGACCAGGTTGCCGACGGCCCCGCCGGCCACCGCCCCCAGCGCCGCGGCACGCCAGCGGGCGCCGGCGGGCGCTTCCCTGAGGAGCGCCACCAGCACTCCCACCATCGCGACGGCGATGAACGCGAAGATCCAGCGCGACCAGGGCCCGAACGAGAAAAGCCCCATCGCCGAACTCTGGTTCCAGGTGAGGGTGAAGCGGAAGAAATCTCCCAGCACCGGCCGTGGCAGGTGCGGTACCAACGCGCCTTCGGCCAGGTGCTTGGTGATGCGGTCGGCCACCAGGAAGCCGAGGGCGACGGCGGTGAACACCCGTGCCTTGCCGGTGAACGCGGTCACTCGCCGTTCCCTTGCTCGACCAGGTGGATCTTGTGCGCGATCCGGTGGATGACCGGGGCCAGCAGCACGCCCGCCACGATCAGGAAGACGAGCCCGGCGTACAGGGCGTAGCATCCGGCGAAGAGCTTCCCGGCGTCGGTGTGCAGTTCGTTCACCGGCCCCATCCCGCCGAGCAGCATCGAGGCATTCACGAAGCCGTCGAGCCAGCTCAAGCCCTCGAAGTGATGGTATCCCCACATCCCCACGAAGAGGGACACCGCGACGAGCGTGGCCGAAAAGGTGAAATGCGCGAGCATCCGCTTGGCGAATTGCGTCCGCGTCAGCATCGGATGCCGTCGATGTTCGTACACCGTTCCTCCGGACCATCGTATGGGATGGACAAAACTAAGCCGGTCCGCGCCGTCGCCGCCTCTCGCCCCATCCGGGGCGGCAACGGTATATTGGGCCTTCCCCTTCCATATATAGCGTCCCCGATGACCGATCCTCGTCAGTCTCCCACAGTGGTCGTGCTCGCCGCCGGAATGGGCAGCCGGTACGGCGGGCTCAAGCAACTCGACCCGGTGGGCCCCAACGGCGCCACCCTGATGGACTATTCCGTCTATGATGCCCGGCGCGCCGGCTTCGGCAAGGTGGTCTTCGTCATCCGGCCCGACATGGAGGAGGCGTTCCGCCCGTTCGTCTCGGAACGATACGGGTCGGCCATCGCCGTGGCCACCGCACATCAGCGGCGCGAGGACATCCCCGCCGGGGTCGTGGCACCAGCCGACCGCACCAAGCCGTGGGGGACGGGGCAGGCGGTGCTCGCGGCAGAGTCCGAGGTGCCGGGCCCCTTTGCGGTCATCAACGCCGACGACTTCTACGGCCGGGCGGCCTACGAGGGCGTGGTCCGGTTCTTCGGCTCCTCCCGCGACGATACCTTCGCGCTGGTGGGATACCGCCTTGCGGACACGCTGTCGGAATCGGGTGGCGTCAACCGCGGCGTCTGCAAGGTGACCGCCGACGGCTGGCTCGACGGGATCGAGGAGATGTACGAGATCCAGCGCGGCGCCGACGGCGTCTACGCCGGTCGCGGGAACCTCCCGCTCCGCGACAAGACGCTGGTGTCGATGAACTTCTGGGGATTCACCCCTGCGGTCTTCGGGTTGCTCCGCCGGGGATTCGACGAGTTCTTCGCCTCGGCGGACCTGCTCAAGGGCGAATACCTCCTGCCCACCGAGATCGACCAGGCCATCCAGGGTCGTCGCGCGCGGGTCAAGGTCCTCGATGCCGGGAGCCGCTGGTTCGGGATGACGTATCCGGCGGACCGGCCCGCGGTGAGTGCCGCGATCCACCGACTCGTGGCCGACGGGGTCTATCCCGATCGTCTCGACCGGTGAGTGAATCGTTCGCCGGCCTCCTCGGCCGGTTCGAGGTCGATGGTGAACTGGTGGCGATGGAGCCGCTGCCGGGCGGGTACATCAACGATTCTTATCGCGTCACGACGGTCGCCGATGACGTGCGGGCCGAGTGGATGCTGCAGCGGATCAATCCGTCGGTGTTCACCGATCCTGATGCGCTGATGGACAACATCGTGAACGTCACCCGTCACGTGGCCGGGCGGCTCAGGAAGGCCGGCGTGGCCGACTGGAAGCGGCGGACGCTGATCGTGGTGCCGACGCACGCCGGCCGGAGCCATCACCGGGGCGTCGATGGCGCGGCGTGGCGACTCTTTCCGTTCATCGAGAGCGCCACCGTGCGGACCGAGGCCGCGTCGCCCGAGGTGGCGCACGAGGCGGCGCGCGCCTTCGGCGAATTCCTCCGGCTGGCGGCCGATTACGACGGGCCGCCGCTTCGCGAGACCATCCGTGGCTTCCACGACACCGCGGCGCGATTCCGGTCGCTGGTGAAGGTGGTGCGTGCCGACCCGGTGGGACGGACCTCCGAGGCGGGCCCGGAGATCCAGCTCGCGCTCCGGTACCAGGCGATGACCGACGTGCTGCCCCCGTTGATGCAGCGCGGTGCCGTGCCGCTCCGGGTGACCCACAACGACGCCAAGATCGCCAACGTACTCTTCGAGGCCGACAGCGGGCGGGCGCTGGCGGTGGTCGATCTCGACACCGTGATGCCCGGCTCCGCCCTGCACGACTTCGGCGACCTCGTGCGTTCGTCCGTCAGTGCGACGGCGGAGGACGAGACCGACCTCGCGTTGGTCGATGTCCGGATCCCCTGGTTCCAGGCGCTGGTGGCCGGGTACCTGAGCGAGGCCGCTGGCGTGCTGACCCCTGATGAACGGCGCCTGCTGGTGTTCGCGGGCCGGCTCATCACCCTGGAGCAAGGGGTGCGCTTCCTCACCGATTACCTGAACGGTGATCGGTACTATCGCACCACCCGCGCCGGACAGAACCTCGACCGCGCCCGGACCCAGTTCCGGCTGTTCGAGCGGCTGACGGAACGGATGGAGGAGTTGGAGGAGATCGTGGCCGGTCGATGAATCCTTCCTGAACGGAGCGCGGGACTGCCCAGGAACCCTCCCGAGCGAAGCGCCTGTCCTGAGCCTGCCGAAGGAAGGGACCTACCTGGCGAACTCCCGACGACCGCTGGGCAGGTCCCTCGGTCGGCTTTGCCTCCCTCGGGAAGGTTCCCATACTCGTGGAGACCTCGATGTCCTGTCGGGCAATGACGTTCGCGACATTGTCGCTGGTAGTTCTGGCGACCGTACCTGGCAAGCCGCTCGCCGCACAATCCATCCCGTATCGCATCGCCTCGTGGGAGCCCGACAGCTTCGGTAACCACCGCGCGGTGGTCCACGTCGCCGAAGCGGCATCGGCGGTCCGGGTGCATATCCCGTGGCGTCGGCGGGATCGTCATCCGGAACTCAAGCGGGTGGAAGTCGTGGATGCCGCCGGCCGTCGGGTGCTGGATGCGTGGGCGCCCGAGGTGGGTCGGGAGTCGGGTGACATCGTCTTCGCCGCGGCGTTCGCCGGCGACTATGACGTGTACTACATGCCGTATCAAGGCACCTTCCGCTCCAACTATCCGAAGATCACCTACCGGCCTCCGGACACGACGGCGAGCGTCGCGTGGCGAGTGGTGAGTGGCGTCGATTCTGCGGGGCTTGCCTCAGGGAAATGGCGGTCCTTGCCAGAGGCCGCCGTGACCGAGTTCGACGATGTCGACTCGCTCGCATCGGTCTATCCGATGGAGGTCATCGCCACGGCGACAGAGACCGAAGCGCTCAGGAATTCCCGTCCCGGCGCACTGTACCTGCTCTTTCCGGAGGATCGCACCCGCCCGATCAAGATGCGCCACTCCCTGCCGGAGCGATGGACTGCGGGCGCCGATGGCCCTGTCACCGGTACCGCCGATCGCGGCGAGTTCTACGCCTTCCAGGTGGGGCTCTGGGCACTGCGGCCGGTGGCCGGCGTCACCGTTGCCTTCAGCGACCTCACCGGTCCCGATGGCGCGCGGATCGGGTCGTCGGCGTTCCAGTCGTTCAACACCGGCGGCGTCGACTGGCAGGGACGCCGCTTCGTGCGTGCGCTCGCAGTCGACAGCGGTACCGTCCAGGCGCTCTGGTGCGGGGTGATGGTGCCGGATGGTGCCGTTCCGGGGATGTACGACGGATCGGTGACGGTCACCGCATCCGGCCTCTCCACGACGCTGCCGATCCACCTTTCCGTCACTCCGACCCTCATTGCCGACCACGGCGACGACGAACCCTGGCGGCTGGCCCGGCTCCGCTGGCTCAACAGCACGCTCGACCTCGACACCACGCTGGTGCCGCCGTACACGCCGGTCCGGGTCAGGGGCACGACCATCTCGGTGCTGGGGCGTACGGTGTCGCTGGCGTCGAGCGGCTTGCCGAGGCAGGTGAGCAGCTGGTTCACGCCGGAGATGACCGGGATCGGACGGAGGCCGCGGGCGCTGCTGGCCGAACCGGTGACGCTCACCGTGGTGGACAGTGCCGGGCACGATGTCCTGTGGCATCACTCGGGCGTGGACATCGTGCGGACGATGCCCGGTGCCGCGCTCTGGGAAGCCCGGAGCAGCGCGGGGGCGCTCTCGCTCCTGACCCACGCGCAGATGGAGTTCGACGGGAACATCGAATACACCATCGCGCTCACGACCGACCGACCCATCCCGCTGAGCGACGTGCACCTCGACGTCCCGTACCGCCGGAGCGTGGCCAGGTATTTCATGGGAATGGGCGAACAGGGCGGCCTCACTCCCGACCACTACGACTGGTCCTGGGACGTCAAGAAGAACCAGGATGCCGTCTGGATCGGCGACGTCAACGCCGGGATGCAGGTGACGCTCAAGGACCAGCATTACGTCCGCCCCTTGAACACCAACTTCTACCAGCTTCGGCCGCTGGTGATGCCGACCAGCTGGGACAACGGCGGGCAGGGACGCTGTCACTTCGGGGGTGATGGCCCGGTGGCCTACCGGATGCGGTGCACCAGCGGGGCCCGGACCCTCGTGCCCGGCGACACGCTCTACTTCAACGTGCGCCTGCTCATCACGCCGTTCCACCCCATCGACCCGAAGGCGCAGTTCTCCGCCCGGTTCTACCACGCCTATGTGCCGGTGACCCAGATCGCCGATTCGGGCGCCAACGTGGTGAACGTCCACCACGCCACCGACATCAACCCCTTCATCAACTATCCCTTCCTGCGGCCGCGCGAGATGCGCGCTTACGCCGACAGCGCCCACGCGATCGGCATCCGGTTCAAGATCTACTACACCGTCCGGGAGCTCACCGACCACGCACCCGAGATCTGGGCGCTCCGGAGCCTCGGCACGGAGGTCTTTGCCGACGGCCCGGGGGGCGGCCACTCCTGGCTGCAGGAGCACTTCGTGGACCACTACATCACCGGCTGGGTGGTGCCGGAACGGCACGACGTGGCGGTGGTCACCAGCGGCATCTCCCGCTGGCACAATTTCTATGTCGAAGGGCTCAACTGGCTGGCCAGGCACGAGCAGATCGACGGGATCTACCTCGATGACATTGCCTTCGACCGGACCACGATGCAGCGGATCCGGCGCGTCCTGGTCCACGATCGGCCGCACCCGATGATCGACCTGCACAGCGCCAACCAGTTCGACAAGAACGACGGCTACGCCTCGAGCGCCAACCTGTACCTCGAGAACCTGCCCTACATCGACCGGCTCTGGTTCGGTGAATACTTCGACTACAACTCCCAGCCCGACTACTGGCTCACCGAGATCTCCGGCATCCCGTTCGGGTTGATGGGGGAGATGCTCCAGGATGGCGGCAACCCCTGGCGGGGGATGGTCTTCGGGATGACCAACCGCCTCCCGTGGGCCGGCGACCCCCGCCCTCTCTGGCTCGAATGGGACAAATTCGGCATCGTGGACGCGAAGATGCTCGGCTGGTGGGCTCCGTCGAATCCGGTCAAGACCGGCCGAAGCGACATCCTCGCCACCAGTTATGTACGGCACGGAAGGACGATGGTGGCGGTGGCCAGCTGGGCGAAAGACACGGTGGCGTTGCATCTTTCGATCGACTGGAAGGCCCTCGGCCTCGATCCGGCCAGGGTCACCATCATTGCACCGGCCATCGAGACCTTCCAACCGGCCGCCACGTTCAAGGTGGGAGACCCGATCCCAATGGTCCCCGGAAAGGGGTGGCTCCTTGTCCTGCAATGACACCCGTCGTCCCGAGGGCTCCGGGCCGCGTCCCGGTCCCACCTCACCCCCCCGCCCCCTCTCCCCCTCTCCCGTAAGGGAGACGGGGTTGGGGGGTGAGGTCCCCCGTCGCACCTTCCTCGCCACGATGGCCGCGGCATCGGTCCTCGCGCAGCCGCGCGGGGCCACGGGCTCAGCCATCGGGTTTGCGCGCCGGAAGCGCGCGGTCCCCACCCCGGCCCAGGCCGCGTGGCAGGACCTCGAGATCGGGATGTTCGTCCACCTGGCACCCAACACCTGGACCGACAAGGAGTACGACGACCTTTCGCTCTCCCCCGAAGACGTGGTGACCGACATCGACGCGGAGCAGTGGGCCGACGTCGCGGTGTCGCTGGGGGCCAGGTACGTGGTGCTGGTGGCCAAGCACGCCGGCGGCTATTGCCTCTGGCAGACCGAGACCACCGACTACTCCATCAAGAACTCTCCGTGGAAGGGCGGCCGAGGCGATGCGATGGCCGACCTCTCCCGTGCCTGCAAGGCACGCGGCCTCGGACTCGGCGTCTACCTGAGCCCCCGCGACGATAAGCACGGCGCCGGCGTCAGCGGTCGCTGCAAGACGCCGGAGGCGCAGGCCGCCTATGACACGCTCTACCGCCAGCAGCTCACCGAGGTGCTGGGCCGCTACGGCCCCATCGTGGAGCTCTGGCTCGATGGCAACAGCGTCGTCCCGACCGGCGACATCGTGGCGCGACTCCAGCCCGGGGCGATGGTCTTCCAGGGACCGCAGGCGACGATCCGCTGGGTCGGGAACGAGGATGGCTTTGCGCCCTATCCGTGCTGGAACACGCTGACAATGGAGGATGCCGAGGGTGGCAGTGCCACGGCACTCCAGGGCGACCCTGATGGCGAGGTCTGGATCCCCGTCGAGTCCGACGTGTCGGTGCGGCGCCCCAACTGGTTCTGGAGCACCACCGACGAGAAGAACCTGCTCTCGCTGGAGGAGATGATCGAGATCTACTATCGCTCCGTGGGGCACGGGACCCAGCTTCTCCTCAATTTCCCCCCCGACCGGAGCGGGCGCATCCCTGCGGCCGATGCGGCGCGCGCCAAGGAATTCGGCGACCTCATCCGGCGCCGGTTCGGCACGCCGGTGGCCGAGGTGTCGGGCCACGGCAAGAAGCTCACGGTGGAGCTCGGCGTGGAGCGGCGGGTGGATCACGTGGTGCTGCAGGAGGACATTGCCCAGGGGGAGCGGGTACGGAGCTACGAGATCGAGGCCCGGATCGACGACACCTGGCGGGTCATCGGCGCCGGCTCCGCCATCGGCCACAAGCACATCCAGCCCATCGGCGGTGTCGTGGCCGATGCACTCCGGCTCCACGTGCGGCATTCCGACGGGAAGCCGCAGCTCCGCCGCGTCACGGTGTACGATGTGGGCGCGGAGCCCCCGAAGACCTGGAATGCCCAGCCCGAACTCACCGGTGATGACGTCGTGGCGGAATGGAGCGGTGATCGGTTCGACGTGGACCTGACGAGCCACATCGACCGTGCGGCCCGGTATCGCATTCGATTCGCCGGGATCCACGGCGAACCGGTCGAAGTGCAGTGGATCGAGCTCCTGGAGAGCGGGGATTCATCGCCCCA
>DASSGV010000006.1:0-26060 GCA_035693225.1 Gemmatimonadales bacterium | reverse complement strand
AGTCCTCCGCGCCTCTCCGTGTGCTCCGAGCCCTCCGTGGTCCCACATCCACAGTCACGGCCGCCAGGTGCCTCTGGCCACCTTCGGTACGAAGTCGTCCACGGCGCTCGGGCGATAGGTCAAGGTCTTCCCCTGCTCGGCACTCTGGTACGCGGTCATCAGGATCCGCACCACATCGAGGCCGTCGTCCCAGGTGAGCCGCGCCTTCTCCTTCCCCTGGAAGACCCGCACGAAGTGCCGATCCTCGGCCTCATATCCATACGCCATCGCCTCGTTTGCCACGACGGGCATCTGACCCATCTCGGCGTTCTGCTTCTCCACCAGGTCCTCGCCGGTCTTCCCCTTCACTTCGCGTGAGAAGAAGAGCTTGAGCCCCGCATCCAGCGTGTTCCAGCTCATCGAGTATTCCGGTCCCAGTAGCTCGGCCGAGAGGCGCAATCCCGCACCGACGAAGCTCCAACTGGTGCTGGCCTCGCCGAGGACCGTGAGTCCGCCGGGAGTCTCGAACTCGATCATCAGCGACGCAAAGTCCTCCGAGGGCGCCTTGGCGTAGTTGACCGCAGGTCCCATCATCGTCTTCAACTTGCGCACGTACTCGGGGCGGCTCCACTTGAGCGACGCGATATGGGCGGTGATCCGCTTGGGCCGGACGGTGCGGAGCGACTTGCCGGGTTCGGTCAGGAGATGGCGGACCACGAGCGCTGAGTGGCACATCATATCGTTGAGGACGCCGCCCCCCTGGAGCTTTCCCTGCCAGAACCAGGGCTTGTGCGGCCCCGAGTGCTCCTCCGCCGCGCGGGCCAGATAGGGGCGGCCGGTCAGCTTGGCGCCGCGGGCCCAGATGATGTGCTTGCCGAGTTCTACCTGCGGGGCAAAGAACTGGTTCTCGAGATAGCCGTGCTTGATCCCCGTGCCCTTCACCAGCTCCAGGACCCGGGCCGCTTCGGCGGCGTTCCGGGCGAGGGGTTTTTCACAGGCGATCCCCTTCAGTTCTCCGCGGCCCCGCATCAGGGCATCGGTCAGCTCCTCGACATTCTCGATCCGCGCCTGGTTGGGGCCGCAGAGCCAGAGGGCGTCGATGGCGGGGTCGGCCACCATCGCGGCGATCGACTTGTAGGGCTTGGCGGGGCCCACATCGAGCTGGCGGGAAAGCTGGGCGGCGGCGGCGGCGTTCTTCTGACTGGGACTCCAGACGCCGCGGATCTCAGCGTCGCGGACCGCCTGGAAGGCCTGGATATGGAAGCGGGCGTTGAAGCCCGAGCCGATGAAGCCGATGCCGAGGGGAGCGCGGGAGGCCATGGGCGGGTACGGTGAACGGTGAATGGTGAACGGGCGGGGAGGAGCAAGGTTACGGGTGCGGTGCGGAATCTTCAAGGCGGGGGCTCGTCCGGGCAGTGGGACCACCCTTCGCTGCGCTCAGGGCAAGGTCGGACGCAGGGGACTCGGAGAGGCACGGGGAACTGCGGTGGTGTGGTCGCGCGGGCGGAGCGTCGAGTGCCTCGGCACCTTCCCGAGCAAAGCAGCCTGTCCCGAGCACAACGAGGGAAGGGATCTGCATCGCGATCGCCGCCGGCCTGTTACGCCTTACCGGTGCTGCTTACCGGTGCTGCGGAATAGGTCCCTCGCTACGCTCGGGAAGGTTGTTGTATGCAGCGCCTTCTGTCTACAGCTCTCAGTAATGCACCCCCAACCGATCGAGCACCGCGTCGGGGCACCCCTTCCACTCCGCCACCACGGTGTTGCCCTTGTACTGGATGTCGTCGACACCCATCCGGCTGGAGTAGAAGCCGCTGGCGGTGAAGTCGCGGAAGCCGTTGAAGAACCTGACCCCGTCCTTCATCGCCGCCGGCGCCTTCTCCGGATAGGCGATGTCGTCGAGGAGCGCCTGCCGCTCGGCCGTGCTTGAGGCAACGAACGTCTTCTTGCTCCGTCGCTTCGATTCCGCGTCGAGCCAGGTGAGGCCGCTCCGCATCCATTGGTGCTCATCGGGGTACGCCACGAGGATGAAGTCCATGAACTCCGGCACGGCGGCATCGGTGGCGCTGCCGGAGCGGTCGTCCTTGGGGATGATGATGTCCACCAGGGTCCGCACGGTGGCCCATTCGTGGGCGGTGAAGAATTTCGGCGCGAATGGCGCGTCGGCGCCGAGCGTGGCCTGTGCCTGGCGGACGGCGTGGGCCACCGAGTTCGGGCCGATCGAGGCGAGCGGCACCGCGGCGGCGAGGAGGCTCACCGCCTCTCGACGGGTCAGTTTGCGGTCGGTCACAGGGCCCCCTGTTTCTTCTGGTCGATGATGTAATCGCAGGTGCGCCACGCGAGGGCCAGAATGGTCCAGGTCGGGTTCTTGTCGGCCTGGGAAACGAAGGGTCCGCCGTCGGTGACGAAGAGGTTCTTCACCTCGTGGGCCTGGCTGTGGGCGTTGAGCACCGAGCTTTTGGGATCGTTGCCCATCCGGACCCCGCCGAGCTCGTGGATGATGCTCCCGCCGGAGCTGATGCCGTAGCCCTGCTCCTTGGTGGGCATCGGGCTCCAGACCTCGCCCCCCATCTCGTGGATCAGGGCGCGGAAGGTCTCCTGCATATGCTTGACCTGGTTGTACTCGTGGTCGCTCCACTTCCAGTGGAAACGGAGCACCGGGATCCCCCACTTGTCCTTCTTCTCCGGGTCGATCTCGCAGTAACTGTCCTCGTTGGGGATCATCTCCCCGCGCCCGGAGAATCCGACCGTGGTGCCGTAGAAGGAGCGGTACGACTTCTTCAGGTCGGCGCCGTAGCCGCCGCCGCCGGGATAGCGCTGGATCCCGCCCATGAAGCCATAGCCGGGCTGATCACGCCCGCCCCAGACCTCGATGTGGTAGCCGCGGGGGAAGTCGAGCTTGGAGTTGTCGCCCCACCAGGGGCAGTAGACGTGGTTGCCGCCGACGCCGTCCTCGTTGTGCGGCAGGTTATTGGCGAGCTTGGGGATGAACCCCGCCACATCGCTGCCGGTGGTGTCGGTGATGTACTTGCCGAGGACGCCGCTGGAGTTGGCGAGGCCGTTGGGAAACTGGCTCGACTTCGAGTTCATCAGGATGCGCGAGGTCTCGAGGGCGCTGGCCGCCAGCACCACGACCGGCGCGGTGACGTGCTCGTCCTTCCCGGTCGTCTTGTCGACGTAACTGACCCCGGTGGCCTTGCCGTCGGGGCCCACGGTCACCTCACGCACCATCGCGTGGGTGCGGATGGTGAGGTTGCCGGTGGCGCGGGCGGGGGGGAAGAGGACGTTGGTGGAGGAGAAGTTGGCGTTGACCGCGCAGCCGCGATTGCACTGGCCGCAGTAGTGGCACTGGGCGCGGCCATGGATCGACTGGGTGAGGATCGAGAGCCGGGCCGGGATGCAGGTGACGTTGAGCTTGTCGGCGGCGTCCTTGACCAGGAGCTCGTAGCAGCGCGGCCGCGGGGGCGGGAGGAAGTGGCCGTCGGGGGCGTTGTGCAGTCCTTCCTTGCTTCCGAAGACGCCGATCAGGTCCTCGACGCGGTCGTAGTAGGGCGCCACATCGTCGTAGGTGATGGGCCAGTCGTCGCCCAGGCCGTCGAGCGACTTGCGGTGGAAGTCATCGGGTCCGAAGCGGAGCGAGATCCGGCCCCAGTGGTTGGTGCGTCCGCCGAGCATCCGGGCGCGCCACCAGTCGAAGTGGGAGCCGGGGGCGCTGACGTAGGGTTCGCCGTCGATCTGCCAGCCGCCGATGCAGGCGTCGAACTCCCCGAAGGGGCGTTCCTTCGTGCTGGCGCCGCGCCGCGGGGACTGGTAGGGCCACTCCAGCATCTTGCTGTCGCGGGTGTTGTCCCAGTCCTGTCCCGCTTCGAGGACCAGGACCTTGGCGCCACCCTGGGTCAGGACGTAGGCGCTCATTCCGCCGCCGGCGCCGGAGCCGACCACGATGGCGTCGAATTGGTCTTTGCGTGAGTGTATTGGCATTGGACGTCTAGTTGGTGGTGGTGGAGTGCTGGTCGATAGCTATCAGCTATCAGCCGCTCCGTGGCGATCGAATAATGTGGAAACTAGAAAATCTTACTGGCGTCCGTTAGCTGATAGCTGATAGCTGATAGCTGATAGCTGATAGCCGATAGCCGATAGCCGATAGCCCCCTCACGGCAACGCCCGCACCCACACATTCCGGTACCGCACCGGATAGTGATGGTCCTGGAGTTCGATGGGCAGGAGATCGGGGAGACGAGTGTAGGGTGGCCGCTCCTGGTACGCCGTGGGGCCGGTGAGTTCGACGTTGTCCTGGATCAGGACGCCGTTCATCACCACCGTCATCCGCGCCTTGCTGGCGAGGGTCCCGTCGGCGTTCCAGCGGGGGGCGTGGAAGATGATGTTGTAGACGTTCCATTCCCCCGGCGGTCTGATCGGATTCACCAGCGGCGGGTACTGGCCGAAGATCGAACCGGCGGCGCCGTCGGCGTAGGTGACGTTGTGCCAGGAGTCGAGCACCTGCACTTCGTAGTGCTGCATCAGGAATACGCCGCTGTTCCCGCGTTCCTGGCTTTCGCCCGTCGGCGGGGTCGGCGCCGACCATTCGACGTGGAGCTGGACGTCGCCGAAGGCGCGCCGGGTATGGATGTCGCCGGTGCCGGGTTTGACCTGGAAATACCCCTTGCCCACGGTCCATTGCGCCGGATGTCCCGAGTCGTCGACCCACTCGGAGAGATCCTTGCCGCCGAAGAGCACGATGGCGTCGGAGGGTGCGTCACCCAGCATCTTGCCGGCAGCAACGACCGGTGGCTGGGGGCGGTCCATCGAGTGCTGGGGGTAGTCCGTTGGCATCGGCTGCTTGGCCTGAGCGGCGAGTGCCACGGGGGCGGCGAGCAGCGCGATGCCGGCGAGAGCGGTGCTGAGGGAGCGCATGGGCATTCCGTGGAGAGATGGACGGGCGCGGAAGCGGGGGAGGCGCTCGACACCATTCAACGTATCGAGGCAGCCCCTCGGGGCAAGGGGCGACGTGTGGCGAGCGTCAGGGAGCGAACGCCCCGAGCCGGGACAGTGACGCTACCGGAGCTCTGGCGCCAGCGCAACGTGACCGGACGGTCGCGATCGGTCGGGTTGAAGAGCTTCGCGACGATGGTACCCCGCCCCGCGGGGGTCAACGACGTGATGATGACCGCCGGGTCGCTCGAGGAGACGACCGGCGTCAGCACCGGACGGGTGGTGTCGGCGACGGCGGGAATGAGCGCCTGGCTCCGTTCGATGCCGAACCGTTCCGCCGCCACCGGATCCCAGGCGCCGTGGGGTCGCACCGCGTAGCGGAAGGTGACGGGGCCCGACTGATCGGCCTTGAAGTTGGTGTGCCAGTAGTTGTTCATCACGTAGGAATAGAGCAGTTGGGTCGCCGGAAGGTGGGTGAGCCACCCCTCAGTCCCATCGTCGTGGTGCCAGTCTTCCGCGTTCATTCCCCCCACTTCGACCAGCGGCGCATCGAGCGTCGCCCAGGTGACGCCGATGCTGTCATTGGACACATCGGCCCAGCGGTCCACGGTGAAGACGTTGCGATTGGCGCCCCGGAGCTGATCGCTGTCGGGGCGGACGATGGCCCAGGGGATGTCGAGCCGGACCTGACCATTCGGCACCAGGAAGGGGAAGCCGATGTGCACTCCCTCCTTCGTCCGCACCGGCGCCTTGTCGATGGTCGTGGTCATCTCGAGGAAGTCGAATGCCGAGCCGAGGGTGTAGGTGCGGGTGAGCGACGTGGCGCCTGGCGCTGTTGACGTGACCGTGAGCTTGGCGACCAGCGGACCCGGCTCCGTGACCGCAATGTGAACGCCGGTCACCCCCGTGGCGGTGCTGGACGACCGTCCGGTGACGTACTCGTACTCGTTCCACCCGCCGTGCGCGCGGTCGACCAGTTCGTGTCCCCGCCAGCGCACGCTCGCGAGCGCGCCGGTGACGGTGTCCACCCGCGCCACGATGACGGCATTCCAGAGCGAATCTCCCTCGGCGTGCGCATCTCCAGCGGGGCGGGCCCACCCCTGCCGGAACCAGAATCGGCGCGCGCCGAACGCCGGGATGGAGTCCGCCAGGAAGGCCAGTGATCCGTTGCTGAGTCGCTCGGACGGGACCAGCCCGCCGGCGGCGTCGGTCACGGCGTCGCGGGCCACGTTGGTGCCCGCCGGAAGCCCGGCGATGGCCGACCGCGGGGCTGCGGTGGGGTTGAAGATGTCGAGTGCGGAGATGACGCCCGAGGCGCGGGGACCCGCCGCGGCGCGGTCAAGGAGCGCCTCCGCCCGGTGGCCGGCAGAGTCGGCAAAGCCGCGCTTGACCGCCCACTGCGCCTGCACGAAGGGATCGTCGGGCGCGCTGATGCTCCGGTCGGCGCCCCAGGTGTGCTCACTGTAGAGGAGCACCTGGCGCCACGCCTGCCAGAACGCCGGACCATCATATGCCGCCGGGTCGCGCATCGCGAAGAGTGTGGCCGCTTCGGTCAGTTGCTCCGCCGCCATCCGGCTCTCGGCGGTCTCGCGGGCAGTGGAGCCGGCACCATCCTCCCAGTAGCCGGTGAGATCGCCGCTCTGGCGCTGGAGCCGGGGTCCGTATCGCCGCTCGAACGCCGTGAACATCATTGGCAGGGTGGCGATGATGACGTGGGGTGAGGCGTAGGTGCGGTTCCAGCGCCGGACGGCGTCGGGGAGGACGGTGTCGACCCCGCCGTTGTCGCCGGTGGTGTAGCGCACCTGCACGATGTCCCAGGGATAATGATCGGTCGCGAGCGAATCCATATAGTCGATCAAGCCGCCGTCATCGGCCAGGCCGGGCCAGCCGCGCCGCCGGCCGTGGAACCAGGAGTAGCCCCGACCCGCCACCATCACCAGCAGCGAATCCTTCCCCGACGGCGACATCCAATAGAAGGCGCTGTCCCCCCACGCCAGCAGGAGGTTGCCGATGCGGTCGCCTCGTCCGGGAAGGTCGGGCTGGTAGTTGGGACCGCTCGAGAGGTAGCGGATCCCGGCCTGTGCCAGCGTGGGCACCACCCCCCAGCTGAATCCGGGAACGTCCGACGTGATGGCCGAGTTGATCGGGACGTGATAGCGGGACCGGAGGGTGGCCGCGTAGCGGACCGCCTCTTGGAGTTCCTCGGGTCGGGAGAGCCCCGTCATCAGGTTGGCGTAGAACGCGTTGAGCGAAAGGTCGCCCCGTCGAGCGGCGGCCAGGAACGCGGCGCGCGCCTTGGCGGAGCGGGTCGTGAGGTAGTCCTCCACCGGCCAGAGCCCTTCGACGTTCCAGTGGAAGCGTGCATCGACGGGATACGACGCGGTCTTCCGGGCCAGCGCCATCCCTTCGTCGTACGTGGCCTGGTGCCGGCGCCCCGCCTCCGCCTGCAGCACGTTGTAGCCGATGTCGAGGTGCGCATGCGGGATCAGATAGATAGTCCTCGGCACCACCGGCTCCAGGTGCAGCCGGTCCCAGCGGACCGAATCCCAGTCCGACGCGAGCGTCACCTGCACGTCGCCGGGCTTGATCACCTGCGGGATCGGTACGTGATACACATTCCAGCCCTGTGACACGGTCCCCCGGAGGCGGGTGGATCCATTCACATCGACGCGGAGCGAGGTGCTGTCCGCGAGACTCCAGATCCCGACGCGCAGTGCCTGCCGGGCGCCGGCCGGCGTCCGCATCAACGCCTGCTCCGCCGAGACTTGCGCCATCGGCGCCACCGGCTGGGTGAAGGTCATGTACCAGGAGGGGCTTCCGGCGCTTTCCCCCGTCATCCGCATCAGGAGGCCGGCCCCGGGGTGCGTCCAGCTCGCCGGCGCTCGCAAGGTCATCAGGCCGTTGACGTCGCCGGCCCAGTCCACCAGCAGCGTGTGGAACGAGAGCGTCGCGCCGTCCCGACCGGGGATGGTCCAGTCCTCCGTGGCGAGCGGGGAGGGGACGGTGAATTCGGGATGGCCCTCGATCGAGAGGACGAAGTGATGTTGTGCCGTGCCCCGATCCACCACGTCCATCGACGCCATCCACTCGAAGGTGACAAATGGACCGTTGTCAGGATCGGGGACCGGTGCCGTGCGCCATTCGATGTAGCGGGTGCTGTCGACGTTGCGGACGAGGAGGGAGTGGCTGATGAGCGGTGACGCCGTGCGGTAGGAAAAGCGTTCGCCGGCGAGGGTCGTGCCGTAGCCTTCGACGTATGGGGCCGTGATCACTGGCCAGGGCCGGAGCTGCGGTGTCTGCGCGGCGAGCGGCGCGGCGGCGAGCAGGGCCAGGGCCACTCCGTGGATGCGGTCGTTCATGCCCCAGCCTCCACGTCGTAGGATGGGACCACGGAGGGCACGGAGGTACACGGAGAAGCACGGAGGACTGCATCGTGATGTGGCGGGACCGACGGAGCTCCGCTTGCCAGACCACAACACCAGCTGTTCTCCGTGTCTCTCCGAGTGCTCCGTGCCCTCCGTGGTCCCACGCTGTCAAAACCTCAGCGCACGCAGGTACTCGAAGCTCGTCCTGATGTCCGCCAGCGGCATCGGCGGCTCGTCGTGTTCCACGAAGTAGTGCTCGATCCCCGCCTGCTTCGCGTGCGCAAAGATCGTCTTCCAGTCGATGGCCCCCTGGCCCACGTCCACCATCTTCCGGTCCTTTGTCATGTCCTTGACGTGGACCAGCGGGAACCGGCCGGGATATTTCGCGAAGTACGTGAGCGGGTCGCCGCCGCCGTTCACGATCCAGTAGAGGTCCATCTCGAACTGGACCAGCGCGGGGTCGGTGCGCGAGAGGAAGATGTCGTAGGGGAGCTGGCCTTCGATCGGCGTGAACTCAGGGTTGTGGTTGTGATAGGCAAACCGGAGCCCCGCCGCCCTGGCCTTCTCGCCGATGGCGTTGAACTCATCCGCCACCTGGTGCAGCGCCGCGACGGTGTTGCGCCGGTCCTCGTCGAGCCACGCGATGATGACCCATTCGTGCCCCACCGTGCGCGCGTAATCGAAGATGGCGTTGGGATCCTTCTCCAGGTCCTCGATGGCCACGTGCGACGAGGGCGAGACGAGCCCGTTGGCGTCGAGGATCTTCCGCACCGCCGGGGCGGTCTTTCCGAAGTACCCCGCGAACTCCACTTCCTGGTACCCGATCTTCGCCACCTGCGCGATCGTCCCGTCGAAGTCGTCCTTCATCAGGTCGCGGACGGTGTAGAGTTGGAGCCCGATCTTCTTGATCCGGTCGGCACGGACAACTCCCGACTCCAGACTCCAAGCTCCAGACTCCGCGCGGAGCGCTCCCGGCACTACCCCGGCAATGGCGGCGGCCCCGGTCAGGGCAAGGAATTCTCGGCGGCTGGTTGGCATCGGATCGCTCGATGTTGGGCGGAGGATATAAGGTAGCAGGGGCGCAGCATGCTGCGCCCGTACCTGGCGGTCAGCCGATGATGGCATCCAGCGCCGGGGTCCGTTCGCCGAACGCGGCCCGCGCCGCGGCGCGGGCGCAGATGGCGCCGATGACGTTGCCGGTGCCGCAATATCCGCCGATGGCCCAGACACCTGATCGGACCTCTTCCAGGATCGGAAGCCCCGTGTCGGTATACCCCACCGAGGCCGCCCATCGATGGGTGACCGGCGTCCTGACATTCAGCCGCTCAACCAGGAATCGATCGAGGAGGCCCTGGACCTCGGCCGTCGTCTCGGTGCTCGTGGTCCACTCCGCGTCACCCGCCGCGTCACGAAATCCGCCAAGGGCGATCGAGCCGTCGGGAAGCTGCTGCCAGTACTCGAAGCCGTATCTATAGTAGACCGGGCGGGGATACCGGATCTCGGTGGCCGGCGCCGTCCCCAGCATCTGGAGTCGGGCGGTGCGGACCCGGCCCGCGAGCTCGGGGAGGACCAGCTCCAGTTTCCCATCCACCGCCACGATCGCCCGCTCACAGCGCACGACACCATTCGGCGTCTCGACGCGGTCGCCGTGGATCGAGGTCGCGGGGGAGTTCTCGAAGAGGTCGCACGTCGCAAGTCTCAGGCCGTGTGACGTGTGACTTGTGACCTGCGATCTGCTCGCCCTCTCCCGACACCGCTCCAGCGGCTGAAAGACCGCGTCATCGGGAAAAAGGAGTCCGCGTCCTTCGGGTCCCTGGTACCGCTCAGCCGTGAGTCCATCAAGCTTCATCGCGTCGAGCTGGGCCTCGCAGTCGCGGAGTTCTTCGTCGTCGTGGGCGATGCGGAGCGAGCCGGTCTTCCGGATGAGCGCCGGGGTCTCCTGCCGCATCCGCTCGATCTCCGCGAGCGTGAGGCGATAGAGCAGGGTGGCGCGCTCTCGCCCGAGGTTGGCCACCGCGTCATGATGAAAGTCGGCGACCCCGCCGAGGAGGAAGCCGCCATTGCGACCGGCGGCGCCCCCTCCGACGCTCCCCGCGTCGAGTCCGATGACCGATTTTCCCATTGCGAGAAGCTCGTGCACCGCCGCGAGCCCCGAGCCGCCGAGCCCGACGACGCAGGCGTCGGCGCGGCGTTCGCCGGAGAGGGCGGGGAGGGGCGTCCAGGGAGTGGAGTCCCAGATGGGGGAGGGCATTTGGGGAGGCTAACGCCTGAGGTGTTCGGGCGCCACCTTGGAGGGGCCGCAACTATTTTCCTCGCCGGTGACGTTCTCTGGTCAGACCGTGTCGAGACATGACCTGGACACTGGAGGGGCTGTGCAACGGATCGTGTGGAAGCATTTCGCCTTGGTGGCGGCCGTCTTTCTGCTCTTTCAAGCGGCGATGTGGACCCAGAGCTTCTACACCTGGCCGCACCGACCGAGCCCGGTACCGTGGACGGGGATAACTCGGTACCTCGGACTCAATTGGCCTGGCTATTTCATCGGCACTCTCCCGGCGGTCGGTGGGATTGCAGTGGCGTTGTTGGACCTTCGGGCAGGTGCCATGCGGGTGGCGTTGACGGTCGCGGTCGCGGTGCTTGCGGTGATGGTCGTCTTCGATCTCTGGGGCAATCCGGCGCTCGGTCGGGCAGCAGTTGAGGCGACCCATGGTGCTCCGACTTGGCCCCTCCGAGCGGAGTCGTTTCCCCTCCGTCTCGATGACACGACCGGAGTCCTTCAACGGTCGGTCGCACTCCTTCGTGGGCAGGTCCAGCCGGGAGACCTTCAACCGTGGCCTCCCAAGCAGGAGTCCAACTCCGGCCTCAAGACCATCAGGGATGCGGGCACGATCGTCCGGATCGAAGCTGCAAGGACCCTGGAAGAGTTCCAGGGATTCTTCCTCCCATTCATCAACATCGGGCTCGTCCTCGGGATCACGAGTTGGGTCACTCGCCGAGCTCGATTCGAGCGCCAGCGCGATGCCCGAGTGTTGCGGGTCGTGGCGGCGTGGGTCACCGTGCTGTATACCGGGATCTTCCTGACGAGTTGGATGCAAGCGCAGAACTTCTACGTGTCATCGGAGTACGGCGCATTCTTCTGGTTATACGCGCCGCTCCTTCCCGTGGCGGTGCTCGCCGGGTTCGGTTGGCGCAGCGCCGCACGAACGGCGCGGGAAGCGGGAGCGTAGGAACAGGATGTCCGGGGCCGAGCTCGACGTTTCCGAACTCAAACGCTGGATGCGCGAATACACGCCGCGTCTCCTCGCAGTGGTGCAGGCATTCGCCTCAGCGGAGGTCGAAGCTGAAGACCTGTTACAGGAGGTCTGGCTCAAGGCCTATCGGAGTGCCCTGGTGCGTGCACCCGACGTGCCAGTTGTGGGGTGGCTTACTGTCATCGCGCTCAATGTCGGCCGCGATCACGTTCGCAGGCGGGGCCGGCGCGAACGCCTACGGCGCCTCTGGGGATGGACCGCGCTGCAGCGCACGGTACCCACGCCGGAGTTCGGTGAGCTCCATCCACGTTCCCGCCTCTGGCTCGCCGTCGGACGTCTTCCGACAGTTCAGCGCCAGGTGGTGATCCTCCGGGTCGTGGAGGGTCTGAGCATCGCCGAGACGGCACGGATCCTCGGGCGCGCCGAGGGTACCGTCAAGGCGTCGATGTCGCGCGCGTTGCAGACGTTGCGTCGGGAGTTCTCCGGCGCTGATCCAGTTTCCGCCATCGTGCAAGAGGCGACCCAGTGACGATCCCCGGCGAAAATGATACCACTGACCTCACGGTACTCCTCCGCTCCGAAGCGCCGCTGCCGCTCGGCATGCGGGCGCGGGTGGAGGCGAAGGTCACGCAGGCCCTCCGCGAGGATGGTCATTTGACCTGGGGCGAGAGGATCGCCATCGGAACGGTGGCGCTTGTCATCGTAGGTGGGATCCCGGGTGGATTTTTGGCAGGCCCACTGATTCTTGCCGCCTGGAGTGTGGCAGCGTTGTACGGGGCGTTGCTTAACGTGGAGGAGGATCCGATCCAATAGAGTCCCGCCGGCGCGTCCCGAGCCCCGTTCACCGTTTACTGTTCACCGCTGTGCCTCCCCTCCCCATCGAACCCGTCCTCCCCGACCTCCGCGCCGCGCTCTCCGCGCGTACCGCGGCGGTCCTCCAGGCGCCACCGGGCGCCGGGAAGACAACGCTGGTGCCGTTGGCGCTCCTTGAGGAGCCGTGGCTTCAGGGCAAGAAGATCGTGATGCTCGAGCCGCGCCGGCTCGCGGCGCGCGCGGCGGCGACGCGCATGGCGTGGATGGTGGCGCACGGAGCTTACCCCCTCTCCACGAACGTGGAGAGGGGGAAGGGGGGTGAGGAAAAGCGCCGCGGTGCGGGGAATTCCGACGCCGAGAACGGGCCGGGGGGCACGGTCGGTGGCCTCATCGGCTATCGCATCCGTCGCGACACCAAGGTCAGCGCCGCCACCCGCATCGAAGTGGTCACCGAGGGGATCCTCACCCGCATCCTCCAGCACGATCCCGCGCTCGAGGAGTACGGACTGGTCATCTTCGACGAGTTCCACGAGCGGAGCCTGAACGGCGACCTGGGCCTAGCGCTCACGTTGCAGACCCAGTCGCTGTTGCGTCCCGATCTGCGGATCCTGGTGATGTCCGCCACGCTCGACGGCGGACCGGTCGCCTCTCTCCTCGGTGACGTACCGATCGTGACGAGCGAAGGGAAGGCCTTCCCGGTGGAGACCCGCTGGATCCCCCGCCGTACCGATCAGCGCATCGAAGCTGCGATGGCCTCGGCGATCCGCACTGCCCTCGACGCCCACGACGGCGACCTCCTCGCCTTCCTTCCCGGCGCCGCCGAGATCCGCCGGACGCAAGACATCCTTTCCGCGACCTCACTCGCCACTCACCACTCGCCATCTGCTTCTCCCCACTCGCCACCCGCCACTCACCACTCGCCACTCGTTGACGTCATCCCCCTCTTCGGCATGCTGCCCCAATCGGAGCAGGACCGCGCCCTCCGTCCGAGTGTCCCCGGCCGCCGGAAAGTCGTCCTCGCGACCTCCATCGCGGAGACCAGCCTCACTATGGAAGGGATCCGGGTCGTGGTCGACTCGGGACTTGCCCGCGTCCCGAAATACAGCGCCGCCTCGGGGATGACCCGTCTGGCCACGGTCCGCGTCTCCCGCGCCTCCGCCGATCAGCGCCGTGGCCGGGCCGGTCGGACGGCGCCCGGCCTCTGCTACCGCCTCTGGGCCCAACCTGAAGAGCTCGGCCTGGTCCCCCGCGCCACGCCTGAGATCCTCGAAGCCGACCTCGCTTCGTTTGCCCTCGATCTCGCGGCGCAGGGGATCGTCGACCCGCTCACCTTGCGCTGGCTCGATCCACCTCCCGCCGGTGTCTGCGCCCGCGCCGGTGAACTCCTCCGCGAACTCGATGCCATCGATGCGGACGGACGGATCACTCCCCACGGCCGGGAGATGGCGACGCTCCCGGTGCATCCGCGCCTGGCGCATATGGTGCTCCAGGCTCCGGACCAGGGGCTCGGGACTCAGTTGGCGGCACTCCTCGAAGAGCGCGACATCCTGCGGGGCAGCGGCGGCCCGCCCGACCCGGACATCGAGTTGCGCGTTCACGCGCTGCGCGATCGGGACGTCGGCCCCAACGTGGATCGCGAGACGCTGCACCGAGTTCGCGCGGAGGCGAAGGCGCTGCAGGAACTCCTTGATCGCTCCCCCTCTCCACGAACGTGGAGAGGGGGTGGGGGGGTGAGGAAGAGCGCGGACAGCGGCGCCGGGTCGCCGCAGGCGACCCCCACACAACGGGAAGGCCAGGGGGTGAGGAGGAGCGCGGACAGCGGCGCCGGGTCGCCGCAGGAGACCCCCACACAACGGGAAGGCCAGGGGGTGAGGAAGAGCGCGGACAGCGGCGCCGGGTCGCCGCAGGCGACCCCCACACCATCTCTCTCATCCCTCCTCGCCCTGGCCTACCCCGACCGCATCGGCAAGCGGCGTGACGGTCAGCGTGGACGATTCACCCTCCGCAACGGCACCGGCGTCTGGACCGATGCGCCGTCGTTCGTCAACGCCGATTGGATCATCGCCGCAGAGACCGATGGCGACCCGCGCGATGCGAAGCTCTACCTCGGCGCCGTGCTCGACGAAGCGGAAGTGCTGGAGTCCTTTGCCCACCAGATCACCGACGACGAACGGGTGGAGTGGGACCCGACGCGCGGCGCCGTCGTCGCGAGCCGGGTCCGACGGCTCGGCGCCATCCTCATCGGTGAGGCGCCGCTCCGGGATCCCGACCCCGCGCGGATCGCCGGGGCGATGGCCGATGCGATCCGGCGTGAAGGGTTGTCGCTCCTCCCGTGGACCGATGCCGCCATCGAGACCCGCCGGCGTCTCGCCTTTCTTCATCGGTTGGATCCGCTGTGGCCCGATGTCTCCGATGCCGCGCTGCTTGAAGGCCTCGACGGATGGCTGGGCCCGGCACTCGGCACCGTCCGCCGCAAGGGCGACCTTGAACGGCTCGACCTGGGTGCGGCCTTGCGTACAATGCTCGACTGGAAGCGGCAGAAGGCGCTTGACGAGCTGGCGCCGACCCACGTGAGCGTGCCCAGCGGGTCGGCGGTCGCAGTGGACTACGCCGATCCTGCGGCGCCGGTGCTCGCGGTCAAGTTGCAGGAGGTCTTCGGGTGGACCGACACGCCGCGGATCGGGGGAGGAAAGACCCCCCTCACGCTGCACCTCCTCTCCCCGGCGCGGCGCCCGATCCAGGTCACGCGCGATCTCGCGAGCTTCTGGCGTAACGCATATTTCGAGGTGCGGAAGGACCTGCGCGGTCGATACCCGAAGCATCCGTGGCCGGAGGATCCGCTCACCGCCGAGCCCACCAAGCGGACCAAACGGCGACGGCCGTCGTCGTGAGGCCGCTTCAGCGGCCGAAGGATCGGCCTGCGACACCGACCGATCCTTCGGGGCCTGAAGGCCCCTCAGGATGACGTCCTGGGCGAAGGCGCCTCAGGATGACGTCCAGGGCGAAGGCCCCTCAGGATGACGTCCAGGGCGAAGGCCCCTCAGGATGACGTCAAAGGCGAAGGCCCCTCAGGATGACGTCAAAGGGAGAACATCCGTGACTGAACCCGCAATCCTCTTCGAAGCCTGCGTCGAGAGCGTGGCCGAGGCGGTCGCGGCTGAACGCGGCGGCGCGGGAAGGGTCGAGCTCTGCGTCGATCTCGCTGTCGATGGCCTCACGCCGCCGGCGGAGATGATCGCAGGAGCGTGCCGAGCGCTCACGATCCCGGTGATGGTCCTGGTTCGACCGCGGGCCGGCGGCTTCCACTACTCGGCCGACGAGATCGACGGGATGATCGGGGAGGTTGAACGGATCAAGGCATTCGGCGCCGCGGGCGTCGTCGTGGGAGCGCTCGATGCCGATGGCGCCGTCGATCGCGACGCGATGACGCGGCTGGTCTCGGCGGCCCGCCCGATGTCGGTGACGTTCCATCGGGCGTTCGACGTAGTTGCGGATCGTTCCTCCGCGCTCGATGCACTGATCGGACTTGGCGTCGAGCGTGTGCTGACATCAGGTGGTGCGACAACGGCGGAGCTGGGGATCGGCGTGCTGCAGGATCTGGTGCGACAGGCCGCAGGTCGGATCGGCATCCTGGCAGGCGGGGGGATCAGGCCCCAGAATGTGGCCCGGATCGTGGAGGCGGCGGGAGTGCACGAGGTCCACGCCCACACGCCTGCTCCTGCGCTTGTCGCGGCGCTGCCCCGGCGGCCCAGGGGATCGTAGCTCCAGCGTCGCTGGTGTGTGCGCGCCGCGTGGACCGCCGTCAACAGGACACCGTGCTATCTATAGATGCAGGGCCGGACCGACCCGGGACCATTTTCCTCCGGAGTACTGTGTGCGCACTTTCCTGATCGCTCTTCTCGTGCTCGCTGCCGCCTGCGGGTCATCCACCGGTCCGACCAAAGCAGCGCCGTCCGCACCGGTCCGGCAGCTCTCCTCCGGCGGCGATGTGAGCTGTGCGGTGACCGCGGACAGCACCGCGTACTGCTGGGGGCGGGGCTTTGGGCCCAGGCCGGTGGCGTGGGACGCAGGGGCCAAGTTCCGGTGGGTATCGGTGACCCTCGCGGCGGGCACCGGCAGCTACGTCTGCGGCGTGACCGGCACCAAGGAGGTCGTCTGTCAGGGAGCTGCGCTGGTGGATTCGACCGGTTCGTGGAATCTCGGCGCGTCGCCCACGGTCGTCGCGAATGACACCGCCGTCGACACCATCAGCGCCGGCGGATCGCACTTCTGCGGCGTGAACTCGACCCACGCCATCTGGTGCTGGGGGCAGTACGGTGCGGGCGTGCGGGGGGACAGCATCGCCCCGGCCGCGCGCGACAGCGTCGAGGTGCCGAGCAAGGTGGCGGGGGGCATCAGCTGGGCGGACGTTGCGGCGGGGATGGACCATACCTGCGGTCTCGCGAGCAATGGCGCCGTCTATTGCTGGGGCACCGCCACGCAGGTCGGCGTGGGTGATACCCTGCAGTACGCCCAGTTCGATACCACCTGCGGCTCGAGCTTCGGGGGCAGCCGGCCTTGTGCCTACGCGCCGCTGGCGGTGGTCGGAGTGCCGTCGTCCATCCGGCTCGCCACCAACGGCACCACCACCTGCGCCCTGACCTCGAGCTTCACGCTCTGGTGCTGGGGCTATGTCGGGCCAACGAGCGGGAACGCGGGGCAGGTCCCGGCAGCGATGCCGCTCAGCACGGTGGCCACGACGATGACGGTGGGGAGCCTCGGCGGGTACTGCATCATCTCGCCGGCGGGGGATGTCTATTGCGGGACGCTGGGATCGGCGCCGGGACTGCTGCAAGGCGGACTCAAGTTCACCGACGTCTCCGCCGGCTCGGACCACGCCTGCGGCATCGGCGCGGGCGGACTCCTCTTCTGCTGGGGCCAGAACTCCGTCGGTCAGCTCGGCGTCGGTGACAGCACCACACGCTCACTCCCCGCCCAGGTCGTCATCCCGCTCCCGGGGTCGTAGGCTCCTCCTCGCAGCGCCGGCACTCGAGCACGGTGCCGATCCGACCCGCCCGGCCCTCCGCGGTGATCACCCAGGCCCGGACCTGCCAGGGCGGGTCGTGGCGTACGTGCTGGCCGTGTCCGCACTCGAGCTCCGCCACCCACTGGCCTTCGTCGTCCTGATGGAACCCGATGATCCGGCGCTGCACCTACTCGCCGACCAGCCGCAGCGCCCACTTCCGGCCGTAGTAAAGACCGAAGCCGGAGAAGATGGTGCTCACGATGAACGCGGTGAAGAACCCCGCTGACGATGAGAGCCACCATCCGAACCATCCGGTCAGCGTCGCGCCGAGCGTTGCTCCCAGCCAGCCAAGCATCTTCATTGTGAGCCCCGATCCTTATAGTGGGCCCACCCTTTGCGGCGCTCAGGGCAGGCTCGTGCATGGAGTTACACGGAGAGGCACGGAGAACTATTGGCGTGATCTCGCGCGGCGAGCTCCGCGGGCCAATGCTGTCATCCCGAGCGCAGCGAGGAACCTGATCCGCATTGCCTGGCGAGTGTCGCGATCACAGGTGCAAACCAGGTAGGTCCCTCGCTGCGCTCGGGATGACAGTTCTGAGGAACGGCATTCTGTCGGGCTCGCCACACCCAGTGCCCTACCTGAACCTGCGTGTGTGGAGCCTGCCCTGAGCACCGCGAAGGGTGGTCCTACCCACGGGACGTTACTGCGCTTCGAGGCGGTTCCGGGCCCGCCAGAACAGGCACACCGGCACCCCGATGGCCAGGAACGCTCCCCCGATCATCGCATTGCCGGGGTTCGAGGTGATGGTGCCGATCAGCACGTACACCGACGCCAGGATGAACACCCCCGTGCTCCACGGATGGAGCGGGGTCCGTACCGTCACCTCCGCGTCGCGTCCCGCCGCCACGTCCTGCCGCCGCAGCACGAAGAGCGCCACGGCGTTGCTCCCGAAGAATATCCAGTCGGCAAAGACGACGTAATCCAGGAGTTGTCCGTAGCTGCCCGAGTAAAGGAGGATGATGGCCCACACGCCCTGCGCCACCAGGGCGATGACCGGCGTGCGGAACCCCGGATGCAGGCGGGAGAATCCCTCGAAGAAGAGCCCGTCGGCGGCGGTGGCCTGGTACACCCGCGGGGTCACCAGGATGACCAGGTTCAGGAAGCCGAAGGTGGAGATGACGATCCCGGCGGCGATGAGCGTGCGCCCCGCCGCGCCGAGGTAGATCTCCATCGTGTCGGCCGCGGGCGCGGTGCTTGCCGCGAGGCCGTCGGCGCCGAGGGCGCGGAGGTAGGCGAGGTTGACGGTGAGGTAGACCACGACCACCGCGATGACGCCGAGGACCAGGGCGCGCGGCAGGTTGCGCTCCGGATCGCGAAGCTCCTCCGCCACGAAGTTGGTCTGCTGCCAGCCGCCGAAGGCAAAGAGCACCGGCACCAGTGCCGCCCCCATCGCGAGGATCCCGGCGGTGAGCGACGCGGGTGCGGCGGCGGCGGCGGTGCAGGTGCCACAGACGTGCGGGTGGATGGCGCTCATGGCCAGGCCGGCAAAGACCAGCGTCGCGATCGCCGCGAGCTTGAGCACCGTGAAGATGTTCTGGGTCCAGGCGCCGGGACGGATGCCGACGATGTTGACGCCGGTCAGGAGCGCGATGGCGGCGGCGGCGAGGGGCTTCTCGAGTTCCGGTGGCAGGCCCAGGAGCGGGCCGGCATAGGTCGAGAAGGTGACCGCGACCGCGGCGATCGCCCCCGTCGCCGTCATCAGGAAGAGGGTCCACGGATAGAGGAAGGCGTAGACCGGCCCGAAGGCGTCGCGGAGGTAGATGTAGCCGCCGCCGGCCTTGGGGCGGCGCTGCCCCAGCTCCGCGAAGATGAAGGCGCCGATGAGCGCCACCACCGCGCCGAGGCCCCAGGCGAGCATCGTGAGGTCGGCGGTGCCCACCCGCTGGGCCACGATCGCCGGGTTCAAGAAGATCCCCGAGCCGATGATCCCGCCGATCACGAGCATCGTGCCGGAAAAGAGTCCCAGCGAGCGGCGGTAGGTGACAGGCGCGGTCATCGATGGTCCTCGGAGGATGCCTGCACCAGTCCCGTGAGTCGAGCAGAGACGTCCCAGAGCCGCTCCTGCACCGCCACGTCGTTCGACGGATCGGCGCTCCGCGCCGGCTTGAAGCGCTTGAAGTAGACACCCGTGACATCCGACACGTCCGTCGCGGAGGCGAGCCGGATGAGCGGTGCCGCGCCCCGTTCGGGGGAGATCATGAACCACTGCATCACCCGGACGATCGGTCGTACCATCCCCTGCGCGGCGTTCCAGATCCCGGTATCGACCGCACCGGGATGCACCGCCGTGACCGTGACGCCGCTCCCGGCCAGCCGGCGGGCCAGGGCGTAGGTGAACAGGATGTTCTGCATCTTGCTGTGGCCGTACACCTTGAACGAGCGGTAGCGGCGCTCACTCTGGAGGTCGTCGAAGTCGAACATCCCCACCCGATGCGCTTCCGACGCGACATTCACGATCCGGGCGGGTGCGGATGCCTTGAACAGGTCGAGCAGGAGGTTCGTCAGGAGGAAGGGCGCCAGGTGATTGGTCGCCAGGGTCAGTTCGATCCCGTCCGGCGACAGCCGCCGCCTCGCTGCGGCACCGCCGGCATTGTTGACGAGGATATGCAGCCGGTCGGTGCGCGTCCGCACCTCGGCCGCGAGCGCACGGACGTCGGCGAGCGATGCGAAGTCGGCGCGGATCCCCTCGACCTGCCCCGCGCTCGTGGCGCGCAGTTCCGCGACCACGGCCTCGATCTTGACCGGATTCCGGCCGTGCACCAGCACCCGCGCACCCATCCGCGCCAGCTCCAGGGCGGTGATCTTCCCGATCCCCGACGTGGCACCGGTGACGAGGGCCGTGCGGCCATTCAGTTCATCGGTCATGGTGACGCCTTAGAAGTGGGACCACGGAGGGCACGGAGGCCACGGAGAGGCACGGAGAACAACTGCACAATGTGGTCTCCCACGCCAGATGTGGTCGCAGCCGCTCCGGTCACACCTGATACCTAGTACCTAGTACCTCTCGCCATCATTGCCCGAACTGCGCGAAGCCGACGGTGTTCCCGCCCGGTTCCTTCACGTAGATCTCTTCGCTGCCGTAGAACGTCTTGTGGCGCGGCTTGACCACCGGCCCCCCGGCGAGCGCGCGTTCGACCGCGTCGAGGTCCGGGACGGTGATGAACAGGGCGATCGAATGGCCGTTCAGGGCGCCGGCCTGCACCGGATCCTCCGCGACCACGCTGGCGCGGGTCTGATACATCACCTCGACGGCACCGGAGCGGGCGCTCGCGAAGATGAGCGCTCCGTCGGGTCCGGGCACCTCGTTCTCCTTCGTGAAGCCGAGCCGCCCGGTCCAGAAGGCCAGGCAGGGCTCCACCGCATCGACGATCATCACGGGGGTGAGGTGGGTGAGCACCGGGGGGGTCTTCATCTCACTGCCCCACGGTATCGAGCGCGTTGATGTGCGCGCTGGTCGAGTCGGCGGCGTGCATCGCGGCCCGTACCGCGGCGGCGCCGGGGACCTTCGACGCGGCGAGGACACTGTCCTTCTGGCGACGGGTGAGCGTGTCGCGCTTCGTCACCGTGGCGGCACTGTCTTTCGTGGTCGCGGCGGGACTTGCGCCGCCCCCGCACGCGGCGGCGAACACCAGGGCAACGATCAGGATCCGGCTCATCGGATGCGCTCCGTGGAGTGCGGGTGAGGGTCGGGGGAAAAATTGGCGCGCGGTCACCGCAGGCGCCAGCGTCGGGTCGATGTCAGCCGGGTGCCGGGGCGCGCCGCGCGAATTCGTCCGCCAGGAGTCCGTAGCATTCGATGTCGTGGAACTCCCCCCACTTGAGGGTGTGGTGGTGGAGCGTCCCCTCGTGCCGCATTCCGAGCTTCCGCAGCACGGTGCCGGATGCCGGGTTCCCGGTCATATGGTGGGCGTGGATCCGGTGCAGTCCCAGCACCTCGAAGCCGACGCGCAGGATCTCCGTCGCGGCCTCGGTGACGTACCCCCGTCCCCAATAGGGCTTGCCGATCCAGTAACCCATCTCGCCGCGGGCGTGGTCAAGGTAGAGCGACAGCCCGATGGAGCCGATGAGCCCGTCGGCGGCGGTGGTGATGGCGAAATTGGCGAGGGTGCCATCGTCCCAGGCCATCCGGTGGTCGGCGATCCACTCCTCCGCCATCCACGCCTCGTAGGGGTGCGGGATCCGAAGAGTCGTCGCCGCCACGTCGCGATCACCGGCGAGCTCCGCCACCCGCCCCGCATCGGCAAGCACGAACGGGCGCAGCGTGAGTCGAGGTGTGTGGAGGATGGGCTGCGGCGTCGATGGTGGTGCGGTCACTGGCGGTTCCGTCGGCACCAGTTGCTCACGGCCCGGGCCAGGCTGACGGGCGCCCAGTCCGATTCCACCGCCGGCGGCAGGCCCAGGGTGAGCGCGCCGGTGTTGGTCCTGCTGTCGGCCTGCACCCGCGACACCAGCGACAACGGCACATAGACGGGATCTCGACTGCGGGCCGACAGGAGCTTGACGGCCAGGCACGGATGCCGACCCGTCGACACCGCGACGGTCCCCACCCGCCATCCACGACCGAGGCCGGAGCCGCGGACCCGCACCGTGGCCCCGACGTGCAGGGCCGAGTCCGTGGCGGCCGCTTCGGCGACCGGCGCCGGCGTCGGTTCCACCGGCGCATTCGACTTGGCGGCACATCCCGAAACAAGCAGGAAGGCCGTCGCTGCTGCAGCACCGCGCAGATTCATGGACCGATCCTCAAGTGGTTCGCCCATCCTGCCCGCCTCACCCCCTGTCCCCCTCTCCTCATACGAGGAGAGGGGGGACGCCAGCCGGATCCGCTGACAGCTGATAGCTGTTAGATGCTAGCTGTTAGCTTCTGGCTGATAGCTGATAGCTGATAGCTTTTGGCTGATAGCTGCTAGCTGATAGCTTCTCCCCTCACGTCGCCCTGATGTACGCGCACCCGACCTCCTGCGCCCGCAGCACCGCATACACGCCCGACGGCTGCAGGATCACCCCCTCGATGAGGTTGGCCCTCACCTCTTCCCTCACCTGCGGGAATGGCTGCTTGGTGCGCTCGGCGATCTGGTACGCGAAGAAGCTGGCGGCGCGACTGCACCCGAGCAGCACCGCGCCACGGCGGTGCAGTTCGGGAAGCGTCCCGTCGGGGGCGACGTTGGCGAATTTGTCGCCCGGCGCCGAGTGGGCGTACGGGTTGCGTCGAGCCGGCTTGCCGGTGGTCGGGTCCTTTTCCTTGAGCCATTTGCCGATCTCATACTTGTCCCAGAGATGGTCGTTGAACGCGACGGGGATCCCCTTGTGCCGCATCACGACCACCGGAACGACGTCGGCATCGGTGACGCCGGAAACGACCGACAGCCCCTGATAGAAGAGCCACGCCTGCCCCGGCGCCTCCCCGTCGGCGATCTCGGGTCCGTCGAAGACCGCCTTGTGTTTGGCGGCCAGGACCCTGGCGGTCCAGCTGTCGTCCCAGTGCACCGACGGTGGCTGCGCTTTCACGGCGCCGGCACCCGCGACCGGTGCCGCTCCGGTCGAGGGCCCGGGTGCCGGCGCAGGCGCCGCGGCGATGGATGCGGCCGGCGCGCACGCGACGCTGGCGAGCGCCACGGTCGCGGCCAGTTGTCCGAGGAATTCGCGCCGGGGACGAGGGTCGGGTGTGTGGGACACGGGAACTCCGCTGGAGGTGAATGGACCTGCCATCGATCGGCTCATGGCGTGAACGCCGCTGGCGCAAGCACCACCACCTGACCGGCCATCATCGGCAGGTGCGCGGGGACGCTGCACACGAAGGGAAAGATACCGGGACGCGGGGCCACCCATGTGGCGTGGACCTCTTGCTGGGGTGGCAGCGGCACCACCAGTCCCTCGATCACGAACGAATGCTGGTCGTCTTCCGGGTTGATGAAGGTGAGGGCGATCGTATCGCCGGCCACGACGGTGATGGTGCTTGGCTCGAACGCATACACCTCGTGGCCTTCCAGCACGCCGCCCGGAGCAAAGTCGCGCTGGAGGAAGGGGAGTGTCTTCGCATCCTCCTTCACCAGCAGCGGCACGGTCGTGACGGTCACCGCACGGGTCCTCGGCACATATGCCGCGCGTGGGGCGGTAGCGTGGCACGCCGCCAGCGCCACGACGGCGGCGCCCGCGAGTCGCGTCAGACCCATCGCCGCACCCGGGACCGGTAGGAGCGGTAGGCGTCGCCGAACGCGGCGTCGAGGTAGCGCTCCTCCCGCGCGATCACGTATCGGTTCATCACCCACCAGACCAGCGGCAGGAAGACCACCGCCCACCAGCTGCACAGCAGCAGGACGCCGCCGAGATAGGCGATCATCATGCCGAGGTACATCGGGTTGCGGGTCCGGCGGTAGGGGCCGGTGAACACCAGTGACGTCGTGGGCTTCATCGGTACCGGCGAGGTGCCGGCCCGCCGAAATCGCGTCAGCGCCGATGCCATCACCACCGCACCGACCACCACCAGGATGACGCCGGCCACGTTCCCCGCACCCTGCCATTGCCCGCCGAAGAGCGGAAGTGGCCAGCGTGGATCGAGGAACCACGTGACCGCCAGCGGGAGCAGGTACACCAGGGGCGGCGGAAAGCGCACCTGGGCGTTGGCCGGCGGCTGCGGAGTGGGCTCAGGCATGGTGGACCCCTTGGGAGAGTGGTCTTTGCATCATCTTGGTCACTTGACGTGCGTTGCGTGCCGCGGGCACGTTGCATGTATTGGCCCGGGGAGGACCGGATGATATTGCAGGACTGGTGGTACACGACACTGTTGGCCATCCGCACCGAACTCTGCCCACCGTTGCAGGAACATCTCGAGGCCGATGCCCTGGTCGTCGGGGCGGGGATGGCGGGGATGATGGCGGCCCTGCGCCTGCTGAACGGCGGCCGCCGCGTGGTGATCCTGGAGCGGAACATCTGCGGCGGGAGCTCCACCGGCAAGAGCGCCGGATTCCTGACCCCCGACTCCGAGCTCGAACTCTCGCAGATCGTGCGGCGCTACGGCCGGGAACGCGCCAAGGACCTCTGGGATGCGCCGGTGCGCGGGATCGAGATGATCCGGGCCGCCGCCGGGACCCACGACATCACCTGCGACCTCCTGAAGGCGGACAGTCTCTACGTCGGCAACGGCAGTTCGGGCTGGCGCGCGGCCCGCGAAGAGGTCGATGCCCGCCGGGCCCTCGGCTACCCCCAGCAGCTCTACACCGCGGCGGAACTCCCCTCGGTGCTCGGGTCGACGGCGTACGCCGGCGGGATCCGCTACCCCGATTGCTACGGCATCGACGCCCTGCTCTTTGCCCAGGGGCTCAAGCGCGCCCTGCTGGCCGCGGGGGTCCGGATCTTCGAGAGCACCGAGGCGCTGCGATTGGAAGGGCACACCGTCCACACCCATCTCGGATCGGTGACCGCCGCGGACATCGTCTTCTGCATCGACAAGGCCGATCCCGCCCTCTCCCCCTACGCGGCCAACGTGTTCCACGCCCAGACCTTCCTGGCCATCAGCGAACCGCTCGGCGACCCCGACGTCCGCCGGCTCTTCCCGGACGAACCCCTCCAGTGCTGGGATTCCGACCTGGTGTACAGCTACTGGCGCCTCACCGGCGATCAGCGCCTCCTGCTCGGCGGCGGCAGCGCACTGACCACCTTCGCGCTCCACGCCGTCACCACCCAGCGCGTCATCCGCCGGGTCATCCGCGACTTCAAGCGCCGCTTTCCGTACCTGGAGCGGCTCAAGTTCATCCAGTACTGGCCCGGTCTCATCGACACCACCCGCGACCTGCTGCCGACCGTCGTCCGTGACGACCGCTCGCCGTGGGTCCAATGGGTGCTCGGATGCGTGGGACTGCCGTGGGCCGCCTTCTGCGGCGATTTCGCCGCGCGGAACGTGCTGGGCACCGCGACCGAGGACGACGCGCGCTATTACCGGTACTTCGCGGCGGAGCGTCCGTTCCTGCTGCCGCTGTGGACCGAGCGCCTCCTCGGCAAGCCGCTGGTCTTTTCCCTCAATAACGGCTGGGCCAAGTATTACCAGGTGGACCGGAAGGAACGGCTGACACCGGTCCCTCACGACCTCTGACGGGTGATGCCGCAATCCTGGATCACGATCGAATCCCCCCGCATCACGAACGCGCTGTCTCCCTTGTTCCAGAAGGTGAGCGTCCCGTCGGAGTAGCGGGCCCCGGAGCCGGAGATCGCGCGCGGGAGCAGGTGTGGAGTGGCGTCGCGCGGCAGCAGCACCGCCGCCGAGTCATTGAGGAACTGCACCCGAACGGTATCACCTGCCGGACAGACAAAGACGAACTGGGGCGACGGGGGCCGCGGCGGTACTGCGCACGCCGCGACCAGCGCTCCGATGGCGATCCATGTCATTCCCAGTCCCGTCCATCGACGCATCAACGTCCGCTCCTCGTAGGCTCTTCGCGCTTCCTCTCCTCTTCTCCTTCCCCTCGTCCTCTCCCCCCTCCGCGTTGTCTCTTGTCTCCTTCTTCTCCATCCCCTCCTACTTCTCTTCCTCTCCCCCCCTGCGTTTTCTCACTTCTCTTTTCTTTTTTTCCCCTTCTCCCTTTTCACTTTTCACTTTTCACCCTTCACTTGCCCCCTCTCCCTTCTTACTTCTCCCTTCTCCCTTCTCCCTTCTTACTTCTCACTCC
>DASSGV010000005.1:0-24822 GCA_035693225.1 Gemmatimonadales bacterium | reverse complement strand
CCTGCGGTTCGCTCGATTCCTGTGCATTTCGGCGCCGCCCCGCGGTCAACCTTGCTCCTCCGCTCGCTTGAGCAGGAGTGTCCGCTCCACCGCGTTCCGCGTGAGCGATGCCGCCCGCTCGAACTCCGCCCGCGCCTCGGCACGGCGGCCGAGTTTTTCCAGGAGATCGCCTCGGACCGCTGGGAGAAGATGATAGACGTCGAGGGTCTTCTCCTTGACGAGCCCGTCCACGATCTCGAGCCCCGCCGCCGGGCCGAACGCCATCCCTACCGCCACCGCGTGGTTCAGCTCCACCACTGGCGATGGCGCCAATGCTGCCAAGGCATCGTAGAGGGCCGCGATGCGCGCCCAGTCGGTCTCATCCGGCGTCCGGGCCCGGGCGTGGCAGGCGGCGATCGCCGCCTGAAGGGCATAGGGCCCCAGCGTGCCACCCAGTTTCTCGACGCGGGCGAGGGCCGTGAATCCGCGCTGCACCAGCACGTAGTCCCAGCGGGCGCGGTCCTGCTGCAGGAGGCGCACCGGTTCTCCTCCGAGCCCGACCCGCGCCCGCATCCGCGAGGCCTGGATCTCCATCAGTGCCACGAGTCCGTGGACCTCGGGCTCCATCGGTGCCAGCTCGGCCAGGATCCGGCCGAGCCGAAGCGCTTCCCCGCAGAGGTCGGCGCGGATCCACTCCTCGCCGGCGGTGGCGGAATATCCCTCGTTGAACACGAGGTAGATCACCTCGAGCACCGACTGGAGTCGGGCGGGAAGTTCTGCCGGTCGGGGCATCTCGAACGGGACCCGCGCCTCGGTGAGGGTCCGCTTGGCGCGTACGATCCGTTGTGCCAGTGTTGCCTCGGGCACCAGGAATGCGCGGGCGATCTCCGGGGTGGTGAGCCCCGCCACGAGCCGCAGGGTGAGCGCCACCCGCGCCTCGGTGGAAAGGACGGGGTGGCAGGTGAGGAAGATGAGGCCGAGGAGGTCATCGCCCACCGGATCGTCGAGCGCGGCATCGAGCTCATCGACCGAGCGCTCCTGCCGGGCGTCGAGCTCCCGGCCGATCTCCTCGTGCTTGGGAAGGACCCGCTCCTCCCGCCGCCAGTGATCGATGGCCCTGCGTTTGGCCACCGCCATCAGCCAGGCGCCGGGGGCGTCGGGGACCCCCGACACCGGCCACTGCTCCACTGCCGCCAGCAACGCCTCCTGGGCCAACTCTTCGGCGAGCCCCACGTCGTGCGCAAAGCGAGTCAGCCCGGCGATCAACCGGGCCGACTCGATCCTCCAGACCGCCTCGATGGCGCGGTGGGCGTCGGCGGTCACGGCACCAGGAAGTCGATCTGGCGGATCTCGCTCTCCCCTTCCCACCCCGGCCAGTGGTCGGTGTGGAGCTTCATGAAGGCGGTGCCGATGCGGATCGCTTCCTCCTTCGACTTGGCCTCGATGATGGCGTAGCCGCCGATCACTTCCTTCGCTTCGGCAAAGGGGCCGTCGGTCACGGTGAGCTTCCCCTTCGTGATCCGCAGGAGGGTGGCGTCGGGATACCGGGAGAGGCCGCCCGTCTGCACCAGCGAGCCGTCGGCGAGCGATTCGCTGATGAACTTCCCCATGGCCGCCTCGAGTGCCGGGGAAGGCGTGCCCTGGCCTTCCCGTCCCCGGACGAAAGTGAGGTATCGCATCGTCACTTTCCTCCCGCCGCACGCCGCACGTCTTCCGGAAAATCCTCGATCTCCTGCACCTGGCGGACCTCGATGACATCGCCCTCGAGCATCGGGGCGCGCTTGGCCCACTCGATGGCCTCCTCGCGCGACTTGACCTGGATCATCCAGTACCCGCCGACCAGCTCCTTCGCTTCCGCGAAGGGGCCATCGATCACCCTGGGCTTGCCGCCGCCGAAGGCGATGCGGGCCGCCTTGGCGGGAGGGGTGAGCCCGTCGAGGCCGAGGAGGATCCCCGCCTTGGCGAGCGACTCGTTGTACTTCGTCATCCGGGCGACGAGGTCCGCCGGGGGAACGAAGTCCGCGTCGGCGTGTTCATACGCCTTGGGGATCACCAGCATCATGCATCGCATCGTGCAGTCTCCTGTCGTTGGGGCGGGTGCCGGCCGGGTTCGGCCTGTCGCCCCGTCCTGCAATATGTCGAACGAAGGTCGCCGAAATCGACAACCGGGCCCGGGTGGGTCAGGAAGCGCCCCGTCCCAGCCAATTCCGGCGTCCCCGGGCCACCACGATGGCGAGGACACCGACCACGAACGGCAGGATCGCCATCTGGACGGTGAGCGTGAGGATGGTGACGGTGACCGCGCCGACCATGATGACCACCAGGCACGCCGCGGCGATCGGGGTGAGGTCGCGCCGGATGCCGAGGAGCCCCGGCAGGATGAGCCCCAACGCCCCGGTGATCTCACAGACCGAGACGAACTTGAGGAAGAGGGCAGGGAGGGGGCTGGCCTTGGCCAGAGCCGCCATCGGCATCGCGAGTTTGAAGCCCCCTGCGTACAGGAATATGGCGGCGAGCAGTCCCTGGGTGATCCAGAGGGCGATGTTGGCCCCCTTGCTGGTGGTCGGCATTGCGTGTTCCTCCACACGGAAGTGGAGCGCCGGAGTGGCGCCCTCACCATACGTCGAACGAGGGGGCCGGATATCGACACCGGCACCGCCGAGCCCCCGTCCGCCTAGGTGCCGGTCGGCCCGATGAACTCCGCCAGTCGAGCGAGGGTCTGCTTGGCCCCTTCCACGGCGCCGTACACGTTCATCGCCGAATCAAAGTCCTCGTCCGACAGGAAATGACTCAGCAGGGTGAGGTTGGTCCCCGTCCCTTCCGGCGCAAACGTCACGACAGAGACGAACTTCGGCGCTGAGCTGTGATAGTATACCAGGAGGCGTGGCGCCATCACCTGGAGGAAGGCGCTCTCGTTCGGGTAGTCGGTGCCATCGGGGCCGTGCATCGTGAGGCGCCAGGCGCCGCCGGGGCGGACGTCCATCTGGTGAATGGTGTTGGTGAACCCATTGGGTCCCCACCAGTGGGCCAGCCGGTCCGGCTCCGTCCACGCCTTGTAGACGAGTTCCGGCGGGGCGTTGAGCACGCGGGTGGTGACCATCTCCCTGGGCGTGATCGACTGGTTTGGCGCCACATGCGTCTGCAGCCGGTCGATGCTCTGGCTCCACCCCGGTTCCATCCCTGCGATCTGCGGCGCGGCATCGGTGGTGGCGGTGATGACCTTGGCGTGCACCCTGATCGTGGTGCGGCCCTCGGCCTCCGCGAGGGTCACCGTGGTGCGCACCTCGAATTGAGTGCTCCCATCCGCCGCGTCCACGCTGGTGAGCATCACGATCCGCTCGGGATCGACGAGTTCCTCGAAGACGCCCTGCATCGGGTAGATGGCGCCATCGGGGCCCTTCATATGGATGCGGACCTTGCCACCGACGCGGGCATCAACTTCGCAGACCGGATTGGTGAAGCCGACCGGACCCCACCAGGCCGCGAGGTGCGTCGGGTCGGTCCACGCCTGGTAGACCACCTTGCGGGGTGCGTCGAAGGTGCGGGTGACGGAGATCTCCCGCCCGACGAGCGTCGTCGCGGGGCTAGTGTTCGCGGCCATCGTGCTGCTCCTTCTTCTGGAGTTCCTTGAGGTAGGTGTCGAGCCGGTCGAGGCTCTCGTTCCAGTGGCGTTCGAAGGCGCTCACCCAGTCGTGGATCGGCTTGAGGCCCTCGGCGTTGATCTGGTAGAGCCGCTGCTGACCCGCACTCCGCACCCGCACCAACCCGACCTTCCGCAGCACTCGCAGGTGCTTCGAGGCCTGGGGCTGCCGGACCCGGAGTGAGCGCGCTACGTCATTCACCGAGCGCTCACCGTCGCGGGCGAGGAGCGCCAGGATCTGGCGCCGCCGCGGTTCGGCGACGGCGTTGAAGGCATCGGTGGTGGTGGCGGCGCGGGCCATGGACTTATTATATTCTGATATAGGAATATGTCAACCATCGCGGGAAATGATCCTTCTCCAGGGATTTCAGGCGCCGCCACTCCACGACCGGGCCATGAACCTCTCCTTCGCCCCTGACAGTACGCGGATGGCACGCGCGACATTCCTGCGTCGCGCTTCATCCGACTTGAGCGCCATCAGGTAACGGAGGATCTCCTTCTGCCGGCTTGGCGTGAGGGCCTTCCACGCCTTGACGGCCTTCGTGTTCCGAGCGAGGGGTATTCGAAACCACGTCGGCATCGGGTGCGCCGGCCCGCCGCGATAGGCGGCGTCAAAGGCGATCTCGACCGCGACCCTGTCACCGACCTTGGTCCCCGAAGCTCGGCGGATCTCACCGTGAAGATAGAGATAGAACGCACCCGTGCCCTGGGGCATCAAATTGATGCGCCAGGGCTTGGCTTTCGGGTGGCCATTGACTCGCACCAGCACCGGCAGTGGCTTCCGCCAATCCGGCCTGATCTGCCGGGCACGGGCGGCGCTCACCTGCACGTATGGATTGATGCCGAGGATCTTGATGATCCCCGTGAAGGAGATCGCCGCGGCTCGACGCGTACTTCGGGGGCGTACGCCCCCACTCGGCTCAGGCGTCCTGGCGGACGCTGGCTCCGCACGAATCATTGCGTCGGGCGCGGGGCGTGAGCCCCGATGAGCCGAGTGGCGGCGTCAGCCGCCGAATGACCGAGATCCCCGCTCAGTCGCTCCCGCCATCGGCATTCAGCGCCGCATCGGGGTTGTCCGGATCGTCGTTGGCGTCCGGCGCGTTGACCCGCGCCGCCGCAGTGCGTCCCCGGGCGTGCACCCCCGGGCCGCAATCGGGAGCCACGAGTGCCGTGGCCGGTGCCGCGATGGTGGCCAGGTGCGCCCCCGAGAGGAAGGTGTTGAGCGCCGGGAGGTCGTGCGATACGACGGCGCGCCAGTTGGTGACGGTGGTCTTCAGATCACCGCACGCCGCCGCGTATGCGCTCAGCATCGGCGGGTTGGGAGCCATGTCCGCCAGGTCCTGGGCATCGAGTTGGCGGGCGAATGTCCCGTTCACCGCGACGAAGGTGGGCGGGACCCGGGCACCACCGAAGCGCCGGCCGCCTCGACCGCCGGTGTCGCCGGCGACGGAGTCGATCTTTGCGTCGAGGGCCTTGACGGCGGAGTCGACCGCGGCGGCAGGCTTGGTGGCGAGGAGTGCCGCCAGCGATCCCTTGATGGCGGCGGCCTGTTGGAAACCGTCATACGCCTCGCCGGTGCCGCGGTAGATCTTGAGCTGCAGTGCGTTCTGCGCGGCCAGCGCCACCGCCGTTGCCGGCGAGCGCGGATCGTTGGTGACGTGGGCGGTCTCGGTGTACGCCTTCCCGTCCACGGTCAGCCGGAAGGTGTACGTCCCCGGTGCCGCGAGCGGCCCCTCGGGCGACGGGGGCGTGAGTCCAGGGTTGGCGTTGATGCCATAGCTGTGGTTGAACGCCGGGGGCGCGTCATAGCGCAGGTCCCAGTTGACCCGGTTGGTGCCGAGCTCGACCGGCATCGGCTGCGGCGTGCTGATCCAGAAGCTCGGCTCCGGCGGATGGGACGCTTCCGGCACCGGGGTGATCGGCGCGCTCGACAGGTGGCGTACGACGTGGCCGGCGGCGTCGAGGACGTCGAGGGAGATGTCGCCGGTCGGCTTGGTGCCGAGGTAGTAGTAGACGATCACGCCGTCGGGCGCGTTCAGTGCGTGCGGCACTTCCGGCGGAAACGGGGTGTCCTGGTTCACGTTCCGGTGGACCCGCACCGCATCGCCCGGCTTGAAGAGGTGCACCGCCTCATCGGCCATTGCCGGCGTCATCTGGCGGAGCGGCGAGATGTCGTCCAGGATCCAGATGCCGCGGCCGTAGGTCCCCACCACGAGGTCGTTCCCCTTGATGGTGGCGTCGCGGAAGGAGGTGTTGGGGAGGTTGAGCTGGAGCGACTGCCAGTGGTCGCCGTCATCGAACGAGACATACATCCCGCTCTCGGTGCCGGCAAAGAGGAGCCCCGCCTTCTTGGTGTCGGCCCGGACGACCCGGGCAAAGCTGCCGCTCACCTCGGTGGTGGGGAGGCCGGTGATGATCTTGGTCCAGCTCTTCCCGTAGTCGCGGGTACGGTAGACGTAGGGCGCGTAGTTGCCCAGGCGGTGGAGGTCGATCGCTGCATACGCTTCCGCAGGATCGTGATGCGACGCCTCGATCGAGGAGATCAACGCGAACGAGGAGTCCGGGAGCCCGGGGATCGACGCATCGGCCCAGGTCTTCCCTTCGTTCCGCGTCACCTTGATGAGGCCGTTGCTGGTGCCGACCCAGATGGTCCCGCGTCCCACGGTCGACGCCGAGATCGATTCGATGGCGCCGCCGCGCGTGACACCGGGGCGGGGTGGAAGGTTCGCTTCGCTGTCCGGCGGCGGCTTGACGCCCTTGGGATACCCGAGGTCGGGGCTCAGCTTGCGCCAGTGCGCCCCGCCATCGGTGGTGGCCATCAGGTACTGGTAGCCGGCGAGCAGTTCGTGCTGGTCCCAGGGCGCCCAGACCATCGGCATCGAGAACGACGTGCGGAGATGGGCGTCAGGATCGAGGCTCGGGCCGACGTTGATGATCTGTTCGCTGGGGTACGTCACCTTCTGCACGCCGGAGCCGCTCCCATACGCGATGTTCGGGTCGAGCGGGTCGACCACCAGCGTCCCCCACTCCCAGGTGCCCACCGGGTTCCAGTCGAGCGGGGTGATCTCGCCGAAGTTGCCCCGGCTGCGGGTCCGGACGGCGCCGGCATCCTGCTGTGGCGCGTAGATCCAGTACGGATACGAGTTGTCGGTCGAGATGTGGTACACCTGGTCGGTCGACTGGTTGTACCAGGTGCTCCAGGTCCGGCCGCCGTCGAGGGTCACGGTGGCGCCCTGGTCCATGCCGAGGAACATCCGCTGTGAGCTGGTCGGGTCGATCCACAGTTGCTGTGGATCGTCGCCGCCGGGGGCGCCCTTGAATCCGGTGAAGGTCTTGCCGCCATCCCGCGAGATGTAGCTCGACGTGTTGATGGTGATGACCACGTCGGGGTCGGAGGAACTCACATACACGCCGCAGTTGTAGCCCCCCTGCCCATTGCCGACCCGCCGGTCTTCGGCGTCCATCTGCCGCCAGGTGGTGCCGCCGTCATCCGAGCGCCAGAGGCCGAAATTCCCTTCCAGGAAGACCCGCTGGGCGTTGGTGTGCATCGCCACGGCCATCGACGTGCGGCCGTCGAGCCGGGGAAGCCCCCCGCCCTTAATCTCCTGCCAGGTGACGCCTTCATCGGTCGACTTGAAGATCCGGGTATTGCTGGGCGCGTCCTTGGCCTCGGCGCCCCGCGGTCCGCGGGCTCCGCCGAAATTCGGCGGCCCCGGTTGGACGAAATGCTTGACCGTCGTCGCGAAGACGACGTTCGGCTGGTCGAAGGCCCAGGTGATCTTCTGGATGCCGGTGGTGTCGTCGACGAAGAGGGTCTTGGTCCAGCTCTTCCCGCCGTCGGTGCTGCGGTAGACGCCCCGGTCTTCGCTCCGCAGATGCAGGTCTCCCTGGGCGGCGATCATCACCAGGTTCGGGTCTTTCGGGTCGACGAGGATCGAAGGGATCTGCTTGGTGGCATCGAGCCCCATGTGCTGCCAGGTGTGTCCGGCATCGGTCGACTTGTAGACGCCGTCGCCTTCATTGATGGCGCCGCCGGTGACCATATCCCCCATTCCGACATAGATGACGCTGGTGTCCGACGGGGCCACCTCGATGGCGCCGACCGACGGTGACGCCGTGATCTGGCCATCCGAGATCGGTTCCCAGGTGATGCCGGCGTTGACGGTCTTCCAGACCCCGGCGGAGGGATAGCCGGCGTAGAAGACGCCCGGCTCACCGATGGCGCCGGTCACCGCCGAGACCCGGCCGCCGCGGAACGGGCCGACATTCCGCCAGACGAGGCCGGAGACGAGGCTCGGCGCCACTGGCCGGGCGGCGATGACACCGACCGCGGCGAGGACGAGCGCCAGGCCGAGAAGACGGATAGGGGACGTGATGCGCGAGATCATCGTGAGGATGCCCTGTGGAGAGGGGATGGGAGACTCATAAAGTGCGTGTCGAGCGGGCGGTGCGACAGGGGGCCGGGGGGGAGGGCAGCGCGGGGCAATGCGCCTGTCTGTCCATCCGCCCTTGCGTCTACTGGTCTACGCAGAGCAGGGCAACGGCGTTTCGAAGCGAATGCACTAAGAATCCACAAAGGGGTGACCGCGACGTCTACCCTGTACATGTCTCGGCGAGTCCCGCCATCGCATCGCGCAGCTGCACATCCGAAAGGTACGGCGCGGGCCCGAAGCGGAGCACCTCGCCGCGGGCGTCGGTCAGGACCCCGCGGTCGTGGAGGCCACGGCTCAGGGCCGTGGCACCGGGGGCGTGGAGTGCCAGGAATCCGGCGGTCTCGGTGAGGGGGGCGCTCCTGTCGCGGCTGATGACCACCGGATCGAGGTCGAGTGCATCGAATGCCTGGGCGAGCACACCGATCTGATGCTGGCTCACTTCGCGGAGCAGCGTGGGTAGAAGGCGATGCTCCCTGAAGAACTCGAACACCCGGGCGGCCCGGTAATGGCTGGCCGGGTCGTAGGTCGCGCCGGCAAAGCGATCCCCTCCGGCCCCATACGTCACCGGGCCGCCGTCGCCGCGCTCGGCGAGTGCGGTGAACTCGCTGTACCAGCCGGTGACGACCGGCCGCAGCTCGCACCCCACCGGGATCCGCAGGAAGCAGTTGCCCTCCCCCAACTGACAGTACTTGTAGCCTCCTCCCACCACGAACGCATCGAGGAGGCCCAGTTCGGCCAACGGGAACGGCACCACGTTGATCGCGTGGTATGCGTCGACCAGGAGATGGGTACCGTGGCGGCGGCAACGTGCGGCCACGGCATCGAGTCCACGGGCGATCCGTCCCGAATCGAAGAACACCGCCGATACGAGCACCATCGCGGTCCGATCATCCACGGCATCAGCGAGGCGCGCCGCCACCGACTCGACCGGAAACTCCGCCACCCGGACGATCTCGATCCCCTCCTCGGCGAGTCGATCGAGTTGCCGCCGAATGGAATGGAATTCACCGTCGGTCGTGACGAGGCGAGGCCGGGTGCGGAGCGGCAGCGCCGAGAGCAGGCGCACCAGGAGGTCGTGGGTGCTGGCGGCGAGGGCGATCCCGCCGCCGACGCCTCCCAATAGTTCGGCAAAGCCGGTACGGACCCGTTCGGCCTTTTGGAACCCGTGCTCCCACTTGTCGTCCACGTACCGAGCGGCATCGAGCCACGACTCGGCCTGCGCCTCGAAGGCGACGTCGGGCCACGCCTGGTGGGAATGACCGGTCAGGAGGAGCCGCTCGGAGACCCGGAAGCGGGCGTAGTGTTGCGCCAGCGCGTTGGGCGTGGCGTAGAGGGAGGTCGGGTCCATTCGCTACAGCTCGGTACGGATGGCCCAGAGATCGGGGAAGAGCGGCTGGTCGAGCGTGGTCTTGAGGTACTCCGCCCCGCTGCTCCCGCCGGTGCCGCGCCGGGTGCCGATGGTACGCTGGACCATCTTGACGTGCCGGTAACGCCACTCCATCAGCCCTTCGTCGAGGTCGACCAGACGCTCGCAGAGGGCGGCCAGCCCGGGGCGGTGGCGGTACATCTCCACCAGCGACGTGCGGAGCTCGACCGAGGGTTCCACCCGGCGGGTCACATCGCGGCCGAGGTCGGCTTCTGGAATGGGAACGCCGTTGCCGGCGAGGTAGCGCAGGAACGCGTCCCACACCGTCGGTGCGGCGAGGCGCCGCTCGAGCATCTGGCGCGAGGCGGAGCCGGCGGGGTACCGCTCGAGGGCCTTCGGCTCCTTGGCGCCCAGCACGAATTCCAGGGCGCGGAACTGGTACGACTGGAAGCCGCTCCCCGCGTCGAGCCGGTCGCGAAAGGAGAGGAATTCGAGCGGGGTCATCGTCTCCAGGATGTCCAGCTGGGCCACCAGCACCTTGAGGATGGTGAGGATCCGCTTGAGCGTATGCTGGGCGCGGTGGGCGTCGTCGCGGGCAAGGAGCGTGCCCAGGTGGTCCACCTCGTGCAGGACCTGCTTGAACCAGAGTTCATAGACCTGGTGGATGACGATGAACAGCATCTCATCGTGCTCGGGCCCGTCGGAAAGCGGGTGCTGGAGCGTGAGCAGCTCATCGATCTTCAGGTATTCGGAGTAGGTCGGCATCGAGGGGCCCTGGGAAGAGACCGCGAACGTCGGATCGTGGCGGAACGTAGCCGCCGCACCGGGGCGTCGGAAGTCGGCGGTGTCAGGGTGTGCGGAGCCGGAGCGGCGTTCCCCACGGATCACGCGCCGCAGCGCTGCCGTCATCCGCGCGCTCCACGGCGTGCCCCTGTCGGCCGAGCCGGTCCGCAACGTCGTTCACGTCGCCCGAAGTCGGGAGCTCGATGGTCCATTCGAGGAGCTGTGCTTCGTCCTCGGTGGGCGCGGTGACGGCGCTCCCTGCCCAGGTGTTGGTGCCAAGGTGATGGTGATACCCGCCGGCGCTCAGGAAGAGTGCGCCGGGGTACTCCCAGACCGTGCGGTCGAAACCGAGGATCTCGGAGTAGAAATCGGACGCGCCGCCCAGGTCGCCGACGTGGAGGTGCAGGTGTCCCATCGCGGTGCCGGCGGGCATTCCGGTCCACGGGGTCCCGCCCGCGGCGGCCACCACGCCCTCAAAATCGAGCGGATCGGTGGCCATCATCAGTTCGCGGCCGACGCGGCGCCAGGTGTCGCGCGGCCGGTCGGCATAGACCTCGATGCCGAGGTTGTCGGGGTCCTGGAGATAGAGCGACTCGCTGACGAGGTGGTTGGCCGCGCCGGCGTGGGCATCGATGTCGCCCAGGTGGGTGACGAACCGGCCGAGGGAGGGGCGGTCGGGGAGGAGGATGGCAAAGTGGAAAAGACCGAACCGGCCGCGGCGTGGGGCAGGGCGGGCGCCGGGGCGTTCCACCAGTTCGACGAGGGTGTGCCCTGCGCCGTGCGGCCCGAGCTCCGCGCCGGTCGTCGTCTGTCGAAGGATGCGGAGGCCGAGCGTTCGCTGATAATAGGAAAGGGAGCGCTCGAGATCGGCCACCTGGAGCCGCACCCGGCCCAGGCGGAGGGCGTCGGGGAGGCGTCGGCCGCGCGGAGCCTGGCCATAGCTGCCGGGAGCGGCTGGTTCGGACCGGGGTGAGTCGCCGAAGATGTCATGGGTGGAGATGCCCATCGGGATCGGTTCCTTCTGTGTCGGCCCGTCCGGCGTGGCGGAAGCGTCGAGGCGCACCCAGAAGGTAGCGCCGTCGCCATGCCGGGTGGCGTGATGCGGTCCTTCGATCAGCGGCCCGGTCGCGGTCGAGCCAGGCCCACGATGATGCTGATGTTGTCGCTCCCGCCGCCGTCCAGCGCATCCTGCAGCAACTGCTCGCAGACCTGCCGGGCCGATGTCATCGTCGCGAGGCGCTCGGCGATCCGCTCGTCGGTCACGTGCTTGGTGAGCCCGTCGCTGCAGAGCAGGTGGACGTTCTCCCAGTCGGCCTTGAGCCGGGTGACGACCGGCATCGTGGTCTCTCCGCCGATGGAGCTCGAGAGTACGTTGGCCAGGCGGGACTGGGCGCCGGCGGACCGGGTCCAGACGCCCTGATCGACCAGGTCCTGTGCCATCGTCTGGTCGCGGGTGAGCTGGGAGAGCTTCCCCTCGCGGTAGAGGTAATAACGACTGTCGCCCACCTGCAGCAGGTAATACCAGGGCCACACCCCCATCCACAGGGTGAGCGTCGTGGCGCCCCGGCCGCGGTCCTTGTCGGCCTCGGCGCGCTCCACGACCGCCCGATGGGCCCGCATCGCGGCATCCTGCAGGGCGTTGGTGAAGGTGGTCTCGTCGCCGCCGGGATCGGCGCGGTCGTAGCAGTCCATGCTCCCCAGGATGTACTCGGTCGCGGTCTCCAGGGTGGTGGCACTTGCCTCGGCGCCGCCGACCCCGCCGCCGACCCCGTCGGCGATCATCGCGATGAACGCCAGGCGTCGGTCCGCAAAGGGCAGGCGCTCGGCCGCGGTCAGGTTGGTCTGGTGGACGGTGAGCCGCTTGTGGAGCGAGGCCAGGAGGAAGTGGTCCTGGTTGTCGGGACGGACCTTCCCGGCGTGGGAGAGGCCGAAGACGTCGATCTCATCGTCGTCCGGCTTGCGGGGGGTGGAGGGGGTCATCGGTGGTCACCTCGCTGTGCGAGTCGTTGCTGAAGCCGATGCCGAGGGCGGCCCGCCCTCGGCTCTTATTCAGGCGGACAGCGCCGTCGCGAACTCGGCCATCGTGGCGAAGCGGTCCCTGGGCGCCTTGGAGAGTGCGCGCCCTAGTGCCGCGGCCACCGCGGGGGGCACCATCGGTCGGGCAGCGGTCACCGGAGGCGCGGTCGCGACGATCTGCTGCCGCACGAGGTCCGCGGGGGAGGTGCCGACGAAGGGAGGCCGGCCCGCCAGCATCTCATAGAGCACGCAGGCGAGGGAATAGAGATCGGTCCGGCCATCGAGGTCGATCTCTCCCGAGGCCTGTTCGGGGCTCATGTAGGTCGGTGTGCCGAGGGTGACGCCGCTGGCGGTGATCTTCTCGGTACCCGCCAGGCTGATGGCGCGGGCGATGCCGAAGTCCGCCACCATCGCGTGGGATCCGGCGAAGAGGATGTTGTCGGGCTTGATGTCGCGGTGGATCACCCCTCGGGCGTGGGCGTAGCCCAATGCATCGGCCACCTCCCGCGCCAGGAGCAGGGCGGTGTCGATGGGGAGCTGCCGCTCGCCATCGAGCCGTTCCCGGAGCGATCCGCCGTCCACGTATGGCATCACATAGAAGAGGAGGCCGTCGGCGGCGCCGGAATCGTAGAGCGGCAGGATGTGAGGGTGCTGGAGCTTGGCGGTGGTGGTGATCTCCCGCAGGAAGCGTTCGGCGCCGAGTTCCAGGGCGACGCTCGCCCGCAGGACCTTGATGGCCACTACGCGGTCGTGCTTCAGGTCCTGGGCAAGGTAGACGATCGCCATCCCGCCGCGTCCCAGCTCCCGGCCCATGCGGTAGCGCTCGGAGAGTGCGGCGGACAGCTGATGTTGGGAGTCTCGCATGCGGGGGGCTACTGCCCTTCGCGGCTCCGCAGCTCGTTGAGCCGCTTCCGCACGTCGGTGACGACCGGCTGGAGGTCGGCGTCGGCGTTCTTCCACTGGTCCGTGAACGCGGCGTACTGCTCGATCGCCTTCTTGGGTTCGTTCTTCCCGTCGTAGAGCTCGCCCAGCCGCTTGTGGACCGCGGCCAGTGCCACGAAATCCTCCCGCAGGACCACGGGCGTGCCGAGGTACCGTTCGAACTCGGCAATGGCCGAGTCGGTCTGGCCGGCCCGGTCGAACGCCCGCGCCAGGTTGAAGGAAACGCAGCCGGAGCAGGCCACGGCGCCATTCCCGTTGAGGGGCCGCGAGTTGCGGAACTGTTGCAGGGCCTCGGCGGTGTTCCCGGCGGCGAGTGCGATCTCGCCGCGGGCCGCCCCGATGTCGGGTTGCGAGGTCACCGCCCGGAACCCCTCGGGGTCCTCCTGCTGGTAGCGGGCCAGGATCGTCCGGGCCCGATCCGGGTTTCCGGCGAGCGCGTACAGCGTGGCCACTTCGGTGTACGGCCGCTGGATCGGGCCGGCGGCGGCCCATTGTCTGCCGGCGACGATCCCGTCGAGTCGGCGCACCCCATCCGCGCTCCGTCCGCGGAACCGGATGTCCATCTCGGCCTCTGCCATCCCGTCGATAGCGGCGGCGCCACCCCGTTTGGCGAGGATCGTCGTGACCTGATCGTAGAGCGTGGTGGCTCGGGAGAGTTGGCCGGCGACGGTCGCCAGTCGGCTCTCAAAGTCCTGCCCGGTGATCGAAGTCGGCACCTGGGGTGACCGGCTGAGCGCGCCCGCCACCGCTGCGGCGCTGTCCATCAGGCCCAGCTGCCGGTCGAGGCCGAACCGGGTCAGCAGCACCACCGAGTTCCCGGCCGCTCCGGGATCGGCCCGGACGATGGAGTCAAGCAGTTTTCCGGCGGCATCGGTGCCGCGCGAAAGGGAAAGCGTGCCGGCGAGCACGGCGCCGTTACGCACGTTCGGCTGGATCTCGAACTGGCGCCGCGCATAGTACGACGAACTGTCGTACTCCCCCCGGGCGCCGTACAGCCGCATCATCTCGTTGGTGGCCGTGGTGTTGGAGCTGTCGACCGCGTACACCGCCTGATAGGCGGTGAGCGCCTTGGCGGGGTCGGCCTGGGTGCGGTGCTGTTCGTAATAGAAGCCGTGGACGAGGTACTTCTCCCGGTCGGGGAGGCGGTCGGCGTACTTCATCGCCTGGTCGAGTGCCGAATCGACCGCCAGGGGGCTGGAGGAGGAGTTGACCAACGCCACCGCGAGCTTCCGCCAGGCGAGTGCGAAGGTCGAGTCGATCGCGACCGCCTGGCGGGCAAGCTGGACGGCGCGGTCGAAGTCCTGGTCGACGTCGTTGGCCTCGGCCGCTTCGCTGTAGATGCGGAGCGCCTCGAGCGAGGAGGTCGTGGCCTGCGCCAGCGGGACCGCCCGCTGCACCTGGCGCAGCGACTCACCGATCCGCCCGCGCAGCTTCTTGGCCAGGCCATCGACCACCGTCAGCAGGTCCTTGGGGCCGTCGGCGGTGGCCTGATACGACGCGAGCGAACTGCCGTCGGTCGCGCGGGTCAGTTCGAGGCTGACGGCATAGCCGGTGCCGGCACGCGCCAGCCGGCCGGTCAACACCGCCGCGGCCCCGGACCGGGTCGCGACCTCGCGTGCGGTCGGAGCGTCCAGCGTGGCGCCGGGGGCGCGTTTCATCTGCTGCAGGATGGGCGCCACCTCGACGGGGTCCATCACCCGGATCGAGGTCGATTGGGAGAGCGCGGCGCGCACCGCCTCGCCCACGATCGGCGCGAGCGAGGAGTCGTCGGGCGCGGCGGAGAAGCTCGCGAGCACGATCCGGGAATCGTGCGCCAGGGCGCCCCTGGCCAGAAGCGAACCCCACGGCCCGATGCCGAGTGCTCGCAGCGTCATGAACCCGGCAATGACCACCACGAAAGCGCCCATCGTATACATGCCGCCCCGGGCGGTGCGGCGCCAGGAGACGTGCGGGTTGGCCTTGAGCGCCAGGGTCGCGATGGTGCCGCCGGGGGGGCGGGGGAGCGTGGTGCCCCCCGGCGTGAGCGTGGGAGTGGCGGCGATGGCCTGGCGCGCCACCCGCTTGACATAGGCGGTGATGAGGAGCGCAGGGAGCCCCAGCAGCATCACGATCATCGTGCCGGGAAAGACCCAGTCGGGGAGTCCGATCCCCACCACCGCGGCCTTGGCGAGGATCGCCGCGGCGCCGGTGGCCAGGACATAGAGCGCCAGCGCCTTGGGGAGCATTCCCGGGGCGGAGAGCGCCGAGGTCTGGCTCGAGGTGACGCTCACCGCATCGAGGTCGTGCAGCACGTCGACCGCGGACTGCACCCGGTCGGCGGGGTCCTTCCGCAGCAGGTGCGTCACCAGGGTGGCCAGTGCCGGGGGGCAATCGGCGCGGAGCGTGGTGACCGGCACCGCGGCCTCGCTCAGGTGGGCGGCGAGGACCTTCTGCGGCGTCCGATCGGCAAAGGGCGCCTGGCCGGTCAGGAGTTCGTGGGCCACGCATCCGAGGGCGTAGAGGTCCACCCGGTGGTCGAGGTTCGGGTCGCCGGCCACCTGTTCGGGCGCCATGTATGCCGGGGTGCCGATGGCGGTGCCGAGCTGGGTCAGGGTGACACCGGAGTCGGCGCCGCGGGAGGCGGAGAGCGCCTTGGCGATCCCGAAGTCGGTGACGACCGCGGTGCCGCCGGAGAGGAGGACGTTGTCGGGCTTGATGTCACGGTGGACGATGCCGCGGGCGTGGGCGTAGGCGAGCGCCTTGGTCACGTCGCGCAGGATGGCGATGACGTCGTGGATCGGGATGGGACCGGCGGAGAGTCGCTTGCGGAGCGACTCGCCGTCGACGTACGGCATCGTGAAGTAGGGGAGGCCGTCGACCTCTCCGGCGGAGAGCACCGGGACGATGTTGGCCTGCTGCAGCGAGGCCGCGAGGAGGATCTCGCGCTCGAATCGCTGGGCGTTGATCCCCTGGACCAGATCGGGGCTCAGGACCTTGATGACCACCTTGCGGCCCAGCCGCACCTCGTTGGCCAGGAAGACGCGCGACATCCCGCCGCCGCCGAGCTCGCGCTCGATGACGAAGGTCTGGCCGAGATGGGCTTGCAGCTGCGACTGGAGGTCCAAGTCGGTCCTCGAGCGGGTGTGCGCCTGCGGGTAGGAGCGGGAAACTTACGGCGGGCCCGAAGGGGGCGCCAGCGGCGCCCCCCGGGTCGGTCAGCGCTGCTGATGGGCCTTGAGGTCGGCGAACCAGTGCTGGACCAGGACCGGCCTCGGGCCCAGGTCCCCCTGCGCGCCGGGTCGCGCGCGCAGGAAGAAGAAGGATCGCCCGTCGGGGGCCACTTCATACGACTGGTGGAAGCCGTCCCGGATGTAGTGTGGTGCGTCGAACAGCGGCGTGACCCCGGTGACCTCGAACTCCGGTGCCGTCCGGACCTGGGCCGCCATCAGCCGGCTGTCATTGTCCAGGAAATAGAGCGTCCGCCCGTCGCGCGACCAGCGGGGTTCGGCACCGCCGTGGCTCGACACCTGGTGCTGCCCCCCCTCGCTGTCGGGGAAGCGGCGGACGTACACCTCGTTGCCTCCGGTCTCGTTCGAGGCATATGCCAGCCAGTGGCCGTCGGGCGACACCGCCGGGCTCAGTTCGGTGAACCGCGTGGCGGCGAGTGGCACCGGGGTCGTGTCGCCGCTGGTCCGGACCCCGAGGATATCCCCCGCACCGGCGGTGCCGTTGTCGGTGCGGACCACCAGCCACTTTCCGTCGGGAGACCAGGCGACCTCCTGGAGCTGCCGGTCGAGGTGGACCAGCAGCCGGTCGCCACCGCCGCCATCGGCCCGGCGCCCGAACACGCTGCCGCCGATCCCGCTGTCGCGGATGAAGGCGACCATCCGTCCGTCCGGCGACCAGGCGGGGCGCCGGTCGCTCCCGCCGAAGGTGAGCCGGCTGAAGGGGCCGTGGTCGAGCTGCTTGACCCAGATGCTCAGGGCGCCGGTGCCGAGCCCGGCGCCCACCGCCATCTGGCGGCCGTCGGGGGAGAGCGCCATCGAGTTGAAGGCGCCGCTCCAGCTGGTGTCGACCTCGCGGGCGTTGCCGTCGGTGCCTACCCGCATCAGCTCCGCGCTGACGTTCGACGCCGCGCCCCGGACGTACAGCATGGTGCCGGCCGGCGACCAGGCCAGCATCGTGATGCTGATGCCGATCTGGACGCCGTCGAGGACCGGCACGGCGGCGCCGGTGATCTCGAGCTTGCCGAGGTCGAACGGCGCCACCAGTGCGGCGCCGTCCCGCCGGACGTACAGGATCTGGCCGGTGGGGAGGTACCAGGCGTCCACCGCGTCGTCGATGAGCACCTTCTGGGCGCCGGTCTTGAGGTCGAGGACGTGGATCGAGGCGGTGACGCACCCCGACGCGCACGCCAGGAAGAGCACACCGCGGGCGTGCGGGAGCGGGTTCGGGTTGAGGACGCCGATCCCCCGGAGGGCGGGGTCGGCCATCACCACGGTGCTGGGGCCGCCGTTGGCGCTCACCCGCAGGAGCTGGTCGTTCCGCGGCGCGGTGTAGACGATGGTGTTGTCGTCGAGCCAGGCAATGCCGTAGATCTGCGTGGCGGCGGAATCCGCCAAGGTGACGGTCGCGCCGCCGCCCACGCGGATCTTCCGCACCTGGCCGTCGGCGGTGAAGGCAAGCCACTTCCCGTCGGGGGAGAAGACGGGGCTGAATCCGCGCACCGTGCCGGCGATCGGCTGCGGGTCGAGCTGGTCGGCGCGCTTGATCCAGAGCGTCCCGTTCTGGTGGTCGTCCTTGTAGACGATGCTCTGCCCGTCGGGAGAGATGGCGAGGGAGGGTCCGCGCGTGGTGATCGGGATGCTGTCGCTCAGCGTCACGTAGTTCCACGTGACCCCCGGCCCGCCGCTCCTCCCAAGGAGGGCCCACCCGGCGATGGCTGCGGCCGCGAGCGCCGTTCCCCACGGTGCCCATCGGCGCCACCGCCGCCGTGCCGCGCGACTGCGCCCGCCGGCGCCGGAATGCGCCGCCGGGGCGTCGGTGCCGGGCCGCTCCAGCGCCGCGACGAACTCGGCGGCGCTCGCGAACCGATCGGCGGGGAGCTTCTCGAGCGCGGTGAGCACCGCCGCCTCGACCTGGGGCGGGATGGTGTGCCGCTTGGGGATGAGAGGGCGCGGCTCCTCGGTGAGCACCTTGGCGACGATCGCCTGGGCGGTGGGGCCGCTGAACGGGGGCTCGCCGGAGAGCATCTCGTAGAGCACGCAGCCGAGCGCGTACACGTCGCTCCGGGGGGTGATCTCCCGTTCGCCCATCGCCTGCTCGGGGCTCATGTAGTGGGGGGTGCCGAGGCTCATCCCCGTCTCGGTCATCCGGGTATTCCCAGCCTTGCTCGCCGCCAGCGCGATCCCGAAATCGGCCACCAGGGCGCGCCCGTCGTGGAGGAGGATGTTCTCGGGCTTGATGTCACGGTGGATGACGCCGTGGCGGTGGGCATAGTCGAGGGCGCCCGCGACTTCCTCCGCGAGGGAGACCGCCTCGGCGATGGGAAGCTGCTTTTCCCGGTTCAACCGGTCCCGGAGCGACTCTCCCTCCACGAACGGCATCACGTAAAAGAGGAATCCATCGGATTCACCCGAGTCGTGCAGCGGGAGGATATGCGGGTGCTGCAGGTTGGCGGTGGTCTTGATCTCCGAGAGGAAGCGCTCGGCGCCGATGACCGCGGCGAGTTCGGGGCGCAGCACCTTGACCGCCACCCGGCGCGAGTGCTTGACGTCCTCGGCCAGGTACACCGTGGCCATCCCGCCAGCGCCGAGTTCTCGCTCGATGCGGTAGCGGTCGACAAGGCTCGCCGCGAGGCGCTCAGTATCGGTCACGCGAATCTCCAGAGTTCGTACGGGGAAATGCCGAGGCCCACGCGCCGCCGAAGCACGGGACCATCCATCTCCGCAACGGCGGCGGGCCGAGGGCGGCCCGGCTCCTTCGCTGCGCTCAGGACATGCCTCGGCTGTATGCGGCCCGGCTCCTTCGCTGCGCGCAGGACATGCCTCGGCTCACGCTGCAATGGGGCCGGTTCCTCACCCTGAGCGGACCACCCGATGGGAAACTGCGATCGTCGGTGATCGCGAGAGGGTCTGCAATACCACGCAATATCGCTCGGTGAGTCGCAGGAGGGTCGCAAGCTGGTCCTCTGATGCGTCGGTGTCCAATTCGAAATGCAAACGGACCTGCTGGAGCCCCACCGGGGCATCCTTGTCCACACCCAGGGTGCCTCGAAAATCGAGGTCTCCCTCGACCCGCACGACGCCCGCCCGGATCTCGAGGCCCAACGCCGTGGCCACCGCGGTGAGGGTGACGCCCGCGCACGCCGCCAGCGCATCCAGCAGCAGGTCCCCCGAACAGGCCAGCATCCCGTCCCCGCCGGTGGCGGGGTGAAGGCCGGCCTCCACCAGCCGTTTCCCGGTCTCGACCCGGCAGCTGATCCCCTCCCCGATCCGCCCTTCGGCGGTGAAGGTGATCAGGGCCGTCTCGGGCCGCTCCCGGTAGCGATCCTTGAGGGGGGCCTGCAGCGCGCGAAGATCCTCGGCCTTCATGCGGCCTCCACTAGGCGAGCATCTCTTCGATGCCGGCTGTTCGCAACAGGCCGGCGTAGCGGGGATCGCGGGCCAGCCCGTGGTGATCGTAGGGGAGATCGTTGAGCACCCGGCGCAGGCGGCCGGGCCGGTGGTGGTAGGCCCGCTCGACCCAATCCATGGCCTGCGTCCACTCCCCCAGCTCCGCCAGCACGACCAGGATCTTGTCGGCCAGTTGTCGGGTGCTGCTTCGGTCGGCAAAGGCGTTCTCGCGTTCGGCGCGGGCCAGCAGGTCGGCCAGTTCGCGTCGCAGGTCATTCTCCCGGGCGGTCAGCCAGCCGTGCTCGGCGGCATCGGCGGAGACCAGGGCGATCCGATCGGAGCCGCCGCGTACGCCCAGGAGCATGCGCCGCGCGTCGAGCGCTTCATCGTGGCGGCCGGCGCGGTGACAGCTCATCTCCAACCGCTCGAGCGCGGCGTCATAGCGGGGCAGGAGCCGGAGCGCCTGGCGCAGGGGGCCGATCGCCTCGTCGTAGCGGCCCAGGGCCATCAGGACGTCGGCCAGCCCCACGTGCATGAATGGGGCTTTCGGCGCCAGGCGCACCGCCGCGTGCATATGCTCAAGGGCCTCCTGCGGGCGCCCGGCGATGCGCAGCCAGGCGCCGTAAATGCGGTGTCCCTCGGCGTCGTCCGGCGCCAGCTCGACGCCCTGCGCCAGCTCCGAGCCAGCCATCTCGAAATCGTCCTCCCAGTACAGGAACACCGTACCCATGGCGATGTGGATCTCGCCCAGCGTGTCGTCGGCGGCCAGCGCCTTCATGCGAAGCTCCCGGACCTCCGGCATGACCGCGTCCAGATCGGTGAACCCCCGCAGGCCCAGCAGGTGGACGATGTCGGCGAGGGTGGCGAGGGCGATGGCGCTCCCCGGCGCCAAGTCCAGCGCCTTCTTGGCGTAGACCTGCGCCATGAGCACCTTGTCCCGGGTGCCTTCCCCACCTTGCATGGCGTTGAGGTAAAGGTCCCGCGCCTTGGCCGCCAGTTCCCGGACCTCGGGCGGGTCGCGCCAGCGGCTGGAGGGCGCCGGGCGGGCGGGGGTGGCCGCGGGGCGCTTCTGCGGCCCTTCACCGGTCCCGACGGGACGCAAGGCATCGAGCGCGGCCGCCGCATCACGGGGTCGGGTGCCCCGGTCCTTGGCGAGGAGCTGCTCGACCAGCGCCGCCAGCGCGGGATCCACGTCCGGCCGGCAGTCGCGCAGTGACGGCACCGCGTCGGTGAGGTGGGCGGCCAGCACCGCCAGGGCCGAGGGCCCGGTGTACGGGGTGCGGCCGCTCAAGAGCTCGAAGGCCACGCACCCGAGACTGTAGAGGTCCGCCCGGCCGTCCAGATCCCGAGCGCCCGAAGCCTGCTCGGGGCTCATGTACGACACCGTACCCACGATGGTGCCGGTGGCGGTCAGGGTGGTGATGTCGGGGGTCGCCTGGTCGTTCGAGGCGATGCCGAAGTCGGCGAGCAGGGCCCGACCGCCATAGTAAAAGATGTTTTCAGGCTTGACGTCGCGGTGCACCACTCCGAGGGCGTGCGCATAAGCCAGCGCCTCGGCGGTGTCGGCGACGATCCGGATCACCTCGGGCACGGCCATCGGCTGGCCCGACCCCAGCTGCGCCCGGAGCGTCGGCCCGTCGATGAACGGCATCACGTAGTACAGCCAGCCGTCGGATTCTCCCGAGTCGAACAACGGCACGATGTTGGGATGCACCAACTGGGCAGTGAGCCGGATCTCGCGGGCGAACCGCTCCGGCCCCAGGGCGCGGGACACCTCCGGGGTGAGGACCTTGATCGCGACCGGACGGCCGAGGGTCTTGTCCTTGGCCAGGAGCACCACGCCCATCCCCCCACGCCCCAGCTCCCGCTCAACGGCGAAGCGGGAGGGGAGGGACGGCGTCGGAGGAAGCGAGGCGGTCACGGGTCGAGGCGGCAGGTGCCGTCAGCGCTTCAGCGCGGCGCGGATCTTGGCCAGATGATGCCAGCTGTGGGACAGCGCGTGGCCTTCGATGAAGAATTGGGCGGTGAGCGGCGCGTCGGCGTTGAGGGAGACCGGAGCCGCCTGGTCCAGCTCCTGGTCGCTCAGGGTCCGCACGGCGTCCGCGGCCGCTTTGGCATTCCGACCGAGGAGTGCCACGGTCTCCTGCCGATCTGCCGGCGCGTGATCGTGCGCGTGGGTGGCGTTGACCTTGGCGATGTCGCTCCAGGTCAGCCCGGCCACGGGCTTGCCCGACGCGAGGGTCCGGGCCAGGTCCACTTCGACCGGATACATGCTGGCGACGTGGTGGACTATCACCCCGACGGTCCGCCCGTCGGGGGGCACGGTCGCGCGCCACTCGGCGTCGGAGAGACTCTGGGCGAGGGCGCCGAGGGTGGCGGCCCCTTCCTCGATGCGCCGGGCGAGGGCACCTGCACGGGTACTCACGGGGTCGCCTCCATTTCCAGGGGGAGAATCACCACAAGGTTACCGCCGATATTCGGTTCGCACCACAGGGTGGAGAGTCGGGTTCGTGTGGGGAAGCGCCGAGGGCGGCGCGCCCCCTCGCAGGGCTCGGGGCAGGCTCACGCGCCGCCGAAGCGCGCCCCGCGTCTGTTCAGCGACGGCCCGAGGTGCGGCGTGGAGCCGCGGACTCGGGGGCGTGCATCACTCAGCGTCCCTTCATCCTGGCCTTGAGCTCCTGGAGCCAGTTCTCGACCACGATCACCTGGCCATTTCCCGGCGCCTGCGCAGTGCCAGCCAGGCGCATCGTCACGAATCGCTGGGCATCGGGCATCACGTCGTAAATTGGCTCGTAGCTCTGGACGAACGGGACCCCGGGGGCCGTGAACAGGCGTCGAGGTGTGCCGTGATCGAAGGTCGGGCCCGGTGTAACGGTGGCTGCCATCAGATCATTCGGCACCGCCTCGAAGAAGAGCTCTCGGCCGTTGTGTGACCACCGGGGGGCCTGACCGCCACCGGTCGAGACCTGCCAGTGTCCGCTCGTCGTATTCGGGAATGGACGCACGTACACCTCGAACCGGCCTGACTCGCTGGATGTGTAGGCCAGCCACCTCCCGTCGGGCGAGAGCGCCCCGTCGGGCCCGATCTCGCTCCCCGTCAGCAAGGGGACGGGGACCGTGTCGTGTCCGAGCTCCGCTGTGAAGAGCCCGCGAGTGGTCCCCCAGATGGCGGCGAGGAGCAGTCGTGTGCCATCGGGCGAGATACTGGACGAACCGAGTTGGCCCTGAAAACGGAGCAACCGTTCGGGTGGTGCACTCCCGTCGGCCTTCTGTCGGAAGACCGCGACCGACATACCACCCGTGGAGGACTCGCTGTAGACCACGTATCGGCCATCGGGACTCCACGAAGGACGGTGGGCTCCGACCGAATCGAACGTGATCCGTGAGAACGCTCCGCCGTGGAGCATCTTGACCCAGACATCGGACCCGCTGGTCCCCATGACGTCGATCGCCACTCGACGCCCGTCCGGGGACAGGCTCACACTGCCGTTGGACGAGGGATTGTAGCTGAACGGCGGATCCAGCGATGAGATCACGCCAGCCCGGGTGACCGTGACGAGCTCCACGGTACCGCCCGTCGTTCCGGCCGAACCCGGAACGTACACGAGGGTCCCACTCCGCGAGATCGCGATGTCGGCCGAGCCGAAGGTCTTGGTCATCACCCCGTCGAAGAGCGGGACCGCAGGCCCGGTGATCTCCAGTTTGCCCTCGTCGAATGGTGCCGCGAGGACCGTCCCATCGGCGTGGAGGATGACCAGGTAGCCAGGCGCCACGTACCGGGCGAGCAGTCCGGTGCCGAGTTGGTGGCGGGTGTGGGTCCGGAAATCGTAGGCAACGAGGGTGAAGCTCTGCGCGTCGAGGTTCCGCCGGGTGCGGTAGATCATCCCTTTGCCATTGGGCAGGATGTCAGGCCACGCCTGCCCGATGTCGCCTGCGGTCGAATCGAGCGGGGTCACGACCTCTGGCGTCCCGCCATCGGCACGGATCCGGCTGAGTCCGGGAGGGGCGTCGAAGTAGATCCAACCATTGCGTCCCCACGCGGTGCCTCCCCCCGATCCCGCCCCCGGGGTGGCGATCGAGATCGGCGGCGTCCCATCCACCGACACGACCTTGATCGTGTAGCTGCCGCCAGCCGCGAAGACGATCCGCTTCCCGTCGGGCGAGAATGACGGGTTGATCGCACCATTCGTCCCCGCGAGCGGGGTCGCGTCGAGCTGATCCCGCTCCCGGACCCAGAGCTGTCCGCCGTCCGCCCCCGGCCCGAGGTACACGATCCGCTTTCCGTCAGGGGAGATGGCGATGTTGTCGCCGAGGACCCCCTGCCGCATTCCCTGACCGTCGGATATTCCCATGCTGTAGCGGACTACCAACGGTGCAGGTCCCTGCCGCAGCCACCCCCAGGCGGCGGCCACGAGCGCGAGGGCCGCGAGCACGTAGGCCAGCAGGGCAGAGCGACGGACCGGTGGATGGACGGATGTGGCAGCGGCGCCGATGGTGGCGGTGGAGAACCCGGTGTCCGTGAGCGCGTGGGCAAAGTCGGCGGCGGTGGCAAAGCGGTCGGCCGGGAGCTTCTCCACCGCCTTGCTCACCGCGGCGGCCACATTGGGGGGTACCGATCTCCGGAGCGCGGTGACCGGCTGCACCGGCTCGGCGATGATCTTCATGATGATCTGCTGGGCGGAGCCGCCGAGGTGCGGGGGCTGGCCGGTCAGCATCTCATAGAGCACGCTGCCGAGGGAGTAGATGTCGCTCCGCCCGGTGAGCTCCTTCTCCGCGGTGGCCTGCTCGGGACTCATGTAGTGCGGGGTACCGAGGGACATCCCCGTTTCCGTCATCCGTCCGCCAGCGGCGGCGCTCAACGCCAGCGCGATCCCGAAGTCGGCCACCATCGGACGGCCGTCGTGGAGGAGGATGTTCTCGGGCTTGATATCGCGATGGATGACGCCGTGACGATGGGCGTAGTCGAGGGCATCGGCGATGGCCACGGTGAGCTTGACCGCTTCATCGACGCCGAGCTGGGTCTCGCGGTCGAGCTTGGCGCGCAGGGTCTCGCCGTCGATGAACGGCATC
>DASSGV010000004.1:0-16305 GCA_035693225.1 Gemmatimonadales bacterium | reverse complement strand
ACTTTGAAGGACGAGGCGGCGCGCGCCCTCCTCGATGCGGCGCTCGACCCCTCCCTCCGCGACTTCAACTTCGACCAGCGCTCGGCCCAATCACTTGACGCCGAGTCGCTGCATGCGCTGGTCAACACGCTCCCGATGATGGCCGAACGCCGCGTGGTCATCCTGCGGGACGTCGAGGCGCTCAAGAAGAAGGGCAACGCCCGGACCGCACTCCTGAAGTACCTCGAAGATCCGGCGGAGGGTACCATGCTCATCCTCCTCCAATCGGCGTCACCAAAGGACGAACGCGACGACAAGGCCGATGCCGACCTGGCCGCCAAGGCCCCTTCGACCCAGTTCAATGAACTGGACACCGACGAGGCGATGGCCTGGGTGGTGCGCACCGCCAGCCAGCTCGGCGTGACGCTGGCCCCCGATGCGGTCAGGCACCTCGTGGCCGCCGTGGGCCCGGAACTGGGACTCCTCCGCCTCGAGCTCGAGAAGTTCTCGGGCCTCGGACACACCGGCCCCATCGACGCCAAGCTGGTGGGCGAGTTCGTGGGCGTCCAGTTCGGCGAGACGATCTTCGACTGGCGCGATGCCATCCTCGGCGGCGATCTCCCGCGTGCGCTCCGCCTCACCTCCCCGCTCCTCGACCAGAGCGGCGTCAGCGCCGTGGGCCTGGTGACGCTGCTCGGCAGCTCGCTCATCGCCCTCGGCGCGGCGCGGGGCCACCACGATCGCAAACTCACGGGACAGGCGCTCAACCGCGCCGTCTGGGACACCCTCACCCGCAGCCGCCCGGCCCGGATCGGCGACTGGAAGACCTTCGTGAACGACCTGGTCCGCTGGGCGCCGCTTTGGCCTCAAGGAAGGCTCCGCCGGGCCCTTGAAGCGACGCTCATCGCCGATACCGCCCTCAAGGGCACCCGGCTCGCCACCGACCAGGCCGTGCTCACCGATCTCCTTCTCCAGCTTGCTCCGCCGACGGCCACCCGCCGGGAGGTCGCATGACGCTTCGCCGCGTGACCGCGGTCCTGGTGATGGCGCTCTCCGCCACTCCGGCACTCCGCCTCTCCGCCCAATCCGATCCCCGCCTCCTGGCCGCCGTCGCCCAGGCACAGCAAGGCCAGGGCGACTCGGCGCGTGCCGCGGTCACCACGATCCTGAACGCCACACCCACCAGCGATCCGCTGTACGCCGAGGCGCTCTACACCCTCGGCAGGATCGCGGCCAACACCGGTGATATGCAGAAGGCGATGCTCCGGGTGGCCATCGAGTTCGCCGGTTCGCCGTGGGCCGACAATGCGCTCCTCCAGTTGGCGCAGTTGAGCTACGCCAATGGCGACCTGCCCGGCACCGAGCGCAACCTCGAGCGCCTGCGCAGTGACTACCCCAACAGCGATGTGCTCGCACCTGCGTCACTGTGGGCGGCGCGCGCCTACTTTGCCCAGGGGAACTCCGTCGCCGGTTGCAGCTGGCTCCAGGCCGGCATCGGCGCCGTGGGCAACAACATCGAACTCGCCAACCAGCTCCAGTTCCTGGACGGACGCTGCCAGTCGGTGGACAGCACCGCGCAACATCCCGACACGTCCAAGCCCCAGACACCCGACACCACCAGGCCCGCAGCACCCGCATCGACGTCCGCGCCATCGGGCCCCGCGGCCACGACCTATGCCGTCCAGGTGGCGGCGTTCAAGACCGAGGCGCAGGCCGCGACGGTCGAGGGCATGCTCGCGCACGACGGCTATCCGCCCCACGTCGTCAAGGACGCCGACGGCAGCTTCAAGGTGCGGGTGGGCAATTTCCCCACCAAGGCCGGGGCGACCGCCCTCGCGGCAAAGCTCCGTGCCAAGTACGGCCAGGTGTTCGTGGTCGAGGAACGCCCTTGAGCGGCCGCGTGGCCGATGGCGGCACACCCCTGATGACGCAGTACCGGGAGATCAAGGCGCGGCATCCCAACGCGATCCTCTTCTTCCGGATGGGCGACTTCTACGAGATGTTCTTCGACGACGCCGAGCTCGGCGCCAAGGCCCTCGGCATCACCCTCACCTCCCGCGGCGACGGCGTCCCCCTGGCGGGCGTCCCGGTCAAGGCCGCGGCCGACTACCTCCGGCAGCTCCTCGCCGCCGGCCACCGCGTCGCCATCTGCGAGCAGATCGAAGATCCCAAGTCTGCCAAGGGGATCGTCCGCCGTGCCGTGATCGAGACAATCACCCCCGGCGCGGTGCTCGACGACACCTTCCTGGCCGGCACCCGGAACAATTTCCTGGTGGCCGCGTGGATCGACGGTCCGATGGGAGGATTGGCCGCGGTGGATCTCTCCACCGGCGAGTTCGTGCTCGAGACGATGCCGGGAGAGCGCCTGGCGGAGTCGGTGGCGCGCCTCAATCCTGCCGAGGTGGTATTGCCGGCCGAGTCGACGCTCGGACTCGGTGATGGCGTGATGCGCACGCCACGCGAGGCCTGGGAGTTCGATCCCGCGCTCGCGCAGGACGACCTGGCCCGCCGATTCGAGCTCGCCTCGCTCGATGGCCTCGGCCTCGGTGCCGCCGACCGACCGGCGGTCGGCGCCGCCGGTGCGCTGCTGCGATACCTGGCCGAACTCCAGCCGGCCGGCCTGCCGCACCTCACCCGCCCGGTGGCCCGGCGCGGCGACCATCATCTCTGGGTCGACGAGATGACCCGGCGCAACCTCGAGTTGGTCGAACCGCTCCAGAACGGCGCCAAGGGCGTCACCCTCCACGAGACCATCGACCGCACCGTGACGCCGATGGGCGCACGGCTCCTGCGCCAGTGGATCCTCTCCCCCCTCGCCGATGCCGCCGCCATCGGACAGCGTCTCGATGCGGTGACCGTGCTCTTTGCCGATGGCCGGGGACGCACCCGGCTTCGCGAGGGGCTCGACGGCGTGCGCGACATCGAACGCCTGGCCGGTCGAGCGGCGGCCGGGCGGGCGACTCCGCGCGAACTTGGCGCGCTCCGCGACTCCCTCCTCCGACTCCCCGACGTCGTGGGCGCATTGACCGGGCTCGCAGGTCGGGAAGCAAGCGAACTCCTGGCGACCATCGAGCGGGACTTCGACCTCCTGGGAGATCTCGCCGCGCGACTCACCGCCGGCCTGAGCGACCACCCGCCGGCGCTCCTCGTCGACGGCGACGCCATCCGCGCCGGCTTCGATGCGGAACTCGACGAACTGCGCCTACTGCGCGACGGGGGCAAGGGGTACATCGCGTCCCTGCAGGAGCGGGAGCGCGCCCGCACCGGGATCGGATCGCTCAAGGTCGGGTACAACAAGGTCTTCGGCTACTACCTCGAGGTGACGCACGCGCACGCCGGTCGGGTGCCGCCCGACTACGAGCGGCGCCAGACGCTGACCGGTGCCGAGCGGTATGTGACGCCGGAGCTCAAGGAGCACGAAGCGAAGGTGCTGGGGGCGGAGGAGCAGATCGGTCGTCGCGAGGGGGAACTCTTCATCGCGCTTCGCGGAGAGGCCGGGCAGGCGGCGCCCCGGTTGCAGCGGACCGCGCGCGCGTTGGCGCAGCTCGATGTCTGGGCCGGTCTCGCCGATCTCGCGGAACGGAACCAGTACGTGCGGCCCGTCGTCGACGAGGGCTTCGAGCTGGAGCTCGTCGGCTCCCGCCATCCGGTGCTGGAGCGGCGGATGGCGCGCGAGGCATTCATCCCCAACGACGTGCGCTTCGTGCCGTCGGCCCGGGTGCTGCTGGTGACCGGCCCCAACATGGCCGGCAAGAGCACCATTCTCCGCCAGATCGGGCTCTCCGTCCTGCTGGCGCAGATGGGTTCGTACGTGCCCGCCCGCTCCGCACGGGTGGGCGTCGTCGACCGGCTCTTCACCCGTGTCGGTGCCAGCGACGACCTGGCGCGGGGTCAGTCGACCTTCATGGTGGAGATGAGCGAGACCAGCGCCATCCTCCACAACGCCACCGCACGGAGTCTGGTGCTCCTCGACGAGATCGGACGGGGCACGTCAACCTACGACGGCGTGGCGATCGCATGGGCCGTTTCGGAGCACCTGCACGACCGGATCGGCTGCAAGACGATGTTCGCGACCCATTATCACGAGCTGATGCAGCTTCCCGAGACTCTGGCTCACGCCCGGAACTACAACGTCGCGGTACGGGAGAGCGGCGGCACCGTGGTCTTCCTCCATCGACTCGAGGCCGGCGGCACCGACCGGAGCTACGGGGTCCACGTGGCGCAACTGGCAGGACTTCCGGCACCCGTCGTGGCGCGGGCCAAGCAGGTGCTGGCGACGCTCGAAGGGGAGCATCGTGTCGCCTCCGGTGAAGCCCCACCCGCCGCCGATCCCGGCCAGATCACGCTCTTTGCCGGCGAACCCGACCCGGTGCTCCAGGAACTCGGCGCGCTCGATGTCGACGCTCTTACACCGCTCGAGGCGCTCAACCGATTGGCCGAGCTCAAGAAGCGGGCAACACGCCCGTCCTGAAGCTTCCCTTCGTACGCGATCCCCCACCTCCACTCGCCGATCGCCGCTCCACGGCCCGCCATGGCCGCGACTCGCCCCCTGCCCCGTTAGGCGCTAGTTTTTGCGGATGACCCCCGCCCGCCTTGCCCTGATCGCACTCATCCTCGCGGCCTGCAGTCGACCTGATGCCACCACGATGCAGCTGCCCCCCGCGAACAAGACTCCGTCCAAGGCCGTCGAGCCGCCGGTGGCGGTGAACCCGACGAGCCCGGTGGAATATCCGCAGGCGCTCTACATCCAGGGGATCGAAGGCACGGTGGTGCTCCGGCTGCACGTCGACTCGAGCGGTATCGTCGACCCCGATTCCACCAGGGTGGCCGAATCCAGCGGCTATCCCGCGCTCGACTCCGCCGCGCTTTCGGCGGTGCCGCGGATGAAGTTTGCCCCCGGGCTCCGCAACGGCGTCCCCGCGGCACTCACCTTCACCCAGCCCATCATCTTCAAGCATGCCCCCCGCGTCGGAGGCGTGACCCCGTGAAGCCCCAGCACCTCGAGCCGTACGATTCCGTTCTCGACACCATCGGCTGGACCCCGCTCATCCGCCTGGCGCGGGTAGGGCGCGGGGTCCGGACACCGGTGTACGGCAAGGCGGAATACGTGAACCCCGGCGCGTCGGTCAAGGACCGGATCGCGCTCGCCATCATCGAAGGAGCGGAGAAGCGGGGGGAGTTGAAGCCCGGCGGCACGATCGTCGAAGGGACCGGCGGGAACACCGGCGTCGCGCTCGCGATGGCGGCTGCCATCAAGGGATATCGCTGCATCTTCACGCTCCCCGACAAGATGTCGCCCGAGAAGATCCGACTTCTCAAGGCGTATGGTGCCGAGGTGGTGGTGACACCGACGGCGGTGCCGGCGGATCACCCCGAGAACTACATCATGAAGGCGAAGCAGATCGCGCACGACACGCCGGGCGCCGTCTTCGCCAACCAGTTCTACAACGCGCTCAACCCGGATGCCCATCACGCCACCACCGGTCCCGAGATCTGGGAACAGACCAAGGGGCGGGTGACGCACTTCGTGGCCGGCGCCGGGACCGGCGGAACGATCAGCGGTGTCGCGAAGTATCTGAAGGAGAAGAACCCGAAGGTCCGGATCGTCGCAGGAGATCCGGTCGGCTCCCTCTACACCGGCTACGCCAAGACCAGGAAGCTGGGCGAAGGATCACCCTATAAAGTGGAAGGGGTCGGCGGTGACAAGGTGCCGACCACTGTTCTCTGGGACCTGATCGACGAGTGGCACCAGGTGGCCGATCGCGACTCGATGGCGATGGCGCGGCGCCTGGCGCGAGAGGAAGGGATCCTCGTCGGCGGCTCGGGCGGACTCAGCGTGCACCTCGCGCTTGAGGTGGCGCGCAAGGTCGACGATCCGAACGCCTGCATCGTGACCGTCCTCTGCGACACCGGCGAGCGCTACCTGTCCAAGATCTTCAACGACGAGTGGATGCAGGAGAACGGGCTCCTCGACGCCCCCCGCAGGACCGTCGCCGATCTTCTCGCTCGCCGCTCCTCCGAGCAGCCGACCCTCGTGTCCGTCACGTCCGCGAGCCAGGTACGACAGGCGCTCAACCTGATGAGCACCTGGGGTGTGAGTCAGCTCCCGGTGGTGGACGGCGGCAAGGTCGTGGGCGGCCTGGCAGAAGCCACGCTCTCGGGGAAGGCACTGGCGCAGCCGGCGCTCCTGCTGCAGCCGGTGCGCGACGTGATGGACCCGCCCTTCCCGGTCATCGAGGCGGACACTTCCCTCGATCAGCTCGGCGCGATCCTCACCAACTCCGCCCCGGCCGCCGTGGTGAAACTGGGGGACAAGCTCGCCGGGATCGTCAGCCGGTACGACCTGTTGCAGGAGCTGATCGGGCGATGACCCGCCTTGGCGCCGCGGGACTCGCCTCGCTCACGCTCCTCGTCGCCTGCCACCGGGCGCCCACCGCGCGCGCTGCCGCCGATGCTGCTCCCGTCTACGCCGACACCGCCGTTCAGTCCGCCGTCAAGTTCACCCAGGATTTCTACGACTGGTATCGTCAACGCGACATTCCGACTGATATCGCCGTGAAGGAGCGTCCGGCGCTGTTCGAGCAATCCCTCTTGAGTGCGCTCCGCGCGGACTTTACTGCGCAGGCCAAGGATTCCGAGTATATCGTCGGGATTGATTGGGACCCGTTCACGGGAAATCAGGATCCGTGCGACCGCTACACGGTTGCCGGCGCAACCTGGTCTGGCGACACCGTGAATGTTCCTGTCAGGGGAATCTGTGGAAACGCAGCCCCACACACCGGGCCCGACGTGATCGCCCAGCTGCGGCGCACCACGACCGGGTGGGTCTTCGTGGACTTCCGCCACGCCGACAACAAGGGAAGCCTCCGCGAAGATCTGGCGCAGCTCAAGCGCGAACGGGACTCAACCCCCGCCAAGGGGGCTGCACGATGAGCCGAGGGCTCCGGACTCACCCCTCATGACTCACAGCTCCCACATCACCGTCCTCACCGGCGGCGCCTCCGCGGAACGCGATGTGGCGCTCGCCTCCGCCACGCAGGTGGTCGCCGCGTTGCGGTCGCGCGGGCATCACGTGTCCGTGGTCGATACCACACGCGGCCACGTGGCGGAGCGGGACGAGCCCTCGCTGATGCCCGGTTCCGTGGGCCACGCCCCGCCGTCGACCGAACGTCTGGTGGAGATGGAACGCGGCCTCCTGCTGTCGCGCCTGGCGACGATCCCGGTGGTCGCGTCGGCAGAGGTGCTCTTCCTGGCGCTGCACGGCGGCTGGGGAGAGGACGGCACCCTGCAGGCGGTGCTCGATGTCGTGGGCGTACCCTACACCGGGAGCGGTCCCCTCGGCAGCGCCCTCGCGATGGACAAGGATGTCTCCAAGAAACTCTTCCGCGCCGCGGGAGTGCCGGTGGCCGAGTGGCTGATGGCGCCGGTGGCCGAGCCGGACATTGCGCGCGCGATCGGATATCCGTGCGTGGTCAAGCCGTCGAAGCAGGGATCGACCGTCGGACTCACGGTGGTGAAGGACCCGAAGGCGCTGGCCGATGCGATCACGCTCGCCGGCCGCTACGACGACGAGGTGATGATCGAGCGCTTCATCCCCGGACGGGAACTCACCGTCGGCGTCCTCGACGGCAGGGCGCTCGCCGTGGGCGAGATCATCCCGAAGCACGAGATCTTCGACTACGAGTGCAAGTACCAGCCGGGGATGTCGGAGGAGATCTTCCCCGCCGACGTGAGCGCCAGGATCACCACCGAGGCGCAGCGGCTCTCGGTCCTGGCCCATCGCGCCCTCAAGCTCGGCAACTACAGCAGGGTCGACTTCCGGCTCTCGCCGGCCAATGAACTCATCTGCCTCGAGGCCAACACCCTCCCCGGAATGACCGGTACCAGCCTGATGCCGCAGTCGGCACGGGCGATGGGGATGGATTTTGGCGAGCTGTGCGAGCGGATCTGCACGGGGGCGAGAAAGCGGGGGAAGGCGTAGGAAAGCGGAGGAAAGCGGAGGAAGGCGGAGGAAAGCGGAGGAAGGCGGAGGAAAGCGGGGGAAGGCGGCGGAAAGTGGGGGAAGGTGGCGGGTGTGAAATGGATCTGTCTTCCCGAGCGGAGCAGCGTGCCCTGAGCCTGCCGACGGGAGGGATCTTCCCGTCGTTCACGGAGCGCGTCTCCGGATCCCGATCCACGCAGGCAAGATCCCTCGGTCGCGGTGCTCCCTCGGGATGACGCTCCTGCGCGTCCGCGTGTTCCCGATACCCCATCCGCCTTCGTTCATTTCCCTCCTGTCACCAACATATTCTCACACCACGATTTCCCTCGCCTTCTCCCACTTTCCCTCGCTTTCCTACGCTTTCCTACGCTTTCCCCCGCTTTCCCACGCTGTCCCACTCTTTCCTCCGCCTTCCCTCGCTTTCCTACGCTTTCCCACGCATTCCCCCGCTTTCCCCCGCCCGCCGCTGTATCTTGAAATCCATGGGCACCCTGCCATTCCCCCGCATCTCGCCCTGGGTGGCGCGCATCGTGGTCGTCGCCGCGGTGGTGCAGTTGCTGCTCGCCACGGTGTTCACCGCCCCGGTCTTCGTCGACGCACTGTCGTTCGTGCCGGCGCTCGCCTTCGTGCGCCCCTGGACATTCGTCACCTACATCTTCGTCCACGGCGGACTGCTCCACCTCCTGCTCAACGCGATCTTCCTCCTGGCCCTCGGTCCGTCGGTCGAGCGGCGGATGGGGAGCGGGAAGTTCCTGGCCTACTTCCTCTACTGCGGCATCGGTGCCGCGGCGTTCACCGTGGCGCTCAACGTGATCCATCCGGTCGGTCCGTTCATCGGAATGTCGGGTGCGGTGATGGGCATCGCCATCGCGTATGGCATCCTCCTTCCCGACCGCGAACTGTTGATCTTCCCGTTCCCCTTCCCGATCCGCGCCCAGGTGCTGGTGGCGCTGCTGGCCGGTTTCGACCTGCTGGGTGCCTTCTTCTGGCATGACGGGATCGCCCATGAGGCGCACCTGGGCGGGCTCCTCTTCGGCTGGCTCTTCTTCCGCCTGAACGCCCTTGTGGGGGGCCCGCTCCCGAAGGAGTGGCCCCTGGAGCGGGTGGTGCTGGTGAGCCACGGCATCGCCGATGACGCGGCGCATGGCCTTCCGCGGTCGACGCCAGTGCGTCGGTCCCGCCCGACGTCATCGGGAGATACCGAGGCGGAGCTCGACCGGCTGCTCGACAAGATCGGCGCCACCGGGATCGGGTCGCTCTCGGACGCCGAACGCAGGTTCCTCGACGAGTTCTCCCGCAAGAAGCAGTTCCCGCACTGACCTGATGCCGGGCCGCCACCCGGTGGCGCCGGTGTGGGCCCCGTCACATCATCGACCCGCCCGCTGGCGCATCGTCCATCCCCCGCGCACTATTACTGAAGCGGCTTTCAGAGGAGTCGGATGGCGAAGATCCGGGTGCTGCTGGTCGAGGATCTGGCGAGCGATGCGGAGCTGATCGCCCGGGAGCTCAAGCGCGCCGGTTATGCCGCCGAGATCCTTCGGGTGCAGCACGAGGCCGAACTGATCGACGCCCTGAAGACCTTCGCCCCCGACCTCGTGCTCTCCGATCACTCCCTTCCGCAGTTCAGTGCCCACGACGCCATCCGGGTGGTGACGCGGGTGGCCTCGGGCCTCCCAGTGATCGTCGTCACCGGGTCGCTGGAGGAGGAGACGGCGGCCGACTACATCCGCGCCGGCGCCACCGACTATGTGGTCAAGGAACGCCTCCATCGGCTGGGACCGGCGATCGACCGTGCGCTCGAGCTCAAGGCCGTGCGCGCGAAGCATGCCCGATCCGAGGCGCGGTTCCGCGCGCTGATCGAGAACAGCAGCGATGCGGTGATCGTTGTGGGCGCCGACCAGGTGGTCCGCTATGCCAGCCCCGCCATCGCCAGCATCATCGGCATTGCCCCCGCCGACTATGTCGGACAGCGTGCCTTTCAGCGGGTCCACCCTGACGATGCGGCCGCTGCCGTCACCATCTTCCGCGACCTGGCCAGCCATCCCCGCGGGATCGTGCGCCGCGAGCTGCGGATCCAGCACCGCGACGGCAGTTGGCGGCTGGTGGACGTCGTCGGCAGCAATCGGCTGATCGACCCGGCCATCGAAGGGATGGTGGCCCATCTGCGGGACATCACCGACCAGCGGCAGGCGGAACGGGAGCGGGTGGAAGCGGACCGCCGCTATCGCGACCTCACCGAATCGGCGCCGTTGGGCGTCTGCCAGGCCACGGTGGACGGACGGTTCCTGGTGGTCAACCACGAGCTCGCCCGGATGCTCGGCTATGATACGCAGGCCGAGCTGGCCCAGCGCCCGCTCCCCGAACTGTATCTCGATCCGGCAGAGCGCTCGGCGCTGGTCTCCGAGACCCTCCGGACCCTGCTCCCGCACGAGGCCGTCGTCACCTGGAAACGCCGGGACGGCTCGCTGATCCGGGTGCAGCTCACCGTGCGTGCGGTCCTCGACGCCGGCGGCAAGGTTCAGTACATCGAAGGCTTCGTGCGGGACATCACCCAGCAGGAGCGGCTGGAGGAGCAATACCGCCAGGCCCAGAAGCTTGAAGCCGTCGGACGGCTCGCCGGGGGCGTGGCACACGATTTCAACAACATCCTCACCGCCATCATCGGGTCCTGCGACCTCGGGCTCGCACGCGCGGCTGACGGTGAGGCACCGACCGAGGAGCTCGAAGAGATCCTGCGCGCCGGGCAACGCGCCGCCGCCCTGACCCGCCAGCTCCTGGCGTTCAGCCGGAAGTCGGTGGCCGCACCGCGTCCGCTCGACCTGAACGGGGTGATCCGCGGCCTGGAGGAGATGGTCCGGCGCCTGATCGGGGAGGATGTCCTGCTCGCCCTCACCTTGCAGGACGGGATCGGGACGGTGGTCGCGGACCCCGGTGAACTGGAGCAGGTCCTGCTCAACCTTGCCGTCAATGCGCGCGACGCCATGCCGCAGGGCGGCCACTTGACCATCGGCACCAGCGCCCTCGAGGTGGACGATACCTACGCCACCGGCCATCCCGGGCTCCCTCCCGGTCGCTACGTACGTCTCACGGTGACCGACACCGGGATCGGCATGTCCGCCGAAGTGAAACGCCATATGTTCGAACCGTTCTTCACCACCAAGGAGAGCGGCAAGGGCACCGGCCTCGGTCTGGCCACGGTATACGGCATCGTCCAGCGGAGCGGTGGCCACGTGTCGGTGTACAGTGAAGAGGGCCGTGGAGCCACCTTCCGGATCCACCTGCCACGGAGTGATGCTCCGCTGCTCTCATCCGCCCCGGTGCCCGAGCCCACCGCGCTCGGCGGTACCGAGACCCTTCTCGTTGTCGAGGATGCCGACGCCGTCCGCCACGTCACCTGCCGCATCCTCCGCAACTGCGGCTATCAGGTGCTCGAGGCCGCCGACGGCCCGGCCGCATTGAAGGTCGTCGCGGCCGCGAAGCATCCGATCGACCTCCTGGTGACCGATGTCGTGATGCCCGAGATGAGCGGCCGTGAACTCGCCGAGCGCCTGCAGGCGGAGCACCCGGGGCTCAGGGTGCTTTACCTGTCAGGCTACACCGACGACGCGGTCGTGCGACACGGGATCCTCGAGGCCACCGTTGCGTTCCTTGAAAAGCCGTATGCGGCCGCGGGATTGACCCGGAAGGTACGCCAGGTGCTCGATCGGTCGGCGTGAGACCTGGAAGAGTGTGCATCCCCGTCGACGACCATCGTCCCCGGGGCCATCCACCCAGGATCACGATGCACCGACGTCTTGGCATTCCCGCCCTCCTGCTCCTCCTCTTCCCATCGGTGGCGCAGGCGCAGACCGCAGCGGAGATCGTCGCGCGGTCGATCGCGGCGCGGGGTGGCCTCGCCCGGATCAAGGCGGTCGAGACCACACGGTTCACCGGCATGATCTCCTTCGGCACCGCGGCGCCAGGGTCCCTCCGCGTCACGATGAAGCGCGGAGGAAAGGCGCGGGAGGAGATCGAGACGCCGAACGGGATGCTGGTCCGGTGGTCCGACGGCGTTCACGGATGGCTCCGGGGTCCCGGCGCGGCGGCACCACGCCAGCTCACGCCGGAGGAGCTGCAGAACATGGCCGGCAGCACCGACATCGACGGCCCCTTCGTCGACGCCACAGCCAAGGGGAACCGGATCGAACTGGTCGGCAAGGATACCGCCCTGGGCCGCCCGGCATGGAAGCTCCGGGTCACCGGACGCGACAGCTCGGTCCGCTACGCCTGGTTCGATGCCGACACGTGGCTGCAGCTCAAATGGGAAGGGACCATCCACGGCGCCGACCGCGACTATGACGTGACCTCGCTCTTCAGCGATTACGAACCGGAAGCTGGGATCGAGTTCGCCCGGATCATCGATTCGGGACCGCAACAGATCCGATTTCGGACGGTCGAGGTCGACGCTCCGGTTCCCGACACGACCTTCGCGGGACCGACTTCGTAGTGGCGGATCGCAACGAGAAGGCGCCGGCGCGGGGAGTTAAGCCCGCCAAATGGCACTCGTCAAAAAATTGTACACCCACCGCGGCGCTTCCCCCCTTTGCGCAGTGAAGCCGAAGGCCCAGTATTGGGTGTGGCCCACTCCCGGTCACACCACCCAGAAAGCCCATGCCCCTTCGATCCTTCCGCCCCACCCGATCGCTGGCCGTGATGCTCCCGCTCCAGATCGGCGGGTTGCTCCTCCTGGGCGTCGTGATCGGCGCCTTCGCGGTCTATGGGTCGGTCCGCGATTCCGCAATGCGCCAGAGCGTGCGGCGCCTCGGCGACGTCACCGACGAACTTCGCGGCATGCTCGATGCCAACGGCGCACAGTATCGCAAGGTCGTGCGGGCCATCGCCGATACTGCGCCGGTCGTCGCGTTCGTCCGGACACCGGACGCCGCGCACCACGATGCGGTCACCAGGGCGCTGGAACCGGCACCCAACGCCGCCAAGGAAATTGCCCTTCGCGAGATCCGCTCTGCCGCCAACGTGCTCCTCGTCCGGGTCGGCAACGAACGAGTCCTCCTCGATCCCGCCATCGATGCCGCGCTGGTCCGTGACGCCGTCGCCAACAACGGGGAGGTCATCGGCCCGATCCACGTGGTCGGCGATTCGGTGTTCTACGCCGCCGCCGCGCCGATCCGGGTCCGCGGCAAGCCGCACGCAGTGTACGTCGAATGGCGCCGGATCACGTCCACTCCAGAGGCGCGCCAGCAGCTCAACACCCTCATTGGCAGCGGTGCCACGCTGTTGTTGGGCAGCACCGAGGGAGGGGGCTGGACCGACCTGGAGCACACGGTCGCCGGCCCGCCGGTGGCGGTGGATACGGCCACCGGACCGATCCGCTATGATCGTCCGGAGACCGGGCCGGTGGTCGCGATGGCGCGGCACGTGCCGGGTACGCCGTGGACGGTGTTGGTCGAGTTCAGCCGCGCCGAGTCGCTGGCGCCGGCAATGCGGTTCCTCGGACGATTCGGCGTCATCACCGCCATCCTGCTGGTGGTGCTCCTGGCCGGTACGTGGATGGCAAGTCGCAGGCTGATGCGTCCGCTGGCCGACCTGACCCACGCGGCGGAGGCGGTCGCGCGCGGTCAGTTCGACGGCGCCGTGAGCGCCGGGGACCGACAGGACGAGATCGGCCGCCTGGCCACCGCCTTCACCACGATGGTGGCGCATGTGCGTGAGTCGCAGGAGGAGCTGGAGCGCCGGGTCGCCGAACGGACCCGGGAGCTCAAGGAGCGCAACGAGGAGCTCGAGGCCTTTGGCTACTCCCTTGCGCACGACCTGCGTGCGCCGCTCCGGGCGATGCAGGGATTCAGCCAGGCGCTGCTGGAGGACCACGCCGCTCAACTCGATCCGACCGGTCGCCATTACGCCGAGCTGGTGTCCGACGGCGCGCAGACGATGGACCGGATGATCCTCGACCTGCTCAATTACAGCCGGGTGGCCCGCACCGACCTGGACAACGGGCCCGTCGACCTGGCCCAGACGGTGAGTGCCGCGACCCGGCAGGTCAAGGGTGACCTCGCCGCCCGCCGCGCCCGCCTGACGGTCGATCCCACACTGCCGGCGGCGGTGGGGCACCCCGCGACGCTGGTGCAGGTGTTCGCCAACCTGATCGGGAATGCCGTCAAGTTCGTGCCGGCGGATCGGATCCCGGAGGTGCGGGTGCGCGCCATCCAGCACGACGGCACCGTGCGGGTGTGGGTCGAGGACAACGGGATCGGGATCGAGCCCCAGTTCCAGCAGAAGATCTTCGGCGTCTTCGAACGCCTGCACGGCGCCGATGAATACTCCGGCACCGGCATCGGGCTCGCCATCGTGCGCAAGGCGATGGAAAAGATGGGCGGGACGGTCGGGGTGGAGTCGGCGGTCGGAGCGGGCAGCAGGTTCTGGATCGAACTTCCCCGGATGGAGGCGCCAGGTGCCGCGTGACAACGCCGTGATCCTGCTGGTCGAGGACGACGCCAACGACGTCCTCCTCATCCGGCGCGCCTTCACCAGATCCGGGGCCCCGGGGGCGATCCACTCCGTCGGCGATGGCGATGCGGCCGTCGCCTACCTTCAGGGTGACGCGCCCTACGCCGACCGGACCCGCCACCCGCTCCCCGACCTCGTCCTCCTCGATATCAAGCTCCCGCGCCGAAGCGGCCTGGACGTGCTGCAGTGGATGCGCGCGCAGATCCCCTTGCAGCGGGTGCCCACGGTGATGCTCACCTCCTCACGCGACGGCGGGGACGTGAACCGCGCCTACGACCTCGGCGCCAATTCGTACCTCGTCAAGCCGGTGAGCTTCGATGCCCTGCAGGAACTCATCCAATTGGTGAGCCGCTACTGGAACGAATGGAACGAAGGGCCGCCGGCGCGGACCGCGTAGTGCGGGCCGGTACCGGACCGCTGTCATCCCGGGCACAGCGAGGGACCTTCTTGAGGTGGCATCGGCGCTTCCCGCTCATTCTCGATGCTTGCGGGTGAGGTCCCTCGCTCTGCTCAGGATGACGTTCTCGCCCCACCACCTCCCGTTCACCGTTTACCGTTCACCACCCCTACACCACCACCCGCTTCCACCCCCCGCGCCGGAACCAGACGATCGACACCGCCGCGTAGGCCGCGAACGCCACGGTGATCGCGGTGAACACCCCTTCCGGCCCCCACCCCGCCCGGGTGGCCAGCCACCAGGCGCACGGCACTTCGAACGCCCAGAAGCAGGCAAAATTCATCCACGTCGGCGTCCAGGTATCGCCCGCACCGTTGAAGGCGTTGGAGAGCACCATCGCATACGCGAAGACCGGGAGCCCGACACCGATGATGAGCAGCGCCCGCGCCCCCACCGCCACGACCGCAGCATCCTTGGTAAAGAGCCCCACGATCCACGGCGCCGCGGCCACGAACACGATCCCGAAGGCTCCCAGGAACACGAAGTTGTAGAACGCCGCCCGCCAACTCGCCTCCTCGGCACGCTCCGGTTTCCCCGCGCCCAGGCTCTGGCCCACCAGGGTCGAGCCGGCGTTGCTCAGCCCCCACGACGGCAGGAAGACGAAGATGATGACGCGGATGGCGATGGTGTACCCCGCCACCACTTCGCTCCCGAACGGCGCCACCACCCGCATCAACCCGATCCAACTCGCGGAGCCGATGAAGTTCTGCAGCGTCGCGGCACCGGAGAGCTTGAGGATCCGCCCCATCAGCGGCAGGTCGGGTGCCAGGTGCGCGCGCCGCACCACCAGATTCCCAGAACCCCGTTTCAGGGCCCAGAGTTGATAGGCGACGCCGCTGCCTCGACCGATCAGCGTCGCGATGGCCGATCCCGTGACCCCGAAACGGTGGAAGGGCCCGAGCCCCAGGATGAGGCAGGGGTTGAGGATGATGTTGATCCCGTTGCCGAGCCAGAGGACCCGCATCGCGATGGCGGGGTCGCCCGCGCCACGAAAGGCGGCGTTGATGATGAAGATGAGGAGGATGACGACGTTGCCACCCAGGAGGATCCGCGCGTATCCGGCGCCGATCGCCAGGACGTCGGGGCCGGCACCCATCAACCCCAGCAGCGAAGGGCCGGCGATGACCCCGATGACGGCCAGGGGGATCGACACCAGGACGGCGAGCCAGATCCCCTGGATGGCGGTGTGCGCCGCGCCATCGGGGTCCTTTTCGCCGATGCGACGGGAGACCAGGGCCGCCAGCGCGATCGCGAGCCCGAACGCGATCGTGTAGACGATGATGACCAGCGTCTCGGTGAGCCCCACCGTGGCCACCGCGGCGGGCCCGATCTTGCCGACGAAGAAGATGTCCACCACCGCGAACACCGACTCCATCACCATCTC
>DASSGV010000003.1:0-50339 GCA_035693225.1 Gemmatimonadales bacterium | reverse complement strand
TGCTGGATGGTGGCGGACTTGTTGGCGGATGACGTCGGTGCGGTGGAATCGGCGCAGGCGCCGGCGGCGAAGACCAACGCGGAGAGAGCGAGCACGGCGTAGATGCGCTTGTTGACTGACATCGGGGTGACCCTCGCGGATGGAGATGGGCGTCTCAAGGTGCCCGTAAGGTCGCGTCCGCGTGCTGCAGGCAGTAGGCAGGTTTTGCGTCAATCTGGGCCCATTTTGCGACAGCCGCTCCTGATGCTCGCGGCGGTCCCGGCGGAGCGGATGCCCCGGCTGCGGGCGGCGGACCCCGACGGATTTGCCTTCGAGTCGGCGCATACCTGGGCCCAGGCGGTGCGGATCATCCGCAGTCGGCCGGTCGGGCTTGCGGTGGTGGATCCGATGCTCGAAGGCGCGCCGAGGGTACGGGAGATCGAACGGGTCCGCGCGTTCTTTCCCTCCCTGCCGGTGGTGGCCTACACCTCGCTCACGCCGGCCACGGCGGCGGTGCTCCTCGACCTGGGCAGGATCGGGGTGCGGCGGGTGGTGTTCACCCGCTTTGACGATGATCCGGCCCAACTGCGCCGAGTGCTGCGGGACGAATGGGCGCTGACGGCGCCGCATCAGGTGCTGTTGGCCCTGCGGCCGCTGGCGGAGCGGCTTCCGGAACGGGTGGGGTGGGCGCTGGAGGCGGCGATCCAGTCGCCAGGTGAGGCGGGGGTCGAGGACCTGGCCCGTCGGGCGCAGTTGGGCCGCCGCACCTGTGAGCGGCTCTTTGCCCGGCTCCAGCTGCCCGCGCCGAGCAAGTTGCTGCAGATGGCCCGGCTTCTGTACGCGCATCGACTCCTCCTCGATCCGGGATTCACGGTGGAGGATGTCGCCCGGAAGCTGGGGTATGCCCGGGCCAGGTCCCTGCAGTTGCAGCTGCGCTCAGTCTTCGGCCGGACCGCCGGCGAGGCGCGGTTGTCGCTGAGCCCGGACGATGCGATGGCGCTGTTGTCGGAGCGATTGGTCGGGATCCACGAACGTCTGGTGGGGTGATCGATGCTGGTGCTCATCATTGACGACGAGCCGGTGATCCGAGGCGTGATCCAGCGACTGCTGGTGCGCGTCGGGCACCAGGTGCTGGCCGCGGCCGGGCCGGACACGGCGCTCCGTCTGCTCGCCGATGAGACGGTGGATGTGGTGCTGCTCGACCGCCGGATGCCCAAGCTCTCGGGTGAGGCGCTCTACCTGGTCCTGATCCACCGGTGGCCCCGCCTCAAGGGGCGGGTGGTGCTGATGTCGGGTGCGCCGCTCGACCTGGAGGGGGGGCTCCCCGCCGAACTGGGCGGCTGCCACTTCCTCGGCAAACCGTTCACCGTGGATCAGTTGCTCGCCGTCCTTGGCGAGATCGACCGGCAGTTCGCGAGCGAGAGCCGCGACACGGCGTGAGCGCGGGCCTCCCCCCGGCCGATCCACTGGCCACCCTCCGCAGTTACCGCACGCTTGCCCCCTGGGGATTGCAGGACCTGGCCGCGCTGGCCGGGGCCATCCTCGAGGCGTCCGACGTGGTGCCGCTCTCCGGCGCCGCCCAGGCCCGCCCCTCGGTCCGGACCATCCGATTCTACCTGAGCCGTCATCTGGTGGACGGCCCCGAGGGACGGGGCACCGCTGCCGTATACGGCTACCGCCACCTCCTGCAGGTGCTGGCCATCAAGCTGCGCCAGATGGAAGGGATGACGCTCGCCGCGATCATCGAAGAAGGTCGCGAGCAGACCGGAGATGCGATCGAGCGCCGGGTGGCGTCCACCATCGGACCGGCGCTGCCGCCGCCGGAGCTCCTCGGCTGGACGTCGCGCGCGCGGGGCCGGTCAGGGCGGATGGTCGCCAAGTCGCCCGGCGCGATGGGCGCAGAGTCCGCGCCGGGCACCCTTCGACGGATCCCGGTGGCGACGGGTGTCGACCTGTTGGTGAGCGCGTCGCATCCGGCGCTCCGCCGGCCCGACGCGGAGGCGGTGTTGGCGCAGGCGCTCCGCACCCTGCTGGAGCGTCTGGAGCAGGGCGTCACCGACTGACCGCCCCCGCCCGTGACGGGGTCCCCCGCCGCTAGATTCATCGCATCATCCCCGTAACCTTGGAGCGTCCGATGGGTGCGATCCTCCTGCTCGCCATCCTCGTCGTGGCCGGACTCTGGTTCGTCGCGGCGTATAACCGGCTCATTGCCCTGAAGAACAACGTCGTCAATGCCTGGAAGCAGATCGACGTGCAGCTCAAGCGGCGCCACGACCTGATCCCGAACCTGGTCAGCACCGTCAAGGGCGCGATGAACTTCGAGAAGGAGACCCTCGAGGCGGTCACGGCTGCGCGGACCCGCGCCCTCGGCGCCAGCGGCGTCAAGGAGACGGCCAAGGCCGAGGGGGAGTTGACGCAGGCGCTGGGCCGGCTCTTCGCGGTCTCGGAAGCGTACCCCGACCTCAAGTCGACCGGGAACGTGGCGCAGCTCCAAGAGGAGCTGGCGAGCACCGAGAACAAGATCACGTTCGCGCGACAGGCCTACAATGACCTGGCCACCGGGTACAACACCGCCCAGCAGCAGTTCCCCACCAGCCTCGTGGCGGGTTTTGCGAAGGCGGTGCCGGCCGAGTTGTGGGAGATCGAGGACGCCGGCGAGCGCGCGGTGCCCAACGTCGACCTCTCGATGGGCAAGTAGGGCTGGTGGCGGACGCCGACCTCTGGGCCCAGCAGGCCGATAATCGTCGCAAGTCGGTGTGGCTGGTGGCGGGGTTCATCGCATTCTTTGCCTGGCTGGGTTTCGGCGGCGACTGGGCGTACTACCTGTACACCCGCGGCCTTCCCGTCGGGCAGTATCATCACGCCTTCCCGTGGTTCGGCATCGTGATGACGTTGGTGGGGGTGGGTCTCTGCTGGTATGCGTGGCACGACGGCGCCTCCCGCGTGCTCTGGGCCACCGGGGCACGGGAAGTGACCGATCCCGCCACCGACAAGGAAAAGGTGCTGGTGAACGTGGTGGAGGAGATGGCCATCGCCGCCAGCATCCCGCGGCCCCGCATCTGGATCGTGCCCGATGCCGATCCCAACGCATTCGCCACGGGGAATGATCCGTCCACCGCCAGCATCGCCGTGACCGAGGGGTTGCTGGACACACTCGACCGGGATGAGCTGCAGGCCGTGGTGGCGCACGAGCTGGCGCACGTGCGGAATCTCGACGTGCGGTTGATGACCCTGCTGGCCGCGATCGTCGGCGCCGTGGCCCTGATGTCCCAGGGCACCGGGCGGTGGCTCGGCTTCGGGGGCGGCGGGCGTGGAAGGGACAACGAGGGCAAGGGCGCCGGTCCGCTGGCGCTCGTGGTACTGGTGGTGTGGGTCGTCTCGCTCATCCTGGCGCCGCTTGTGACCCGACTCCTCGCGATGGCCGTGAGCCGCAAGCGCGAGTTCCTGGCCGACGCCACCGGCGCCCAGTTCACCCGTAATCCGTTGGCGCTCGCCTCGGCGCTGGAAAAGCTCAACGCGGCGGTGGCACCGACCCGGAGCATCGCCAACGGTGCGGCACACCTCTGTATCGTCGACCCGGCAGGCAGCGCGCTGAATGACCGGGAGGGGGCTGCTGCGGATCTCCTGGGGTCCCACCCGCCGACCCGGGTGCGGATCGCCCGGCTTCGGGGGATGGGATACCAGCAGATGAAGCGCGACGGCGTGCCGCTCCCCGACGTCGGGGCGGTGTGAGGGCCGGGGCGGGGCCCACGGCCGCCGGTATCAGAAGGCCCCGTGCTCCAGCCGCGCGATGATGTCCTGGACCAGGACGCCGGGGTCGAACGGGATCGCCACCGCGAAGGTCACCCTTCCCTCGAACGGCGCGAGTGCGCCGGGCGCTCCCACCGCGACGAGCAGCGGGGAGCCGGCGGCAACGGTCGGCAGCACCGTCGGTGCGACCGCACCGGCCTGAACGATCACGGCGTTCACCCCCGGTCGGTCGGGGTTGAGACGGGCCATCACGTCGCGCGGGGGGCAGGTCTCGACCGCAAAGCCCGCGTGGCCCAGCAGGTGGCCAAGGATCCGGGCCAGGCCCGGGTCTTCGGCGGCGACGAGTGCACTGCCGCGACGTGCCGGACGGATGGTCTCGGGTGTGGCGGCCAGGTCCACCATCTCCACCGCCCCTTCCAGGTATTCCACGACCGGCGCCGACTGGAGCGCGGCGGCGTGGCGCACCTGCTCGGCGATCCGCGTCAAGGACGCTCGCACGCTCTCCAATGCCTCGCGCTGGTCGTTCGACAGATCGCCACCGCGGAGCAGGAGCTCGACCTCGGTGCTGGCCGCCATCAGGGGATTGTTGAGGGCGTGGTGCAGTGACACCGTGATCTGGCCGACCGCCGCCAGCCGTTCCGCGGCGACGAGATCCCGTTCCGCGGCGGCGAGCGCCCGGCGCAGGGCAAGGTTCCGGCGCTGCCGCTCCACCACCTGCGGGAGCAGGTCGCGGAGCGCCGCGTCCTTGATGAGGTAGTCATCGGCGCCGAGGCGGAGGGCCTGGACCGCCGCGGCCTCGCTGCCGTGCGCGGTGACGACCACGACCGCCGGCGGGGACGGTCGCGCGCGCAGGGCGGAGAGGATCTCGAGGCCCGACGTATCGGGGAGCTGAAGGTCGAGCAGGACCAGGTCGGCGGGGTCGGCGGCAAGGGCGGCACCGCCGGTGGCGACGTGCGCCGGGGCGCGGAACCCGGCGGCCGTCAGGACCGCGCCGATGATCCGCGGCATGGCCGGGTCATCGTCGACGATGAGGATCCGCAGGTCGGCGCGGTCGGTCAGTGGTCAGCGCCGCGGGTCGTCGAGGAACACGAGATTCTGCCGTCGCTCGACGGCGCGCAGCAGCGCCTCGTATGCCGTGGCGTCGATGACGCGGCCCGAGAGGCCCTTCATGCGCGCCACCGCCGCGTCGGGATCCATCCGCTCCTGGTACGGCCGAGCGGTCGTCAGCGCGTCGTAGATCTCCACCACGGCGAGGATCCGGGCGCCCATCGGGATCTGTTCCCCCTTCAATCCGTCCGGGTAGCCGCCGCCGTCCCAATGTTCGTGGTGGTGGCGGACGAAGGAGATGATGTCGCCCAGGTGGGTCAGCGGCGCCAGGATCTGGGACCCGATCGTCACGTGCTCCTTGACGTGGGTGAACTCCTCCGGCGTGAGCGGCCCGTGCTTCTGGAGGACCTGCTCGCTGATCCCGATCTTCCCGATATCGTGGAGCCGGCCCGCACGCCTGAGTTGCTCGACCTGCTCGTCGTCGAGTCCCATCTCGGCGGCCACCAGCGCCGCCAGGTCGGCGACGCGGGCCGAATGCCCGCGCAGGAACTCGTCCTTGGCCTCCAGCGCATTGACCAGCGCCTCCAGCGTGGCAGTGGTCACCTGCTCGAGCTTGGCCCGCTCGCGCCGCAGCTCGGCACTCCGGGCCGCGACCTCCTCGGTGAGCCAGTGGTGCAGGCTCTGCTCCTCGATGCGGGTGCCCCGGCGCCGCAGTGCGTGACGCAGGGCGCTGTCGAGGTCTGAGAGGTCGAGGGGCTTGGTGAGGTAGTCGGTGGCACCCCGCTGGATGCAGAGCGCGGCGGTCGTGGCGTCGTTGACGGCCGTGAGCATCAGGATCGCCAGATCGCCATCGACCTCGAGCAGGTCGGGAAGGAGATCCATCCCGCTCCGATCCGGGAGGCGCATGTCGAGCAGCACCGCCGTCAGGCGTTGGCGCCTGGCCACGGCCAGCCCCTCCGCCGCGGTGCCGGCGACGGACACCTCGTAGCCCTGCTGCGTCAGGAACTTGCGGAGTGCATTACGGATGCCTTCTTCGTCGTCCACGACGAGGACGGCGACGGGCGCTGCAGGATCGGCCACGAAGACCTCCGAAGGATGGCCTGTTGCGAAGCTACCGGCGCCTGTCGGAGGCGTCAATCCGACAGGGCCGTTGTACTCTATCCCACGAAGTCGACCACCACCCGGTGGGGGATGATCCGCGCCTCGAAGGCCCGGTCGAGCAGGAGTTGCACCGCCTGGCGTCCCCGGGGGCCGTAGTCCACGGTCCAGTCGTTGACGTACATCCCCACGAATTCATCGGTCCGGGCGTCGCCGATGCCGCGGTTGAAGCGCTTGGCGTGTTCGAGCGCCGGCCGCCGATGCGCCAGCGCGTAGACGATGCTGGCCTTGAGGTCGCGGGCGACCTGGGCCATCACGTCAGGCCCCAGGTCGCGCCGGACGACGTTGCCGCCCAGCGGCAGCGGAAGTCCGGTGTCCCGAAGCCACCACGCGCCCATGTCGTCCCAGAGGTGGAACCCGTCGTCGGCAAAGGTGATCTGCCCCTCGTGGATCACGAGCGCCACGTCCGCCTCGCCCCGCCGCACCGCATCCTGGACCTGGTCGAAGGGGACCACCAGCGTTGTGACCTCCGGCTGGTAGAGCTGCAGGGCCAGGTAGGCGGTGGTGAGCGTGCCCGGGATCGCGACGCGCAGCCCCTTGAGCGCGGCGCGCGGATCGGCCGGCCGGGGCTTGAGCGCCACCAGGCGGGGGCCGTAGCCATCGCCCATCGAGGAGCCGCTCGACAGGAAGGCGTACCGGTCGGCGAGGTACGCGTATGCGTGCACCGACACCGCCGTCACTTCGAGCTCGGCCTTCAGCGCGCGCTCGTTCAGTGACTGGATGTCCTGCAGTTCGTGCACATAGTGAAGCTCGCCGGTGTCGATCTTCCCCTCCGCGAGCGCGTAGAACATGAACGCGTCGTCGGAGTCAGGGGAGTGGGCAACGCGGATGGTCTGCATATGAGTCGTGAGTCTTGAGTTGTGAGCTGTGAGTCGTGAGCCGAAGGGGTGGCCGCGTGAGAAGCATCAGCTGCCGCATGACCGCGATGTGGAACAGTTACCAGACCGACTGTCATCCCGAGCGAAGCGAAGGACCTACCAGCCGAATCCAGTAGCTGGTCACCCGCGTCGATCTCCGTGGAGAAGATCCCTCGCTCCGCTCGGGATGACGCTCCTCTTGCACTCGACGACCTGCGCGCGAACATTCGGCCCGCCTTCCCCCGCCTTCCCCCGCCTTCCCCCGCCTTCCGGCGCTTTCCCCCGCTTTCCCCCGCCTTACCGCACCCCCGCGCTGTCGGCCTCACGCTTGAAGTCATCCAGCAGTGCCCGATGCTGTTGGTATTCGGGGCGCGACTTCCCGATCTCGGCCGGGTAGTGGCGCTGGAAGTCCTTGAACGCCGCGATCCGCCCGCTGGCATTGCCCTGGAAGTCGGCCACGGTGCCCCGGACCAGCGGCGCGAAGAGATCGCCGGGCGCGAGCTTGGCGATGGTATCCGCGAGCGCCAGCGCGGGTGCAAAGTCGCCGACCTGGGCGTGGAGGATGGCGGCGTGGTACCGGTCGTCGATGTTGGGCGTCGGGAGTTGCGCATACGCGCCGATCGCCATCGGGGTGAAGTTGATGACCGTGGCAGTGTCGCCCTGCTGGGCGGCCTGCATCACCTTGTCGTTGAGCCGGACGAATCGCTCGTTGGGCGTCATCTTGCTGATATCGGGCGCCTGGCCGACGGGGATGCCGGGGCCGGCGCTCAATCCGGGCGTGGCGCCGTTGGCAAGCCCGGTGTCGGGGCGCGCCGGCATCGAGACGCCCGCCAGCACCCGCCACGCCACCATCCCGATCAGGCCGACCGCCAGGACACCGGCCACGATCCAGGCAGTGCGCTCGGTACGCCCGACGGCGGAACCACCACCGCCGGCCCGGGTGCCGCACCGGTGACAGAACTTGGCCCCCGGAGAGAGCGCGGCCTGACAGCGGACGCAGGAACTGGGTCCCAGTGACTGGCCGCAATGGGCGCAGAACTTCCCCTCGGCGGGACTCCCGCAACGGGGGCATGTGGCGTTCGTCGGAGCGGTCATCAGTGGTCCAAGTCGATGTGCGGGCGCAATGTACACCGTCCTGGAGCGGTCCGGGAGCGCCCGGACGCTGGCGCCCCTTGCCCGGTGGCGTTAGCGTGTATCCATCCGGAGGCGCAATGGGCCACACTCCTATGACATCTTCTCCACCGCACCTGCCGAATGCGCCGCTCGCCCGTCACCTGGGCGACCTCACCCGGAACGACACCCGGTGGGGGGTGTACCTCGAGGCGCGCCAGCAAAGGGACAGCTGGTCAGGGCGGCTCCATTTCGTGGACGGGGCCCGGCACCGGTCCACCGGTTGGATCTTCGTGGAGTGGGGCGAGTCGGCGCTGCTCGATCGCTTCAACGAGTTCAGCCCGGTCGAGCTCTGGCGGCTGGTGGAAAGTCTTCATTGAGTGAATGGTGAACGGTGAATAGTGAACGGTGAACGGGTACTGCGACGTCCCCGTTGACCTTTCACCGTTGACTGTTTCCCCGTCCACATCCCGCCATCGAACATGCCCTCCGCCTTCCTCTTCGACCTCGACGGCACGCTCTACACCGATGCCGGCCCCGTACCGGGCGCCGTCGAGGCACTGGAGCGCCTGGAGTGGGCGCGGGTCCCCTTCCGGTTCATCACCAACACCTCGCGCCGCCCGCGTGCGGCCATCGTCGAGCGCCTGCGTAGCTATGGTTTTCCTGCGTCGGCCGAACAGGTGATGACTGCGGTGCTCGCGGCCGCGGAGCTGGTGCGGCACAGAGGCCATCGGGTGGTGGCGCCGTTCGTCGCCCCGCAGACGCTTCCCGACCTGGGCGAGTTCGAGCTCGCGGGAGGCACGTCCGGCATCCGTCCCGGGGGTGCGCGCCCGGATGCGATCGTGATCGGCGATCTCGGCGATGGCTGGACCTACACCCTCCTTCAGGAGGCGTTCCGCGCGGTGATGGGCGGTGCGGATGTGATCGCGCTCTCGCGCGACCGCTACTGGCAGCGAGGCGATGGCCTGGCGCTCGATGCCGGCCCCTTCGTGGCGGCCATCGAGTTCGCGACCGGCGCCTCGGCTCGGGTGGCCGGGAAGCCCAGCCGGGACTTCTTTGCAGCGGCCGTCCGCTCATTGGGGCTTGGCGCCAACACGTCGGTGGCCGAGATCGCCGTCGTGGGTGACGACATCTGGGCCGACGTCCAGGGCGCGCAAGGATGCGGGTTGTTGGGATGGCTGGTGCGGACCGGAAAGTTCCGTGCCGAGGCGCAGGCGGCGAGCGGCATCACCCCGGATCGGGTCCTCGATTCCGTCGCCGGCATCATCTGATGGCGCACCGCCCCGCTCGCCATTAACGTCCTCCCATGACCGACCCAGGGTTCTCCGGCCCCGCGCCGGCTACCGCACCATCCCCGTGGCGCCACCGGTTTCGGGTCGCGCTCGCGCTCATCATCATCATCCCGATCGCGTCATTCGCCTTCTTCACCTGGTCGGCGCTCCACTGGAGCTACTCCAAGGGGGAGCGCTCGGGGATCCTGCAGACGTTCTCGGAAAAGGGGTGGCTCTGCAAGACGTGGGAAGGCGAGCTCGCGATGACCACCGTCCCGGGCACCGCGCCGATCTTCTGGGACTTCACGGTGCGCAACGATTCCGTCGCGGCGGTGGTCAGCGAGCTGTTGGGACACGAGGGGCGGATGGTGCTGACCTACGAGGAGCACCGCGGTGTTCCGACCCGGTGCTTCGGGGACACGCCGTACTACGTGGTGGGAGTGCGGATGGTGAAGTAGTGCAGTGGAGAGTGAAAAGTGAAGAGTGAAGAGGTAGGAGGGGGCTCCGATGAGATGAGAGCCCTTTTGCGCGTCGGGAGCCTGCCGGCAATGTCGGCCGGTCGCCGGTCGCACCCCCCGCCCTCTGTCTCCCTTCTTACTTCTTCCTTTTTACTTTTCACTGTTCACTTTTCACTTCTGGTTTCTCACCTTCTCAGAATCTCGAACAGCTTGACCAGGAACCCGGTGGCGTCGTCGTACGCCGTCGGGACGCTGCTCGCACGCGGTCCGGCCACGTTGAGGGTGCGGATGTGGTGGGCGCGGGCCCAGCGGGCCACCACCCGCGGGTCGGGCGGATTCCTCAAGTCGACCTGCAGGCAGGGTTTCCGGTGCCGCCGGGCGATCTCGACGGTGAGCCGCGTCCCCCCCTCCGGCTCTCCCTTGGTGAGGGCGATGGTGCCGTCGGCATCACGCACGTTCCACTCGGTCCGCACCGCGTAGTCGCCGCTCGGCGCCTCGTACAGGGGGTAGCGCGCCGCGATCACGCCGTCCTCGGCCAGGCGGCCCCGGGGGCACCAGCCGCCGCAGGCGATCCCGAGCACGAGCGCGACGTCGAGCGCGGCACGGTCGACGCCGGTCTGGCCGCCGGAGATGATGCGGGCGATGGGCACGCCACAAAATAGCGAGCCCCGCAATGCGGGGCTCGACAGGTCGCCGGCACGGCGCACAGGTCACGATCCCGGCGGCGGCCCCACGACGACCTGTGCCGTCAAGTACGCAGGCTCCCAGCCGAAGTGGTAGGGGTTTCCAAGTTGCCCGCCGTCGTTCCACCCCCAGCAGTACACCGTGCCGTCGGCCGCGAGGGCGCAGGCGTCGACGTCGCTGGCGGACACGGTGTGCAGCGGGAGCGAAGCCCCTGCATCGTTGGCCTCGTCCACCCCGAAGGTCATGATCCCGCGACCGCCCTCGACGGCTCCTCCCATGAAATCCCCGGGCACGAACTCGGAGAACTGATCGAGAGCGGGTGTCCGGGTCGGGCTGGCCCACACGGAGTCGCTGTTTGATGATGCGTGGAATACCGGGCCCCAGCAGACCCACCCCGCGCCAATGGCCTGGCCGCAGGTGTAGTTGAACCCTGCCACGAGCGAGCTGAACTGAAACGCGCCGGCGACCTGCACCGGCACCGTACTCGATCCGCCAATCATGGAATCGCCGAGTTGGCCCTGGTTGTTGAGGCCCCAGCACCAAGCAGTGCCGTCGACGGCGATCCCGCAAGTGTGGGCCGAACCCAGGGTGATGCTCCGGAACTGGTGCGCCCCAGCGACGGGATGTGGACTGGTCACGGCTGCGGCCACCGACCCAGTCCCCGCTTCACCGTGGTCGTTCTCACCCCAGCAGTACGCCGTATTGTCGGTCGCGATCCCGCAGGTGGTACTGCTGTTCCCGCCTTGCGCCAGCGCACGAAAGGCAGGGGCCCCGGCGATCTGCAGCGGGGTGCTTGAGTTGCGGAGCGAACTTCCGCCGAGCTGGCCAAAACCATTGTCGCCCCAGCACCAGGTGCGCCCCGCTCCATCCAGGGCGCACACATGGTTCCAACCTGATGCGACTTGCACGAACGTGTGTCCCCCTGCCACCCGCTGCGGCTGATAGCCCATCGGCGATGAATCCAAAGGGATGCCGTTGCCGAGTTCGCCGTAGGTGTCATCCCCCCAGCACCAGCCCCGCCCGAGCGTGTCGATGGCACAGGCGTGGTCGTTCCCGACACTCACCTGGAGCGCACGAAACCCCTGGCCCTGCGCCGAGAACTCCACCCCCGGCAGGTCGGCCACGGCGGCCACTGCTCGATTGGCACCAGGCGTTCCACCCAGGGTCCACACAGCGCGCACGATGCCCTGGAGGTCTGTAGTGTCGACACTGCGGTCGAGGCTGCCGCCGCCGTACTGCACCGACCATTGCACCGGGACCCCGCTCATCGGGGAGCGCCCTGTCTGGTCCAGCACCTTGACGGTGAGCGTGTCATTCAGTGGAAGCCCGGGGGTGCCGGATTGGCCATCGCCGGAGACCACCTGGACGGAACCGATGGCCAGCGGGCTGGTCGGATCGGCAGAGCAGCCGGCAAGGAGCACCGTACCGACGAGCACGAACTTCCAAGTTTGCATCGACATGAATGCCTCCCAACGCGGCAATCTCGGGCCCGATCTCGATTCCTGCGGACCTGGAAATGAGATATGGGGCTGTCTTTCAGTAGCCGGGTGGCGCGACGACCGCGTGGGGCGTCGAGTACGCCTGGTCGTACCCGAGCCGGTCTGGATTGCCGAGTTGTCCCTTGTCGTTGGCGCCTGCGCAGTACACGCTGCCATCCTGCGCCAGCGCGCAGGCCGACCAGTAGCCTCCGGAGAGCCCGTGCAGCGGGAGCGGGGCGTCGGCATCCGATGCGGTCACCTGTCCGGCGCCTGGGATGTACAGTAATCGCTGTCCACTGATGCCAAAGCTCCACGGGCCTCCGGGAGCGAACTCGCTCAGTTGGGCGAGCACAGCTTCACGCACCGGCGTGACCTGCGTCGGCTCTATATTCCAGATGGCCCCCCAACACACCGGACCGGCATCGGTGGTGAAGCCGCAGGTGAACGCGTCGGTCGCGCTCAGGCTCTGGAAGCTGTGACCCCCGTTCACGGGTACCGGGACGTTGCTGTTCCCCCCGCCATTCCCCAGGTTCGCCCCAAGGCCCCAGCACCAGGCGCTCCGGTCCGCCGCGATGCCGCAGGTGTGCTGGTTAGATGGCGCCAAGGCGATGAACTTGAGCCCGCCCGTCACCAACGCTGGTGAAGCAACGACGGCAGCGGTCGACCCGGAGCCGGCCTGCCCATAGTAGTTGTCGCCCCAGCAATATGCCGAGCTGTCGGCGGCGATGCCGCAGGTCGTCAAACCATCTCCAGTCGCGATCTGCGAAAAGGCCGGCGCACCGGAGACTTGCACAGGGAGTGCGATGGCCGATCCATCCGTGGCCCCGTTGCCAAGTGCGCCGCCGTAGGCCTCGCCCCAACACCACGAGACGCCTGCCGTGTCCAGGCCGCACGTGTGAGTCTCTCCGGCAGCGATCTGCTGGAACGTGTGTCCCCCCGCGACCCGGTTGGGAACGTAGAACGGGGAGTTCCCACCCCCCCAGGACCCCCAGCACCACGCCTGGCCGGTGGCGTCCAGGGCACATGCATGGGTAAAGCCCACACTGACCTGTATCGCCTGGAAGCCGCGGCCCGTCGCCGAGAAGGTGACGCCTGGGAGGTCTCCGACGTATGCGCTCGCGGTATTGGTCCCCGGACGGATGCCGACCGTCCACACGGCGCGCGCCATGCCGTTCACGTCGGTGGTGTCGGCCGTCCTGTCGAACGTGCCGCCGCCATACTGCACCGACCATTGCACCGGGACTCCGCTCATCGGGGAGCGCCCTGTCTGGTCCAGCACCTTGACGGTGAGCGTGTCATTCAGTGGAAGGCCGGGGGTGCCGGATTGGCCATCGCCGGAGACCACCTGGACGGAACCGATGGCCAGCGGGCTGGTCGGATCGGCTGAGCAAGCGGCAATGAGCGTGATGCCGACGAGCACGAACGTCCAGCTTCGGGTCGACATGGATACCTCCACGTACGGCGGCCCCGGGCCTTGGCCCGAGGATCGATCATGGTCGGTGGGAGTGGATATCCCGCGTTGACGACCCAGCACCGCGACGTTGCACAGCGTGACGGCGGGACTCCGACCTACGGCGCGGGCACTCCCGCCGGCAGGTCAGCGGCCGGAAAGTTCGGGTCGGTCGATGATCCCCAGCAGAACACGTAGTTCCGGGTATAGATGCCGCAGCTCACGCTCTGGCCGGTGGCGAACGACGAGAACAGGTAGGTCGGCACGAGCTTGGGCTGCAACGACCGGTCCACCGCGGCTGGCGCACTGAGGTTGGGGCCGCGGGACCCCCACCAGTACTCCTTCGTTCCGCTGCCGAGTGCCACGGTGCTGGCGGAATCGGCGCCGAGGGCCACGACGCCGAGGGTGGAATCGATGACGGCCGGGAGCGCCACGTCGGTGGCACTGGTGGTCCGGTCGCCGACCTGGCCCAGAAGATCCGCCCCCCAGCAATACGTCCTGGCGCCGCTCACCGCGCAGGTATGGAAGGCACCAGCCGCGACCGAGGCGGCCAGAAAGCCGAGGCTGTCGGTCGCAGCGACGGGTACCGGGACGAGGTACTGGCTGGCGGTGGAATCGGCGCCGAGTTCGCGGTCGGCGTTCCGGCCCCAGCACCAGAGCCGTCCCACGGTCGAGATGCCGCAGCTGTGCGTGCTGCTTATCGAGAGCGTCGTGAACCTGAGCGAGTCCTTGACCGCCACCGGCAGGAACCGGTCGGTGCCGGCGGTCCCGTCACCCAGCTGGCCGTAGTCGTTGATCCCCCAGCACCAGGCGGTCGAGTCGCTCGCGATGCCGCAGGCGCTCTGGCCTCCCGCGGCCAGTCCGATCCACGTGTGGCCGCCGCTCACCAGCACCGGCGCCGGTATCGGCGTGCCGCTCACGCCGCGCTGGCCGTGTGCGTTGGAGCCCCAGCACCAGATCTGACGCGCGGTGGTGGTGAGCCCGCAGACGAAATCGGCACCGGCGCGGATCTGGGCCAGGACGAGCCCTCCCGGCACGAGGACCGGTGTCAGGCTCGGCGCCAGGGTCGTGTCGCCGAAGACGCCGCCGGGATTGTTGCCCCAGCAGTGTGCCGCGCCGGCGGCGTCGATGCCGCACGCGAATCCGGTGCCCACCGTCACCTGGGTGGCGGCGAACGCCGGCAGGATCGCCAATGCCACGGCGGTGCCGATCCCGGTCGCGCGTGCGGTCAAGTGCTGGTCGCCGATGACAGACCCGAGGGTCCACGTGGCGGAGGCGTGTCCCGCCGCATCGGTGACGGCGCTGGCGGACACCGACCCGCTCCCTGCCGAGGGTGTCCAGGTCATTGCCACGCCGACTGCGGGAGCGCCGGTGCTGTCGGTGACCAGGAAGACGACCGGAGCGGCGAGTGCCGTGCCGGCGCTGCCGACCTGGGTGTTCCCCGATATGATGCTGATCGACGCGCTCGACGACGGCACGACGCTGTAGTCGGGGCCGCAGGCCGCCACGGCCGCGAGCACGAATGGGAGCAGGCGTTCGAAACGCATCATCTACTATACCATTCCCCCACCGGAAACGCAGGATGGCAGGCTTCGTCCATGCTCTCCGGACGGCATCCCCGACGCACTCGCCACTCGCCACCACCTAGTACCTAGCACGCCTAGCACCTAGCACCTAGTACCTAGTGCCTAGCACCTAGTGCCCCTCGGACAGCGCCCCCGTCACTTCCAGCGCCGCCGGCAGCAGGAGAAGCGTCACCAGGGTCGACACCGTCAGGCCGCCGATCACCGCGATGGCCAGCGGTTTCTGCAATTCGGCGCCGGCGCCCCATCCCAGGGCGAGCGGCAGCAACCCGGCGAGGGTGCAGAGCGTGGTCATCAGGATCGGGCGGAGGCGGATCCGGCCGGCGTGGGCGAGCGCTTCCCGAGGCGTCGCGCCTTCCGCCGCGAATTGCTGTGCGGCATCGAAGAGGAGGATGCCGTTCTTGACGACGAGCCCGATGAGGAGGATGAGCCCCATGAAGCTCGAGACGTTGAACGGGACCCCGCTGGCAATGAGAGCCGCGAAGGCGCCCGTGAGCCCGAGGGGTGTGAGTGCCAGGATGGTGGCGGGACCGCGGACGCCGCGAAATTGCACGACCAGCACCAGCAGCACCGCTCCTGCCGCCAGCGCAAAGACCAGCAGCAGCTGCTTGAATGATTCCTGCTGACTGGCGTACTGGCCGCCGATCTCGAGGGACACGCCGGCCGGCAGGTCGAGCCCCTTGATCTTTCGCTGGATCGCCGCGACGACCGAGCCGAGTCCCGCGCCTTCCACCCGGGCGGTGACCTCGGTGAGGGAGCGGAGATTCTCCCGCAGCTGTTCGCTGGCCCCGGTGGTGTCGCGCACGGTGCCGAGCGCACCCAGCGGCGCCCAGCGGTCGGGGCCCACCACCGGGAGGGTGGCGGCGATGTCGGCGCGGTAACGCACGGAATCGGGGAGCCGGACCCGGATCGGGACCAGCCGATCGGGCTCCCGCACGGTGCCGGCCGGCGTGCCGAAGAGAGCGCCGCGCGCCTGGTCGAGGACATCCGCGGGCGTGAGCCCCAGGCGGGCCACGCGCACCGGGTCGAGCTGGACCAGCACTTCGGGGCTCGGGCCGACGACGCCGTTGAACAAGTCCACCATCCCCGGGGTCGGATCGATCGCTGCGGCGACCCGGCGCGCCGCTTCCTCGGACGCCGCACGGTCCGGACTGAAGAGCTTGATCTCGATGGGCGAGGGCGCGCCGGCCAGGTCATCGAGCGCATCCTGCATCAGTTGGGCGAACTCGACCCGGACGGTGGGCATCTGGACGTCGATCTGGGCACGCACCCGATCCATCACCGCGTACACCGAGGCGTGACGCTGGCTCAGCGGCTTGAGGAGGACGGTGAAGTCGCCGCGGTTGGGCGCGGTGGCCGCGAACCCGAGCTCAGTGCCGGTCCGCCGCGAAAAGGCCTGGATGTCCGGGTCCTTCCCCAGGATCCCCTCGATGACGTGCACCTCCCGGTCGGTCTCGGCCAGGGAGCTTCCCGTCGCGGTCCAGTAGTCGAGGATGAAGCCGCCTTCGTCCATCTGCGGCAGGAAGTCGGTGTCGACCATCTTGATCATCGCGACGCCGCCGACGAGGAGCAGCCCCACGACGCCGAGCACCACACGCCGGTGGCCGATGAGCCGATCGGCGAGGGCGGTGTACCAGGTCTCGATCCGACGCAGGTCGATGACCGCGTGGTGGCCGGAGGTCGGCGCGCCGCGCGCGCGGGCGCGGCGGACCATCTCGCTCACCAGGGCCGGGATGAGCGTCATCGCGATGGCGAGCGAGAGGAGCACCGACGCCGCGAGCGCGATCGAGAACGACTGGAAGAAGGAGCCGACGACCCCCTGGAGGAGACCCAGCGGCGCGAAGACGACCACCGTCGTGAGCGTCGAGCCGGCGACCGGGCCGAAGATCTCGTCGGTGCCCCGCCGGATCACGTCGTCGGCGGGCTCGTCGGGGTGGAGGGCCAGCCGTCGCTCGATGTTCTCAACCACCACCACGGCGTCGTCGATGATGAGGCCGATGGCGACCGCGAGGCCGCCGAGCGACATCAGGTTGAGCGACTGACCGGTGAGCGAGAGCGCCGCGAAGGTGCCGATCACCGCGAGCGGCAGGCTGAGCGCCGCGGCGAAGGTGGTGTTCCAGCGCCCCAGGAAGAGGAAGAGGATGAGGACCGCCAGGATGCCGCCGACGAGCATGGCATCGCGCACGCTCTTCATCGACTCCCGCACCAGCGTTGCCTGGTTGTACACCTGCTTGAGCTCGGCCCCGGCGGGAAGGAGCGGGCGCACCGAGTCGAGCGCGGCGCGCACTTCGTCGTCGATGCGGAGTGCGTTGCCGTTGGGCTGGCGGGCGATGTTGATGAGTGCGGCCGGCTGGCCGTCGCCGGTGATGAGCTGGAACCGGTCCTCGGCACCGTAGCGGACCGTGCCGAGGTCGCCGACCCGGATGGCGCGTGCCCCCGACTGCTGCACCACGATGGCGGCCACCGCCGCGGCATTCGAGGCCAGCCCCGATACCAGGATGCTCAGCTGGCGGTACTCCCGGTCCACCCGGCCCGCGGCAGTGACCACGTCGGACCGCTCGATGGCCTTCGCCACCTGGTCCACGCCGATGTGCGAGCTCACCAGGCGTTCGGGATCGAGCACCACTGAGACCTCGCGGACCAGGCCACCCTGGATCTCGACACCGCCGACCTCCGGCAGCCGGGCCAGGCGTGGACGGATCTGGTACTGTGCGATGTCGCGCAACTGGACCGGATCGGCGCCTCGGAGCTCGTACTGGATGATCGGGAAGACCGACGGGGTGAGGCGTTCGGTGGTGATGTCGAGGCCTGAAGGCAGGGAACCCTCGAGCTGGGCCAGACGTCCCTGCACTTGCGTCAGGGAGTATTGCATGTCGGCGTTGGGTGCGAAGTCGAGCGAGATCTCGGTGGCCCCCCGCACCGTACGGGAACGGATCCGCTGGAGGGCGATGATCCCGCTCATCGCCTCCTCGATCGGGCGGGTGACGGCCACCGTCATGTCCTGCACTTCGAACGTTCCCTGCCTGGCCACGATCACGACGCGCGGATACGTGACCTCGGGATAGATGCCGGCCGGCAGCGTGAAGAGCGCCAGCAGGCCGCCGAGGGTCAGGAGCGCGAGCGACAGGTAGACGGCGGAACGGTGCCGTTCCACCAGGCCGGCGATGCTCACGGCTGCTCCGGGACCGGCGCCACCTTCATTCCGTCGGCCAGGCCCGCGCCACCACGCATCACGACGAGCTCCCCGGCCCTGACCGGGCCAGTCACCGCGACCCGATCCCCGGCCCGCACCTCGACCGTCACCGCGCGGGCGTGGGCGATCGAGTCCTTCCCCACGATGTACACGGTCTGTTGATCGCCGACCAGCACCAGGGCGGTCGTGGGGATCACGAGTGCATCGTGGACCACGCCGAGCACGATGCCGGCGGTCGCGCCGGCGCCCGGATGGGCGCGCTCGCCCGGGTTGGGCATCCGGATCACGCTGCGGCCGGCGTTGGTGATCGAATCGACCCCGGGTGCGACTCCGATCACGATCGCCCGGTGCCGGGTGACATCTCCTTCGGCCACCACCCAGGCCACCTGGCCGGGATGCACCCGGGCAAGCTGGGCGGCGGGCACCGGGACCACGAGATCGAGTGTGTCGGCATCCATCACCGTGGCGAGCGGCGCTCCCGCGTCGACGCGTTCGCCGGGCTGCACCCGGACGTCGTTGACGCTTCCCTCGATCGGGCTCCGGACCGTGGTGCGGGCCAGGAGTCGGGCGCTCGCGTCCGCGGCGGCGCGCGCGGCGGTGGCGGCATTGGCGGCCTCATCGGCCTGCTTGGCGGAGGAGATCCCTTGCGCCAGGAGTGTCCGCTGCCGATCGGCCTCCCGCGTCGCGACGGCGGCGGCGGCCGAGTCGGAGTGGGCCTGGGCACTGAGCTCGGGGACCTCAAGCTCCATCAGCGGCTGACCCCGGTGCACTTCTGCGCCGACCTGGACCAACACGCGGCCGACCACCGCCGCGGTCGGTGCCGCGAGGGTGGCGCTCGCGCCCGGCGCCGGGTCGAGTCGACCTACCAGTTCGAGCAGGTCGGAGAGGGTATCGCATCGCACCGGGGAGAGGGTGACGGCGACGGCCGCATTGGCCGCCGCACCACCCGCCGCATCGTCGTCCCCGCCCGATCTCCCGGAGCACGATGTGACGGCCGCCATCGCCAGGAGAGCAACGGTCGCCCGAAGGTGTGTGCGCATCAGTCCGTCCGGCCCAGAAGGGCGTTCCATTGAGCGAGGGCATCCTGGTAGGCCACGAGGTCGCGCACCAGGGTGAGGGCCGCATCCTGTTCACCGCGCATCGCATCGAAGACCGGGAGCACGCTCGTGGCGCCGGCGCTGTAGGCGGTGATGGCCCGTTGGCGGAGTCGCCGTGCCGCGGGGTAGAGCGAATCGCGGTCGAACCGCGCCCGGCCTGCCGCCTCCTGCAGGCGCACGGTGCGCTCCTCGACCGCCCGCGCGGCCTCGAGGCGCGCCTCCCCCGCGGCGGCGGCGTCCTGGCGCGCCCGCGCCTTCGCCTCGGCCGCGGCACCGCCGCCGTGGTTCCACAGCGGCAACGGGATGGTGAACCCCAGGAGCTCCGTCGATCCCTGGTTGGGATTGGTCGGGTCGTTCCACTCGACACCGCCTTGCAGGTCGGGAAGCGGCAGCTGGGCGATCGACTGGGCCCGCGACCGCGCGGCGGAAGCCGCCGAATCTGCGAGCGCCACGCGCAGTGCGGGGATCTGGTCCAACGGGCCTGCTGTCGGGAGCGGGAGATCGAGACCATCCTCGAGCGCCCCGACCGGCACCAATTCCGTCGTGCCGCCGACCGCTCGGGTGAGCGCGGACGCCGCGACCCGATCGTCCTCGCGCGCCAGGGAAACGGCATACCGCGCCCGCTGGGCTTCCTGGGCCACCTGGTCACGTTCGAGCTCGGAGATGTCCCCGGCCGCAAGGCGGGCATCGGCGGCGTGGGCCAGCGAATCAGCGAGACCCGCCTGTTCCTGCGTCAGCGCCATCGTGCGTGAGGCGGCGACGGCGTCATAGAACGCCACCCGGACATCACGATCCAGGGCGGCGAGGGTGTTCTGGGAGTCCGCCTCCGCCCGCACCACGCCCGCGGTGCCGGCCGCGTGATCGCTCGAATGCCGCAGCAGCCAATCGAGCGGCTGGGTCACCGTGGCGTGTTCCCTGGGTGTGTCACCGGTCCAGGTGTACGAGAAGACCGGATTCGGCACGGTCATCCCGGCCCGCGCTGCACCACGCGCCTCCGCGACCCCGGCCGCCGCAGCGGTCACCAGGGGCCGGGTCGCGCGCGCGCGCACCAACGCCTCGGCCAAGGTGACCGAATCGTGGGCGACGGCGCCTTGGAGTGCGACGGCGAGGACCAGCGTCAGCAAAGACATTCCCGGCGGAAAGGGATGCCGAAGCTACGGACGATAGATGACATCCTCGTGACGGCGTCAGCGGGGCGAAAAGGGGAGCTCGAGCGATACCACGTTCCGATCGCCCTCCCGGCGGACCGACAACCCGCCGCCGTGGACGCCGGCGATCCAGCGCAGGAGTGCCAGCCCCAGGCCGCGTGGCTCGGGCCCTTCATGGGGGCCGGATTCGCGCGATTCCCAGTCGCCGGGGAGCGCCGCTCCCGGATTCTCGACGGCGATCACGGCCAAGCCGCCACGGGTCGAGACGCTGATGTGGACGGATCCCCGGCCGGTGCTGTGCCGGCAGGCATTCTCCAGGAGCTCCATCACCGCTTCCCGGAGGAGCATTGCGTCGCCAGTGACTTCCGCCGCGTCCATCGTGCCGAGGTCGAGGGCCCGGCCCAGCGCGTGGGCCCGGGCGCGGAAGAGATCGGCTCCCTCGAAGACGAGCCCGTCGAGGTCGACCGCATCGGCCAGTTGGGGCCGCTCGCCCGCCTGGGCTCGCGCCAGCAGGAACAGGTCGCTCACGCGGTGACGCATCTGCTGCGCGGCCAGCTGGATCCGCCGCAGGGTGGCGAGGCGCTCCTCGGCGCCGCGGGTCGGCTCAAGCGCCAGTTGGCTTTCGCCGAGCACCAGCGTGAGCGGCGTCCGCAGCTGGTGAGCGGCCGCTTCGAGGAATCGGCGATTCTGGGTGTGGACCTGATGCAGTCGATGCAGCAGATCGTTGAACTGGGCGGCGAGCTGGTCGATCTCGTCCGGCGGGGCCGTGACGGGGAGTCGGCGCTCCAGGTCGTCGGGGGGCAGATCGGCCACGGCCCGCGCGAGCGTCCCGACGGGGGTGAGCGCAAAGCGCGAGAGCAGATACCCGCCGCTCAGCGACAGCAGCAGCACCAGCGGAGCGCTCAGCACCATCCACGTGAGCAACGCATCGTTCTCCGCCACCAGCCCCGCGATCGACGTGGCGACCACGACCGTCAGTGGCCCGGCGGCGGGATCAGTGAAGGCGTCGTACCGGGCCAGTGCACCGCGGGCCGTTCGCGGGCGACCGAGTGTGAGTGCCGCGGCGGCGGGGATCACGCGGAGCAACGTGGAGTCTCCGCGCGATCCCAGGACGGTCCCGTCCGCGTTGAATACCCGGAACGCCACGGTCGGGTCGGGCCATTCGCCGAGGACCTCGCGGGCCGCGGCGCTGATGTCACGATCGGCCTGATCCGACACCTGTTCCTGGTGGATCGACCGCAGCAGCTGTTCGGCCGAGAGTTGGAGATGAGTAGTGACGCGGCGGCTTGCCTGGCGCCGCAAGTAGGCAAAGAGCGCCGTGTTGAGTGCCACCAGGCCGATCAGGAACGCGATCGCAAAGCCGGCGGTGAGCCGGAGGCGGACCCGACTAAGCGCCATCGGCCGGCTCCCGTTCCGCCAGGATGTACCCACGGCCACGGACCGTGTGGATCAGCGGCGGCAGGTCCGACGACCCGATCTTGCGCCGCAGGCGGCCCACCAGCACGTCCACCACGTTCCCCACCGGGTCGAAGTTGTCGTCCCAGACCTTCTCGAGGATCTGGGCTCGGCTCACCACCCGGTTCGGGTTGCGCAGCAGGTATTCGAGGAGCGCCAGTTCACGGTGGGAGAGCTCGATGGTCCGCCCGGCGCGGTGCGCCGTGAGCGACTGGGTATCGAGCTCCAGGCCGGCAAAGCGGAGGGTCACGTCGAGCGCGGTACCGGGTCGGCGGGCCAGGGCACGGAGTCGAGCCAGCAGCTCCTCGATGGCAAAGGGCTTGGCCAGGTAGTCGTCGGCGCCCGCATCGAGGCCGCGGACCCGGTCGGCCACTGCGGCGCGCGCGGTGAGGATCAGGATCGGGGTCTTCCCGCCGGTCTTCCGCCAGCGGCGGCAGACCTCGAATCCGTCGATGTCGGGAAGCCCGGCGTCGAGGACCACCAGGTCGTACGCGTTGACCGGCAGCAATGCCAGCGCCTGGGCGCCTGTCGCGGCAAGGTCGGGTGCCCAGGTCGCTTCCCGCACCGTGCGCGCGAGGAGGTCGGCCACGCCCGGGTCGTCCTCGACGATCAGGACGCGCATCGCCCGCGGCCCTCCGTCACGCTGCTACCGATGGCCGGTCGTATCCCGCTTCTCGGTGTGCCGCGCGCTCGAATGTTCACGCTTCTCCTGGGCGTTCTCCCGCGCCTCATCGGCCGGGCCTTCGTGGCTCACATCGACGACCGTGCCCGTCTTCGCGTCGACATTAACCTCTGTGATGCCGGGCTGGCCCGCAACCTTGACGTCGAACGACCAGATGAGCCGGTGGTGTTCCACCTCGAGCTCTCCCTCGGCGATGGCGCCGTTCGGCACCTTGGCCAGGGCGATCTTCTGCGCGCTGTCGCTGGTCACCGTGGCCTTGGCGAGGAGCGACGGCTTGGCGGTGATCTTCACCGAGGTCGGCTTCTGGGCAATGAGCAGGGCGGGGGCAAGCAGCAGGGCCGCGCTGAGTGTGAGCGTATGGCGGGTGTGCATCGGACTCTCCGTCGATGGGGTCGATCTTCGTGCGGCGATCGCGAGGGAGCCGACAAGATGTCCGGCGACGGTGACGTCCCGATGACCGCCCCGCCCGACCGCGTCATCCTCCTGTCATCCTTCCCGGCAAGATTCGCAGCCACACCCATTCCATTATATGCGTCGCTCCGTCCAGGGAAGGATATCGCCGTGAAGATCATCGCCTGTATCGCCGGATCCGCCGCCGCGCTGCTGTGCGTGGCGGCGCCGGTCGTCGCGCAGTCATATCACCTGACACACACCTACACCCTGGGTGGGGACGGGGGGTGGGATTACATCTCACTCGATTCCGTCGGTCATCGGCTCTTCATCGCCCGGGGTGATCGGGTGATGGTCGTCGACCAGAAGACCGGCAAGCTCCTGGCAGAGATCCCCGGCTTTGACCGGGCGCACGGGGTGGCGTTCTCGTACGCCACCGGGCGCGGTTTCGGCACTTCCGGCGGCGACAGCACCGTCGTCGAGTTCGACCTGAAGACGCTCAAGGTGCTGGCCCGGATCCCGGCGGCCCCCGACTGCGATGCGATCCTGTTCGACCCTGCCACCGGGCACATCTTCACCTTCAACGGCGATTCGCACTCCTCGACGGTGATCGATCCCGCGACCGGGACCAGGATCGGCACGATCGACCTCGGCTCAGGACCGGAATTCGGGGTGTCGGACGGGGCGGGGAAGGTCTACGTGAATCTTGAGGAAAAGGGAGAGGTGGCGGAGATCGATGCGGCCGCGATGAAGGTGACCCGGTCGTGGTCCGTCGCGCCGGTGGCATCGACCTCCGGCCTCGCCATCGACCGGGTCCATCATCGCCTCTTCAGCGTCGGCCGGAACGGGATGATGGCCATCTCGGACGCCGTGGCGGGCAAGCTGATCACCACCGTGCCGATCGGCCGAGGTGTTGATGCCGCGCGGTTCGACGACGGCACCCAGCTGGCGTTCGCGTCGAACGGCGACGGCACCCTCACCGTGGTCCACGAGGACTCCCCCTCGGCGTTCCACGTGGTGAGCAACGCGACCACCAAGCAGGGCGCCCGGACGATGGAGCTCGATCCGGTGAGTCATACCCTGTACACCGTGACCGCCGACTTCGGCCCCGCACCTGCTCCGGTCGCCGGGCAGCGCCGGTCCCGGCCGCCGATGCTCCCCGGAACGTTCGCCTTGCTGGTGCTGCAACCCTGAACCGATCGGTACGAAAGGCAAGGGGCGCCGGGACGTTCTCGGCGCCCCTTTTCTTGCCGCGCACCGACATTGGCTGAGCGTCTGAGCACCCGCCCACTACCCGCTACTCGCCACCCGCCACCCGGGCGCTTACTTTTCTCCTCCGCTACGGCGCCGTAGCCAAGTGGTAAGGCAGAGGTCTGCAAATTCAACGGGGCGTGTTGCGAGGGCTGGCAATGCGCCCCGATTCGTTGTCGTATCAATGGGTTACCGCCGCCGATTCTTTCGCCCCTTTGCGTCCTTTTTGAAGCCCTCACGCCGTGACCTTCCCAGTTCCTTCCCAAGTGATGACAGAGCTTCTCAGTGTCCGGCCCCACGGTCGTCGATCTTTGCTGTTCGGTGTTGGTGGCGCACTGGCATACCCCTTTTTAGACAGCCACAGCTCGCCGCTTCATTCCTTGGGTCGGCAATGGTCCGCCGTTCAGGACGGGAATCCTAGCAATGGTGGCTCCTAACGCTCCGCCCGGGAGGGTGTGCGACCGGCCATCGTCGGCCGGCAGTGCATGTCTACCCGCCGGGTACGGTAGCGTACTTGCCCGTGACAGGTCTTCGGCACATATTCGGGATTATTCCGGCTCGACCGGAAGGTCGGCTCCGCGAAGCTTCTATTCGATCTCAGGCGTAAACATGCCCCAATTCACGTTCCTGGAATTCTTTTCTGGTGCCGGCATGGCCCGAATCGGTTTGGGCTCGAAGTGGCGCTGCTGCTTGGCAAATGACATCGACCAGTCGAAGGCTTCTGCGTATCGCGCAAACTTCAACAACGCTTCTGAGCTAGTGGTTGCCGATGTAGCAAGCCTCTCACCATCCATCGTTGCCACTCAGGCCGATCTCGCCTGGGCCTCGTTCCCCTGCCAAGACCTGTCAGTCGCCGGAAATGGGGCCGGTCTTAAGGGCGGCCGATCGGGTACGTTCTGGCCATTCTGGAAGCTGATTACTGGCCTCGTAGATAACGGCCGTGCTCCCCGCCTCATCGCGCTTGAGAATGTCCTTGGCACGCTTACGTCGCACGGGGGGCGAGACTTCACCGCGATAGTGTCAGCCCTCGCGGAACGTGGCTATCGCGTCGGTGCGCTGGCAGTCGACGCCATTCACTTTGTTCCTCAATCGAGACCGCGCCTCTTCATCATCGGCCAACTTGACAGCCTACCGCTATCGCCGTTGGCGGCCGCCAGTGCGCCGGTAAACGTATGGCATTCCAGCGCTGTTGTTCGTGCGTTCGAGCAACTTCCAGAATCAGTGAGGGAGAGGTGGATTTGGTGGCGGGTCCCGATTCCTACGAGAATGGTGCCTCGTCTCTCAGATATCATCGAACGCGACCCTGCCGGTGTCGAATGGAACTCCGCAGCTGAGACGGCGTACATTCTAAGTTTGATGTCGCCAGGAAACCGCGCCAAAGTCCATGCTGCACGCAAATCCGGCCGGCCTGTTGTAGGGGCGGTGTATCGGCGCACCCGTCTCGCAAGCGATGGGACTAAGCAGCAGCGGGCAGAAATTCGCTTTGATGGGGTAGCCGGATGCCTCCGCACTCCTACCGGTGGGTCCAGTCGGCAAACATTGTTGTTCGTTAACGGTGAGTCGATCCGATCTCGGCTAATTTCACCGCGCGAAGTAGCGAGGCTGATGGGGCTGCCGGAGCGCTATAAGCTGCCGAGTAACTACAACGAGACGTATCACCTAGTTGGTGATGGCGTGGCGGTGCCGGTGGTCCGCCATCTTACGCGCAGTCTATTCGAACGATTGCTTGAGCCATTCACGAAGCCCGCGCGCGAGGTGGCAGCATAGCATGGGTAGCAAGAGTCGCCAACCAACGAGGAATCGAGCGCCGCTTGCGGACGATATTTCTCGCCCTCCATTCGATACGGCTGCCCTCAGAAAGGGCCTGAAGTCCTTTCTCGACACGAAAGTTGTTGATCCAGCCTCCGCTAGGATTGTTCGACTGGGATCATACAAGTTTGGTGTATACGTGTTCTACGACTATGACGGGGAGCCGATCTATGTCGGTCAAACTCGCGAGCACCTCAGCTCGCGAGTCGGTCGGCACCTCACAAATCAACGTACTGATGCAGTGGCAATGAGCGTGCTGGACCCGTTTGAAGTTTGCGACGTTGAACTGTACCCGGTGCCGGCTTTGGAGGGCAAATCCGCGGATGATCCGAATGCGATGAAGCAACTCGATGCGCTTGAAGCAGCGGTGTATTTGAAGGTGTTGGGCAGCTCCGCGTTCGGGGCGGTTCTCAACGAGAAGATTCCTCGGTCAACGGCGAAGGTCGTAGTTCCACCATCGACGCGAGGTCGGATTGTAAGCGATGAGGTGATGGAACTTAGAAGCCACCCTGACATTCGAATCGCTCGTCGAGCAGCGACTCTTGCTCGACTCGCTCAAATCATCAGCGAGCGGAAGGTCGCACCTGGACTTCGTCGTGTCCTCGTGGTGCAGGCCGAAAGGCTTAAGGCGCTCGCGGAGCGTCGTTTTAGGCACTTTGAAGGTGCCGTGGACGGGGATGCGAGCGGTGGCGAAGCGAAGTAGCGCCGCTCCTCGTCGGGGGTACGTTGTAGATCCTTATCGATCTTCGATCATGCGCGCGGTCAGAAGCAAGGGAACAGGGCCAGAATTGGCGGTTCGATCGGCGCTTAGACTGTTCAAGCATCGCATTACCTTCAATCATCCGTCGTTGCCAGGCAGGCCTGATATCGTCGTAAAGAGCTTGCGAAAGGCGATCTTCGTCCACGGCTGTTTTTGGCATGGCCACACGTGCAAGCGAGGCTCTCGCGTTCCAATCAACAACCGACTGTATTGGATTGCCAAGATTCAAGCTAACCGTGAGCGTTATCGAAGGTCGGTGCGTCGTTTGCGGGCTGAAGGATGGTCGACGCTAACTATCTGGGAATGTCAGTTACGCGACGGCGCACAGCTTTCGATACGATTAGGACGGTTTCTTCGCGATACGCTCCTGTCTTAGCGGGCTCGAACTTGCGACACGTTCTGGAGGCATCCTATGAGTGGGCATGAACTGCAAGAGGCTGAACAAGCATTAATCCGAGTTCTCTCCTCCACTGGCGCTCCATGCCCACCGGGCACTCTATTGGCGGAGGCTCGGGCGGCGGCCGCCACGCTTCCGGCACAGGATCTTTCGCTGGCGCTTTGGGGGTTACTGAGTAGCGGTAGAGTGACACGTCGAATCGATAACACTGTTGAACTCTCGGCCACGTCTAGCGAAGCATCGCCCTCGAAGTCTCGCGGCGCAGCTTGACGAGTGGGCCGGCCGGCATTTCTCGCGACGATCGCCTACTTACGCCAAGCGGTGGCTCCAGCTCGGACGACCGAAGCCCCGGCGCACGCGACCGCGACCGCATTCTGTATTCATTGGCATTTCGTCGCTTGGCGAGTGTGACTCAAGTCGTAGCGCCGGTCGAAGGCTATCTGTTTCACAATCGTCTCACTCATAGTCTGGAGGTCGCGCAAATTGGGCGTCGACTGGCCGAAAGGTTCACTAGGCTCATTCCGGCAAGCCGCCCTCACATCGATCCTGACGTGGTCGAGTGCGCCTGCCTTGCTCACGACCTCGGCCATCCCCCATTCGGCCATGCCGGTGAAGGAGCGCTAGACAAGATTGCGACCGATGAGTACAAACTCGTCGACGGCTTCGAAGGAAATGCTCAGTCGTTTCGCATTGTCACCCACCTAGCCGAACTCAACGTCTACTGCCAACGCGGTCTTAATTTAAGTCGGGCCTCCTTGAATGCGATGCTTAAGTACCCGTGGCTCTCAAGCCATCCTTCTGCGAACCGGCCCGGAACCCACAAGCGCAAGTTCGGCGCATATACTACCGAGTCCTCACAATTCGAGTGGGCGCGGGCCTTGGGACCGAACGGGGACCTTCAAGGCATCGAAGCCCAAGTGATGGACCTGGCCGACGACATAGCCTATAGCGTCCACGACATCGACGATTTTCATCGCGCCGGTCTTCTCCCACTCGATTACCTGATGGTTGATAGCGATCCGCTTCAGCAACTGATTGAAGACTGGCAGAAGCATGACGGCGTGGCGGTTGACAAGACGGACATTCCGAAGTTGCGCAATCTGGTCAGCTTGATTCGCAACGGCATTCGATACGAAGGAACTCGATCGCAGCGCGCTGGCCTTCGAACGTTCACATCTTCGCAGATTGGAAGATTCATCGGCGGCGTCACATTAAAGCCGGATTCACAAACCGGTTGGACGTTAGAGATTGATCCGGCCCTCAGACTTGAGATCGACTTTCTTAAGCGGCTGGTGTGGGTCTATGTCATCACCAATCGGGCCCTTGCGAATGTGCAGGCTGGTCACCGTCGGGTCATTCGGGAGCTTGTAACCTACTTCGTCGACGCGATCAATTGTCAGAAGCTCGATTTGCTGCCTCCTTTGTTCCAAGAAGATGCTGAATCGTTGAGTAACGGGAATGAACGGTCAAGGCTGGCAATTGACATTGTTGCCGGTCTTGCAGATGACCAGGCTACTCGACTCATGCGACAGATATCCGGCTTCGATTTTGGGAGCTTCCGCGACGGGGCTGATGCGTGACCAGGCTGCCGGCACGATGGAGTTTTGGTTGCGGCGGATGGGTGCCCAGCACTGGCCGCGCGGACTCTTCGTTACGTGAACACTCTGGGGTTACGCAGTAGATTTCGGTAAATCCAAGAGTGCTTGGAGGTGACATGGGAGGAATGGGATCAGGGCGATGGCACAGGCGGACGCCACGGCTGACGACGGGGCATTGTGTTGCAATCGACCTTGCCGCCATCGGTCGACTTCACGCCAACTTTCCACAGCGCATCGCCAACTCCCCGGATCGGCCGCTGGTCGGTATCTCTCAGTCACCGAGCCTCGACGTTGTCGTAGTTGAGGCGATCACCTCAACGGACGCCCGGCGCTTTGAGGTCCAGCTCTCGAAAACCTGCCCGCGCTTCGGCGGCGTGCGCTTCTGGTTCACCTGCCCCCGATGTGCCCATCGCCGTCGAGTGCTCCACCTCACACCGTCGCTCGCTCTCGGTTGCTACGAGTGCCTTGGCTTGGCCTATTCGACCCAGCGAATGAATCGCTACTGGCGGCTCAATCATCGCTTGGATCGGCTTTGGGCACGACTTGGAGGGACAGCGGAAACTTTCGGTCGGCGCTACTGGCCCCGCCGGCCGAAGGGGCGGCGTAGGGCTACCCAACAGCGGTTCAAGGCAGAGTACGAGGCTTTAAATGCGGCGATTTGGGGCGAGGGCATGAAGCGCCTGGAAGGATTGCTCGCAACGCACTCCCGCTGAGTCGCACCACTCACCTTGCCCGGTCGCTCGCCCTAGTCGCTAGTCGTCCGTCCTGGCCTCCGAATAAATGGGGTTGGCAACGGCCCACCTTCCTTCCACTTCCTCCACGCCTTTCGGTCGCGCTCTAACGCCTGTTGGGATAGTGCCTCAGGGGTGGCTCGAAGAAAATCGGCAGGTGTCATGCCGTGTTCCCTACAGAGACGGCGGATGCGCCTATCCTCATCTCGCCGAAGTGCCTCGACCTCTCCATCTGACATGTCGCGCGTAATTGTGGCGCGCAATATCCGGTCGAAGGTGGCTCCCGGCGGGTGCTGCCGTGGCGCTCTTGCCTTCGGCACAACCTCGGGCCGCGTCGCTTTCAAGCGCGTGATCTCATCGGGTCGGTCAAGTAGGATCCGTTCGCAGAACAGGGCGGCACGGATGAACTGATCTAGCTCCCGTGCATCTAGATCCCCCAACTCCCGCTCAATCCCAGCCCCGTGGGTGTAGGCCTGCGGGTAGAGCCGCATAACTACGCCGTTGACGGACGTGTCGATGCGGGCTCGGGAATGCCCACGCTCCTCTGCCCAGCTCCGAAGCCGTTGAATAGCCTTCACGGCCTTTGAGTTTGCCGGAAGGTTCCTTAAGTGCATCCGGACGCCGGGCATATCGCTTGACCAAGTAATCCACCACTTCCACTGCGTCAAAGACTTCTGAGCCGCTGCGCTGAGCACCATTTGGCCCCAATCAACATCCGGGTAGACGAAACCGAGGCGACGAAACGTCTCCCGGTTGAGCCGCAGCGGTGGGGTATCCAACAGGCGGTACAGCGTCTGCTGGGACATCACCTTCGATGCCTTCGCGATGGCGCTGCCGCTGCGAGGGTCCAGGGCGCGCCTGTCGCGTAGGACCTTCAAGACCCGCTTGGTCTCCCCTTCGGTCAGCGGCGGTTCTGGCTTACTCATTCGCATGGTGAAATTGCCTGTATGGTGAGTAATACCATCATACCCATTATTGGTGCGACCGGGAAGGACAGCCGATTCACGGAGGGTTGGCGGACATGGATGATCGTGGAATTCACGCAGTCCGGGACCTGGTGCCACTGGTGCAGGTGGGTCGGGCGCTCGGGCTTACGTACCAGCAGGCCTACGGGCGGGTCTTGGCCGGGTCAATCCCGGCTGAACGGGTGGACGGGCGGTGGTATGTCCCGATGGATGCTCTGAAGAAGCTGGCCGGCGGGATCGCCGGCCCAGAAGGCAAGCAGGCCTAGTGCCGAGCAACACTGGTTCTGCTGCAGTGCCGAAGGCCAATCGGGAAGCGATGGGTCAGACGCCAACAGAGGCGCTCTGCAAGGCCCCGCCTTCCCAGACAGCGATTGGCCTTAGGTGACAGGACCCCGTCATTGCTCGGCCAGGTTGCGTCGGATTGGCTGAATGACGGGAAGTGACACCACGCCGGTTCTCACGCCATCTAGTCGCACCGGAAAGCGACTCAGCGGGTTATCCGGCTCCGCTGCCCCCTGGCCGCCAAGGGACGCGCAATAGCGCGACGTGACTTGCGAGGCGGCCCGCACAGCCCGAGTTGTCCCCTCTCGGGAGCGTGGTGTCAGAATGGCCATATCCGGCGCCCTCCGAGGGAAGGCAACCGCCAACGCTAGCTGCTAGGCGCTGCCACAACTTCCCAGACCTCGGTTGCAGGGACTACCCCTTTGGGGGTGATGGCGCCGGCGAAGCGAATTAAGAGTCAATGAGGTCTTACTGGACGAACCGGCGAGGATGCAGATGGGCAAGCGTCGGAGACACGAGCAGCGGTGGAAGCGTATAGAGGCAAGACCGATTCAGCCGCTGCCGGGTAGGCCCATCCGGGTTATGCCGAGCGGTTGGCTGACTGCGAAGGAGATAGCTCCCTTCGTCGGCTTCAGCCCTCGGTGGGTGAAGCGTCACTTGGGGCAGTTCGCGTTCAAACCGAACGGCCGCGATTACCGTTGGCGAGTCGAGGACGTTGATAGGTGGCTTACGGAGCACGGACTGCCTCCATGCCTCTTGGATCGGCCAGCATGACGCGGGGACACATGGGGAATTCGTCGCCACTCAGAGGTGTCGCACTTCTCTGCCTTGCAGGAGGCGTTCTGGCGCTTGGACTTACGGAACGGTGGGAAGGAAATGGGAAGGTCTGATCCGCTCGGGGAGCTAATGGCCTGGCTGGCGACCGCGCCGGCCGGGACCTTGGTATCTGCAGCCGGTCTCGCTGAGCGGCTCGCCACCGTGGAGGGGGTATCAGTCGCCCCTCGACGTGAGATCGAGCACCAGACGTGGCGGGAGCGCCTCTGGACGGTACCTGCAGGGACCCGTCTTGGAATCAGCGAGGTCGCAGAAGCGGTGGGTCGCTCTAAGTCTTGGGTCTACCGACGTACCAGCCCCAAGAGCGCAAAGGCGCCCCTACCACACGGGAAGCTGGACGGTGAACTGGTTTTTGAGGCGGGCAGGATTCGGGAGTGGCTTGAGACGCACGGGGAGCAAGTTGCCTAAGAGGACACCAATGTCTATCGACGGCGGCGTCTGGCCGGGATCTGGGCAAAGAGGTCACCCGGCTGGACTCCAAGCTCAACAGATAGGCGGTCTATCAAGCCCAGCTCGATCCGGCCGCTGTGGCCGTTCTCCAAGTCGTTGATCGTGGCTTGACGAACACCCACTTGCTTGGCCAAGGCGGCTTGGGATAGCCCCCGAGCTTGCCGGATCTGCTTGATACGGAGAGTGACTGGCGACATGGGAGAACTATACGCCTGGGCGGATACTAGCGCAATACGCCTAAGCGTATTACGCTTACCTCACACTCTCGACGCGGCTTAGCCGCAGGAGTCCATAATGACGGAGGAAGTGGAGCTGGGTGCCGCTCCAATCGGAGCAGAGCGGGTGCGGCGCCGGAAGGGGCGGGGGCACCCCGGAACCATCGAACGGCGGGGCAAGGGACTTCGAGTGATTCTGTACGCCGGCGGCAAGCGGTTCACCTACCAGCTCCCAACTACGGACCGCCGGGAGGCCGCTGAGTTCGCGAAGCGGAAGGATGTTGAGCTGGCCCCCCTTCGGCGTCGGCTTCAAGGGGGTCTCCTTCGCGAGCGGGTTAGCGCTCTACTCGATAAGTACGAAGCCGAGCGCCTGCCCCTCAAGTCCGGGAGTACGCAGGACACCTACCAGGGGAGCCTCACCAGCATCCGCGCCTTCTTTAGCGAGCGCCTCCGAGATCCATACGTGGATGCGGTCCGTGGCGGGCACGTCCTGGACTTCCTCAATTGGCGACGGACCCGGCCCCATAAGAGCAACGCCACAGTGAGCAACCGGACGATTCAGAAAGACCGGGCCGTGCTTCATTCGGTCTTTGGGTTCGCGGAGGAGCTTGAGTGGCGCGATGGCAACCCGGTGTCTCGGGTCCACCCTCCGAAGGCCGACTCCCGTTCCCCCGTCATCTTGGACGATGGGCAGTATCAGAGCCTCCTGGATGCGTGTGGAGGTAGCCGGCCAATGCTCAAGCTCTACATACTGGCGCTTGGCGAGACCGGAGCGCGGTGCGAGAGCGAGGTTTTACACTTGCGGTGGGAGGACGTGGACTTCGAGCAGGGGTTTCTGCAGATCGTCACAGGTCGGGACGGACATCGTACCAAGACTGGCAAGTCCCGATATGTCCCAATGACTGGCGCACTCGGCAAGGCGCTTCGTCAACACTTCAGTACGTTCCGCTTTGCGGTCTATGACGGCCAGCCGACTCCGTGGGTTTTTCACCACGTGACTTCCCGTCGTCGGGCCAAGGCGGGCGAGCGGATCGTGTCCCTCAGAACCTCTTTCCTTGGTGCGGCTACTCGGGCCAAGCTGCCGCCAGGGTTCCACCAGCACGATCTGAGGCACCGGCGGGTCACCACATGGCTGGCAGAGGGGAAGAACGCGGTCCACGTCAAGGAGGCGGTAGGGCACGCCGACCTTCGTACCACGATGATGTATACTCACTTGTCGAAGGAGCATCTGCGGTCATTGGTGGAGCCAGCGGCGACAGACCTTCCCAAAAACCTTCCCAAAGCCAGCTTTGGGCGCAGATTAGGCTGAACCGCTCTACCGTAAGTCCTAGTGGTTGGCTAGTTTCTGGCTCTTCTCGGCGCCGTAGCCAAGTGGTAAGGCAGAGGTCTGCAAAACCTCCATCACCGGTTCGACTCCGGTCGGCGCCTCTTGGGGGACAACGACTGAGGCCACCTCGCAAGGGGCGGCCTTTGTTGTTGGACTAGATTTTGCGCAAAACGCTCACGACCAAAGCATACTGATAGGCCGTGGCTGGTAGACAAGACTCTCGAATCACCTCGTAATGGGGAGGGTGCCAGGTCGTGACGAGCGCGCAATATCGCAAGAAGGTGCTTGAGGAATTCCCCGATGCCTTCGCGCTGTGGTCGAGCGTGGTCAAGGTGGTGGAGCCGGCAATCTCAGGTCCGTTGCCTTCACCAAGCCTTCTGCACGTGTCCCTTCAGATGCTCGTTTTTCAGTCGTACAACTCATTCGCCACAGTAGCTCTACTTACCCAGCATGGGTTGCTGGAGGACGCAGCCACGGCCGCTCGAAGGCTGATGGAGCTCGGAGTTCAGGCCGCATGGATTGGGCTGGAGTCCGACAAGTACATTCGCGAGCGGCGGGCCGGGATGTACATAGCGTTCATGTGGCGGTCACTTCCCCGAAATGCAAAGAGCAAACTATCTCCATCGCTCAGAAGGGGCTGGGGCCGCGCTGCCCAAAGGTACGGCCCCAACGTTCCCGCGAACGCGAAGCAATGGTACGGGAATTTCAGGGCGATCTGCAAGGACATTGGCGCCGAGCCCATGTACCTCGAGGACTATAGCCTCCTCTCGCAGATTGCGCACGGTGCCTCTGATGAACAGATCATGCGGTTCTCGCGGCAACGAGTGAAGTTGCGCTCGACGCAGTTTGTTCCAGTTCTATTGGCCTACTCCTGCCGATACCACTTGATGGCAGTCGCGGCGTGGAATGCAGTGCACCGAGTGATCCCTGCCGACGCGTTCGGCCAGATCGAAAAGACAGTCATTGAATTCGATCCCAGGGTGAAGAGCTCTGGTCGCTGGTAGGACAGACTCCGAGGGGGATGTATGGCGGAAGAGCTAGTCATTTTCCCGAAGGATGACCTCCACTTCGCGGCGGTCACAACAAACCTTCAGTTCGCCGCCCTCGCCGTGCGATGCAAGACGCGGTCCGTAGTTGGCGAGACTGAGACTCTATCTCATCTGAAGACCATTCAGAGGGGGAAGAACGTCGATCATGCCGTCGTCCGTCGGTGGTTGGTCAACGGCTGGAGCACGGAGCGAGTTCTCGACCAGAACCACAAGGACTTCGAAGGTGAAGCTCTCAGGTTCGCGTTGCACTGGGCCTTCCCGCAGGCCTACTACTCCATCTTTGCCGTAACACTCGCGTACTTCCAGGCGGTTGGATTCACCGAGAGTTCACACCGCAGCGTGATTCGTAAGATTGGCGGTGAGATGTTGAAGGGGCGCTACCCGCGCACACTTTCCTTTCTGGCAATAGGTGGCAAGAGCCGCCAATACGCAAATCTCTCCCCCTGCCGACTTGATACTCCAATGACCATCGATGAGAACGATTCAGGTCAGGTGGATGCTCATGTGCAGAGATTCCTCAATGGGACCCGCAAAGTGGAGCTTCAAGAGAAGAAGCTCGACATGAAATTCCCCAAGAAGTCGGGAAATGGATCGAAGAAGAGCTTGTCGTTGGCCGAATGGGAGAAAATCGGAGAGTCTCTCGGACCCACATCGGTGATGAACTTGCTCTACCGCAAGCGGATAAAGGCGAACTATCGGGATATCGACACCCTGCTTCACGAAGACCTGAACGCTCCTAGGCTGCTCAACGATCTCCGAGCGTGCGTGGCAGCGATGAACTTCGTCCACGAGTCGTTCATCTCCTTTGCCCTCGGGATGAGGTGGCTCGAGGAGACTGTTCATAACGCGGGCGATCCCCGGATGGTGAAGAGCCGAATCGGCTCGGTGAAGCGGTTACATGGCTGAGGTACTGCTAATCCCCAACATTCAGAATGGAGTATACCAAGGTGTAAGGACTACCGTTCCCAAAGGAGTTCCCACCTCTTGCCCGATCTCGCCTTGTAGACCTTGAGTGCGTGGTTCGCGGCGTCGGGAACACCGCCCTCTACGGCGAATTCGACCACCGCCTCATTGCGATGCGAGTTGAGTCGGGCGGCAAACGGGTACAGGGCAAGCGGGAGGAAAGTGTTCCGCCCGCGTTTGTGCGGGAATGGCTTCGTGGAGCCGGTGTTCATCCCAGCGAGCTTGACGTTGGAAGCATGCGCCCGAAGTACCGAGGCAGTATCGAGCAAGAGCACGTCGTGCCACTCGCTCCTGTATGCATTCGCAGCAAGTAATCGCTCTAGCCGCCCTTTCGTCACCCAGAAGAACACTTTCGCGTTGAGGATGCCGTACCATTCCGCAGGTGTGATCGCATCTTCTAGCGCCCGAACGAGCCCCCTGTCGTCCATCGGCTTCTGATCACGGATGAAAGCCTCGCCGTGGGTAGAATGCACAATCCGTACTATCTGCGGCCGATGCTCTGCTTCGATACGCTTGCGGGCCCGTCCTGCGATGCCGTAAAGATCAAGAAGCGCGCTGGTGCTCAGCAGGCCGTGCTGTTTGATACTCGGCCAGGAGCCCAACGCCGCCATGTGGTAGAGAACTGGGTACTTCTTGGCAAGCTCTGAGGCCGTGGCCCCGGGTTGTGATGACAACATTTTCACCAATGTCGGCGGTCGATGACAGATCGGTAGTCGAAACGCACCGCGATTAGCGAGACGGGAGCGCGTGCCACCCGCTCAACCTCCTCAATGAAGGGCGGAGTCTTTGGATGCAGCTGGTCGTAGCGCCGCGCTTTCTGGTTCTCGACGCTGAGGTAGTCGCCAAATGTGAGCGCGATGTCGGTCGGCGCGTTCAGGGCCGCTGCCGCCCGGAGTTGAGACCAACTGAACTCGGCAACGCGGCGCAGTGTTCCCGAAACCGAACCCCGTTCGTTCCGTTCGAGCTCCTCCCTCGAGTAGCCCGAGCGAGCGGCGACAACCCCCCAGTCGATCTCTCGCCCCATTGGTCCGGATGTGCCTGCGACCCGAATTGGGTACGTTCGGCAGACCATGATGACACGGCGCACCATCAACGGGGAGATGCCAGCCTCGGCCAGGCAGCCGCTGGCGGTAGTGTCCCGCGACGTGACATACGGATACGAGCCATGATGAATGCTCAACGCGGTGCCCTGAGTCCCTTCGAGGAGAATCCGCTTTCCGTCACAGTAGGCATCTTCGAGCACTTCCTGTGTCGGCCGCAGATACGGCTTCAGGTCCGCAACGTCCTTCGCCAGTTTGACCTTCGGCGCACCATCAATTGGACCCTTGTCGCGGAAGATCTTACGGGCGGTCGCAAAACCAACGCCCTGTTTCGTTGACCCAATGGATTTCTTGAGACCGTCCTCACCCTCCACATCCCAGTCCTCGACAATCATCGCCTGTGGATCGATGAACAGGCGGTCCACTCCAAGTCCCCACTCAGCGATTTCCTTCTGGAGAACGTCAACCCTGAGCACTGCGCCTGGCCCAATGACCAGCTTCGCGTGCTCGGCGCGGTTGGCTCCAGACGGGACGCTGCGGAAGGTGTCCGCGCCATCCTCGTGATAGACCTTGTGCCCAGCGTTCGGGCCTCCGACACGGACCAGTACATCGTATTCAGGTGCAAGGAAGCCCGCGATCTGTCCCTTGCCTTCGCTCCCGTACTGGCCTCCGACGATGACGTCCACGAGTCGGTCAGCCCCTCGACCGTAAAGGCCCAGCCGGGCGGCGACTCTCGCGACGACGTCCTCAACTTCGTTCTCGGCGGTATCGATCCAGATGTCGCTATGCTGCTGGAGAGTCCCGACCTGAGCCTCAGTCGGGTCTTCGGCAACTTTCTCGTAGGAACTCACTTCCGACATTACACTGTGTCGGTCCGTGTACCGTTGAGTAAGTACCTCGCGGGTAGCGGTGAGATGGATGTGCGTGACAACCTCCTTAAACGCCTTTCGGAGGTGGTCGATCTGCAGCTTTAGTCGTACGGCATCAATGATGATAATCGTCGGCGCGTCAGGTGCCGTTGCAAGACTTGCAACATAGTCTGCGACCCAGGATCCGCCGGTCTCATTGTCGAGAGCTTCTCCAGCCTCTTGGAGTGCCTGCCGCTCCATCGGGACAGTCTTGGTCGCCGTGATAATCTCGTGGGTCTTTACCACACGGCACGCGAAGCGATCTCCCAATGCCTTGGAGAGAGCGCTCTTACCGGCCCCAACGGGGCCGCTAAGCACAATGACCCTTTCGATCATCGAGTAACCCTCTAAGGTGCCGGGCGCGTTGCGCTAAGAGAGAACGGGGGGGCGCTTCCGCCGACGACTGCCTACACCGGGTCGTATACTGTAACTGACACCCCTCCTTCAATCAGGGTGTTCTCCACGACTTCTTTGATGATGTTCCATTTGCCACCGGCGTTTCCGGTACCGATGCGTGGCATGTGTACCGAAACAGAACGCCCCTGCGCGTGCCGCAAAACATCGTTCAGGCAGATCTGAAGGGCCTCGTATCTAATGCGCGGAGTATCCGATGGCCCGAAGCCATGCTGGGCGACCATACTTGCTACCACCAAGCCTTCCGAAGTCTCAGCGAAATGAGTTCTGCCGAGGGATAGGTGATCTCTCGAGGCTATCACCCAGTCCCGAAAACTCTGCTGAAGCCCCTTATGGGTCTTCCGGAGAGAGGCCGCGAAGCCGTGGCCTCCCCAGACTTGCGCCTGATCGTTAACGATATGGACGATTACGCGTGCTCCGACACCTTGAGGATGGGTCGCGTCGCCCCGAACATACTGGATTGTCTCAATATTCTTGCTAGCCTTTCCCTCTGTGGGGCGGAGCAGTCCTACAACGCGTGGGTACGAGCTACCCGGATATGGGGGGATGCCAACGGCTTCGACATGGCACTCTCCGACAGTCTCTCCCCAATCTTCATCTGCCTTGGCAGTGAACCCGATCCCAGTGCAGCCTGCCACTGCAGATCCCTTCGGCAACGCCATGCCGCGTCGAACGCCACCAGTCCAAGCCCGAGAGCCAATGGTGTAGTCAATCGAGTAGGGAGAGTCCTCGGAGTTCCCCTTCTTTGAGGCGCAGAATACGGCGCAAGGGTCCTCTCGTACCCGAACGGCGCGAACCAGCAGGGCCTCGGTTGATACGTCGAATCGCTTCTGCTCTTCAAGGAGTACGTGGATGTCGGCGTCCGGGTGACCCAGCTCGCTACAATCGCTGAGCGGCATGAGAATCTCGGATGCCGCGATGTTACAGAGAGTCTCAAGCTGCCATTCATCGGAGTCCGCTCGCGCGTCAGGACCGCGATGGCGAATCTGATCAGCCCAGTCAGGAAAGAGAGTGTGGGCTATCTCGTGGGCGATGCTATAGCGGAGCCGACCACGAGGGCGGGTCGGGTTGTACTCGATCTGGGCTTCCCCATCCTCACCCCGAATCAGGCGCGCTTCCCGGACGGCTCCGTTTGCGGAGACGCGGATTTCGAGAAGCGTCGCCAGTTTGAGGGGGTCGAACGGCGGTCCAGCCCAACCCTTGTCGATCGCCCGGAGGACCAACGCTCGCGATTTTTGGATGACGGTCGTAACGGGATCATCCTCAGAGCTGAAGGCTAACACCGAAGTGTTAGTCCACCGATCAAAGAGCGGGTTCATGCGTCGCTCCCGGCTGACCCATTGATGTTGGACGAATCCGAACAAAGGAGGTGCCGCTGAGGAACAAGGTATTACACTTGAAGTGAGGGTACATCACCATTCGAGCGCAAGATAGCAATGAATAGAATCGCTCGAAAGGCACTGAGGAGACTTCCACGCCTCCATCACCGGTTCGACTCCGGTCGGCGCCTCTTTCGCAGGGGACGGTCAACAGACGCTCAGGGGCTCGGGAAGAGCGTCTGAGCGTTCCCGCATCTTCCCGCAGGAGGGCCAGTGCGCTTCCCATCGGCGTCGCCGCGACTGACTTGGCTTGTGATCCCGCTGGTGCTCGCCGGGTGCGTCACCGCGCGCCTGACCGATGTGTGGAAGGATCCCGGTCTGCCCGCCGCGCCGCTCACCCACCTGATGGTCGTGAGCCTGGCGCCCAGCGAGGTGATGCGCCGGACCTGGGAGGACGCGATGGTGGCGGGGCTCACGGGGCACGGTGTCGAGGCCACTCCATCCTACCAGATATGGCCGGACGGCCCGCCCGAGATCGATTCGTTGGCTGCGGAAGTGCAGCGGGAGGCGTTCGATGGCGTCGTCCTGACCCACCCGGCCGACGTCCAGACCACCCGCACCTATGTCCACGGCGAGACGAAGCTCGTCCCGACCAAGGTGTACGACAAGTGGAAGCAGCACTACGTCACCTACTACCGCCGGGTCGAGGCGCCGGGCCACGTCGAGGTGCACACGTCACTGCTGGTCGACACCGACATCTGGATGGCCGCGGACGAGTTCCGGATGGTGTGGACCGGCACCACGAAGGCGATGAATCCCACCTCGACCGACGCCACCAACAAGGCGATCATCCGCGTCATCCTGCCGCGGCTCGTCACGCAGGGCGTGATCCCGCCGGCGCCGAAGCAGTAGGCTCGCCCGGGCGCCCGATCTCCCGTACCGTCTCGATCGCCGCCCGCCGGACGGCGGCCACGAAGCCGGCCACGTGATCCACGCCGCCATCGTGTTCGGCCAGGAACGGGTCCATCACGGTGGCGCGCAGCACCACCAGGCCCTCCGCCCCGGCCGCCCGCCAGTCGTCCACCGCGCATACGTCGAGTGCACCCAGCACCGCATCGACCGCGCCCTCGTACATCGGCGCCTGCAGCCGCGTGCGGGTCAGCATATACTCGGGCGCCGGCCGCCCAGGTTGGATGCTCAGGCGCTCGTAGATCCCCTCGTTGAGAGCGTTGAGCTCCACCAATGAATCCACGTCGGGATGCGTCAGGGCGAAGCAGACGATGCTGAGGTCGGGGCGCGGGAGTGTCACGATCCGGAACGGTGTCACGTCCGATGTCGCGAGTGCTCCGTGGAGCCGGTGGGCGCCCATCACCGTCCGGGCGATGAGGTGTCCGTAGCCGCGTTCATCGAGCGGCAGCACCCGGTGGCTGAGCCACACCGCCGCGGCCGCCGCGCCGGGCTTCGATCCTTCGAGGATGCAGCGTCCGAGGAAGAGCTCGTCGGGCTCCCGGCCGGTCGCCGTCAGGTACGGCGGGTCGACGGCCACGAGCTCGCGGGCTCGGCGATCCTTGAGCAGGAAGGCCCCCGCAGGGTAGGGCACGAAACCGAGCTTGTGCGGATCCACGCTGATCGAGTCGGCCTGGCCCAGCGCCGTGACCGCCCGCACCCATTCCTCCGAAGGCCATTCGATCCCGGTCGACGCCCGGATCTCCTCGCCACTCCGCCGCCGGCCGTCCGCGCCCCAGGTGATGGACGGGGCGTAACCGCCGAAGCAGGCGTCGGCGTGGACGTGGAACGCCAGGCCCAGCTCTTCGCGGGCCCGCGCGCGCACCTCGAGCACCTGGTCGAGGCGGTCGACGGCGCCCTCCTCGGTGGTGCCGCAGACGCTCACGCCGGCGAGGATCGCCGTGCGGGAGCCGGCGCAGCGCTTGAGCTCCGCCCACAGGGCATCGGGATCCATCCGAAAGTGCCGGTCGACCGGCACCAGCCGGAGTTGGTGGGCCCCGACGCCGAGGGCCCGCGCGATCTTTTCCCAGGAGTAGTGCGCCGTCGCCGCCACGAGGACCACGGCGGCGGGGAGCTGGTCTCCGTAGCGGCGGGCGAGGTATGTGCTGTAATCCTGGTATCCGATCGTGGAAAGCGAATGTGCCTCGACCGCGCGGCGGGCCGCCTCGAACGGCACCCGGGACCGGAGGGTGTCCCAGAGGTCGAGGGCCGTGCGGCCATCGATGTTGAGGAGCGACCAGAGCGGCAGGTTGGCGATCGGGGCGCTGTCGCCGCCCGGGAGGGTCACTTCGAGCGCAAGACCCAGGTCGGCGGCGGCGCCGGAGAGCGCCACGGGGAGGTAGTGCAGGTTGCGCGCGATCCACAGCGCTTCGAAGTTCGCGACCGTGCCACCGGAGGTCAGGTGGCCCCAGGCCGTCCTGGGGTCGTATCCCATCATCGCGGCGAGCTGGGCCGCCACTTCGAGCTCGAGTCGCGTCGTGACCGGTGCGGCCTCTCCGGCCACGTTGTTCGGGTTGTACAGCATCGTGGCGAAGTAGGCGACCTGCGAGGCGATGGTCTGCTCGCCCACCATATGGCCCTGGTACCTGCCGCTGAAGAACGGCACATCACGCTTCAGGTCGGCAAGGAGGCCGAGGAGTTCCTGGGTGAGCGTGGCGACGGACTCCTCATACCCTTCGCGACGCCGATCCGATTCGCGGACCCGGAGTCCATCCTCGGGGTGGTGATTGCGGCGCCAGAAGACGTGGTCACGCAACGACTCCACCACCAGGCGTTCGAGAACGTCCGCATTCTCCCCCCGCGGCCCCAGGAACCAGGCGCGGAGCGCTTCATCGGCAGTACGATCCATGAAGTGAAATTTGCGGGACGGTCGTGAGGAAGCCGTGAAGCGAGGTGCAACCGTCGTTCACGGCTCCCGGCTCCAAGCTCCAAGCTCCGAGCTCCAAGCTCCACGCGCGTCCATCGCCAGGTCCGGAGTCCTCCGGTTGTGGCCGGCCGTTGGGCGTTGGTAGGTTGCGCGGATGGCCGATCCCTCCTGCCCTGACTGTGGCGCCCCGGTCCCTGCGGGTGCCGCCCGGTGCGGCGCGTGCGGCGCCGATCTCAAGGCGATCGTGGCCCTCGAGGAGCGGCTCCGGCTTGAACTGGCGCCGACCTACCAGGTGCTCCAGCGCCTCGGGCACGGCGGAATGGCGAGCGTATTCCTGGCCCGACAGCCGGCCCTGAAGCGACTGGTGGCGGTCAAGGTCCTGGCGCCGGCGCTCGCCGCAGATCCGGTGGCACGGCGTCGCTTTCAGCGCGAGGCGGAGGCGGTGGCCGGGCTCTCCGATCCGAACGTCGTCGCGATCCACCAGGTGAGCGAGCTCTCCGACGGCACCCCGTATTTCGTGATGCAGCATGTGCCGGGGCAATCGCTCGCGGCGCGGATCATCGAAGAAGGTCCGTTCTCCCTCGCCGAGGCGCGGCACGTGCTGGGGCAGGTGGCCACGGCGCTTGCCGCGGCGCACGTCAAGGGGATCATCCACCGTGACATCAAGCCCGCCAACATCCTCTGGGACGCCGAGACGGGACGTGTCCTGGTCTCCGACTTCGGCATCGCGGCGGTCAACGACCGCACCGATGCGGCGGGCACCCGTTCGTTGACGCTCACCGGCGAGGCGGTGGGGACGCCGCATTACATGAGCCCCGAGCAGCTTCTGGCCGAGCCGATCACGGCGGCGAGTGACATCTACAGCCTCGGAATGGTCGGCTACGAGGTCCTCACCGGCCGCAGTCCGTATGACATACCCACCGCCCACGCCGCGATCGCGGCTCACCTGCGCGATGCACCGCACCCGCTCGTCCACCTCCGCCCGGAAGTGGATCCCGAGCTCGAGGGGCTTCTCGCGAGCTGTCTCGCCAAGGAGGCCGCGTTACGTCCGACGGCCGTGGAGGTGGCCCGGCGGTTGGGTGCGCTCCCAGGGGCGGAACTCGAATGGCCCCCGCCCGGCCTGGAACGGATCCACGGCCTCGGCTGGCGCCTCACCATGCGCCTGATCGTGTCGACCGTGCTGCTGGCGTTCCTGTTCGCCGCCATACTCCTCGCCGGCACCCTGGACCTGTGGCCTCCCCGCTCCCTGGGCGGCGTGGCGCTCGTGGCCGCGATCGTGTTCGGCATCAGCGGCGTCCTGGCACAATGCCTTCGCGGCATCGTGATGGTGGCCCGGTGCCGGCGGCTTGTCGGTGCCGGCTTCGGGGCGATCACGGTCGCGGAAGTGCTGGCGGACGGGCGGGGCGATACCGGTGCGTTGATCGCGGGGCTTGGAGAATTCGCATTGCTCCGACCGGCGGATCGGGACCGCTTCCGCCGCGGGCGACTCTGGGGCGCGGCATTTCTGCCCGCCGGCGCCGCATTGACCGTCATCGCCACACCGATGGTGGTCGCGGCGCAGGCAGAGGGAGGCGTTCCGGCGGCGGTCCTGCTCCTCATTGCCGTGGGCCCCCTTCTCGCGGGACTGATCGCCGCCGCCGCGCTCGGACGGCGGGAATCACGCGCGGTGGCGCCGGCGCGCACGCGGCTTCGGCGGATGGGTGCCCGTGATGCAGCGCTTCCGGAGCTCGCTCGACTCTCGCGTGCCGCGCTTGGCAGGGTCGGTCGGGGGCAGGCACTCACTGCGGGCCCGCAGGGCCGCGGGACCCGATGGGGCCTCGGCGGTCTCGTCACGGCAGCCCTGGTCGTGGCGGCGATCATCGTCGTGTCGCCCCTCGCGCTCATTCCCGCGCTGGCGGCGGCCGGCTCCGGCGGGTCGCGCTTTGCCGATCCCGCCCTGCTCGTCGACTGGACCCGCGCCTTCCGGGAGATGGCCCGCTATCGGGTCGCCCCCCTTCCCGGCATCACGCCGCGGGAGGCGGGAGCGGCGCTGTACGCACTCTCCGTCGGTGGTGGTCGGGACTCCGCTCCGTCGGGCTATCCGGAGAACCCGATCCCGCAGGTGTTCACCGCGGACTGGCGCGCCCGGTCGAGCGCCATCGACGATGTCGTGCGCGATCACGGGAGCGACCTTTCGCTCTTCGAGCTGGCACGTCGTGGCTTCACGGCGCGCGACCGGGCCAGGCTCCGCGCGGCGGCGGCCCATCCGGGGATCGCCGACCTCCAACGCGTCGCACGGGCGCCGGCGATCGACTACATCGCGGCCCGGTTCAAGCTTCCGTTCCCCGTCTCCGGTTCGATCTGGACCCTGCCCCTTCCGCAGGCGGCGGATCTTGACGCGGTCATGCGGAGCGACATCGCCAGGGCGGCCCTCCTCACCGAGGCGGGGAAGTTGCGTGATGCGGAGACCGCATTGCGGGAGACCACGACCTTCGGGTTGATCCTGATGGAGCAGGGCCGCACCACCGCCGCCGTGCTGTCCGGGATCGGCCTGGCACGTCGGGTCCAGTTGGCGCTGGCGGATTTCTACGCCGCGACCGGGCGCACGACCGACGCGAACGCGATCCGGCGCGCCGTTGAATCGGTGTTCACCGAGGCGGTGGCGGCGACCCGACGGACGACCGGCAGCGACAACGCGGCCATCCACCGCGCGGCGGTGATCGTGGCCGACTCGACCCTGGTGCCGGGGCTGCGATGGGGGGCGCTGGCGGCGCTGCAGTACCGAGCCTGCCTGGATCCCCGGGAGTTGCTCACCGGCCCCGGCCACGGCCCCGTCGACGTCCTCGATCAGGCACGGCGAACACTGGTGCGGCTCCCGGGCGACTCCGCCCTGTGGAACCTTGTCACCGATCAGCTGCGCCGCGACGGCACGGCCGACGCGCTTCCGCCGATCCAGCATTTCATCGTCGCGCTCACCGCAGCCGACGGCCGGCTGCTCCACAATCCGAGATTGGCGGGGTGCGTCCGCTACCTGCTGACGCGCTGAATCGCTGCTGCATATCGGAAATTCCTGCAATCTGGCTGGCGTCCACCGGGGCGTCACCGGATCTTTGCGCGAGTGGCGAGTGGCGAGTGGCGAGTGGCGAGTGGCGGGTCACGGTCCCGGGGCCCAGCTCCCAGCTCCGAGCTCCGAGCTCCAAGCTCCAAGCTCTACGCACTCAGCTCCATTCCGCTCCCCGCCACCACGTCCCGTTCCCACCGCGCCATCACGCAGGCCGCCAGGCAATTGCCGAGGAGGTTGATCGACGTGCGGGCCATGTCCATCAGCGCGTCGACGCCGAGGATCACGGCGACCCCTTCGAGTGGAAGGCCGAAAGTGGCGAGCGCACCGGCAAGGATCACCAGCGAGGCCCGTGGCACCGCGGCCACCCCTTTGCTGGTGAGCATCAGCGTCAGCATCATCAGGATCTGCTGGCCCAGGGTCATCGGCACGCCGGCCGCCTGTGCCACGAAGACAGACGCGACCGCCAGATAGAGCGTCGACCCGTCGAGGTTGAAGCTGTAGCCGGTCGGCAGCACGAACGCGACGATCCGACCCGGGACTCCGAACCGTTCCAGGTTCTCCATCGCGATGGGAAGCGCCGCCTCGCTCGAGGCGGTGGAGAAGGCGAGGAGCCACGGTTCCTTGACCCAACGCCAGAACCCGCGGAGCGGCACTTTCGCCAGCAGCGCGATGGGCGTGAGCACCAGGAGCACGAAGGCGAGCAGTGCTCCATAGAGCGTTCCCACCAGCACCAGCAGGTTCTTGAGCACGCCGATGCCGGAGTTGCCGACGGTCACCGCGATGGCGGCCCCGATGCCGAACGGCGCGAACTTCATCACCAAGCCGGTGAACTTGAACATCACCTCGGTCAGGGCATCGCAGAAGCCGAGCATCACTTCCTTCTTCTTGCCGGTCATCTGCGCCAGGCCGATCCCGAAGAGCACGGCAAAGAAGACGACCTGCAGCACCTCGTTCCGCGCCGCGGCATCGAAGAAGCTCGTCGGCACGGTGTGCTCGAGGACGCCGCTCACGGTGAGGGTGGTCTGGGCCAGCTGCCGGCCGGTGTCGGCCGAGGCGGTGTGCAGGTCCACGCCGACGCCGGGGCGGATGAGGTTGACCGCCCCCAACCCGATGAACAGGGCCACGGTCGTCACGGCCTCGAAGTAGAGGATCGACTTGAGCGCCAGGCGACCGACGCGCTTGAGGTCGTCGCCGTGCCCGGCGATCCCGACCACGAGTGCGGAGAAGACGAGCGGCACCACGATCGACTTGATCATCCGGAGGAAGATCGACGAGATCGGGTTGAGGTAGCCGCTGAGCGCGGCATCGGGCCAGAACTCGTGGTTGGCCCACCCCAGCAGGGTGCCGACCACCATCGAGATCAGGATCCACTGCGAGAGCGAGATGGACCGCAGGCGTGCGAGCATGGATGGGACCGGTTGGGGTGGGCCGGCGGAGGCCGGTCCCGGGTTCAGCGCGCGGAGAGCGCGTGGGCCTTCGCGTCGATCCCGGCCAGGAGCGACGCATAGGACGCCGCGAACTTGGCGACGCCGTCATTCTCGAGGAAGGTGGTGATGGCCGCGAGATCGATGCCGTACCCGGCCAGCGCCTCGAGCCGGGCCGGCGCTTTGCTCATCGCGTCGCGGATCCGGACGGCGGCCTTCCCGTGGTCGGCAAAGGCGGCAAACGTGTCGGGCGGCAGGGTGTTCACGGTGTGCGGCGCGATCAGCGCGTCGACGTAGTACGTGTCGGGATACTTCGGGTCCTTGGTGCTGGTGGAGGCCCAGAGCGGTCGCTGCACCTGCGCCCCGCGCGCCACGAGCTTTTCCCAGCGCGGTCCCTTGAACTCCTCCTCGAAGAGCGCGTAGGCCGCGGCCGCATTGGCGATCGCGATGGTCCCGCGGAGCTTCGACGGGTCGCCGCGCTTGTCGATCTCGGCGTCCACCCGCCCATCCACCCGGCTCACGAAGAAGCTCGCCACCGACACCACCCGGTCCACCGGCTCGCCCACGGCGGCGCGCTGCTCGATGCCGCGGAAGAAGGCCTCGATGACCTCGGCGTGGCGCGCCACCGAGAAGAGCAACGTCACGTTCACGTTGATCCCCTCCGCCAGGCAACGGGTGATGGCCTCGAGCCCCTCGACCGTGCCGGGGATCTTGATCATCACGTTGGGCCGTGCCACCCGCTTCCAGAGCCGCTCCGCCTCCGCGATGGTGCCGGCGGTGTCGCGGGCGAGCGTGGGCGAGACCTCGAGGGACACCACGCCGTCGACGCCACGGCTGCGTTCGTACACCGGCAGGAACACGTCGCAGGCGGATTGGACGTCCGCCACCGCGATCGACTCGAACACCTCCGCGGCACTCTTGCCCTCCGCGGTGAGCTTGCGGATGTCCTCGTCGTAGAGGTCGCTCCCGCTGATGGCCTTCTCGAAGATGGTGGGGTTCGAGGTCATCCCCAGCAGGCCGTCATCCTCGATGAGGCGGCGGAGCTGTCCCGACTGCACCAGGTCGCGGGTGATGAAATCGTACCACGGGCTCTGGCCCAGCTTGCCCAGGGCGACGAGCGGATTGGACATCAGGCGGTCCTCCGGCCGAGCGACTGCCGGACCGCGGCGACCACGTGGTCGGTGGTGATCCCGAATTCGTGGAACAGCGTTTCGGCCGGCGCCGAGGCGCCGAAGTGATCGAGTCCGACCGCCACGCCTTCGAGACCGACGAATCGGGACCAGCCGAAGGTGCTCGCGGCTTCGACCGACACCCGTGCCGTTACGCCCGGAGGCAGCACCGAGTCCCGGTACTCCTGTGGTTGGGCCTCGAACACCTCCCAGCAGGGCAGCGACACCGCCCGGGTCGGCGTCCCGGCGCCGGTCAGTTGTTCTGCCGCCGCCAACGCCAGCTGCACCTCGGAGCCGGTGGCCATCACGATCGCGACCGGGGCCGTCGGCGGCTCGAAGAGCACGTAGCCGCCGCGCCGCGCATCGGCCGCCGGCCGGAGCCTGGTGCGATCAAGGATCGGGAGCTTCTGGCGGGTCAGCGCCAGCACGCTCGGTCCGTCGGTCCGCTCGAGGGCCATCCGCCAGCATTCGGTCGTCTCGGCCGCGTCGGCGGGGCGGAGGACGTGGACGTTGGGGGTGGCGCGCAGGGTGGCGAGTTGTTCGATCGGCTGGTGGGTCGGGCCATCCTCGCCGACCCCGATCGAATCGTGGGTCCCGAGGAGGATCACCGGCAGCTTCATCAGCGCCGACAGGCGGATGGACGGCTTCAGGTAATCGGAGAAGATCAGGAAGGTGGCGCCGAAGGGCCGTACGCCGCCGTGCGCCGCCATCCCGTTGAGCGAAGCGGTCATTGCGTGTTCGCGGATGCCGAAATGAAGGTTCCGCCCCGTCGTGGTGGCGGAGAAGTCACCGCCATCCTTGATGTTGCTCCCGGTCGAGTGGGCCAGGTCGGCGGCGCCGCCGATCAGGTTCGGGATGGTCCGGGCGATGGCATCGAGCACCGCCTGGGACGCCTGGCGGGTGGCGAGGCCCGATTGCCCCGCGAAGTCGGGTAGGCCGGCGTCCCACCCGGCAGGGAGCCCACCCTGCATCCAGGCGTCGAACTCCGCCGCGTCCACGGGGTATTGCGCCGCGTAGGCATCGAACAACTTGCGCCACGCCCGTTCCTCCCGCCGACCCCGCCGGGCAAAGCGCGCCCGCTGGGCGTCGACCTCGGGCGGCACGTAGAACGGCGTGTCGGGCCATCCCATCACCTGTTTGGTGGCCTTCACTTCGGCGGCCCCCAGCGGTGAGCCGTGGGCGGCGGAGGTGTTCTGCTTGTGTGGTGCCGGTTCGCCGATGATGGTGCGGAGGATGATGAGGGTGGGTCGGTCGGTCTCGCGGCGGGCCGCCGCCAGCGCGCGCTGGATGGCCTTGAGGTCGGTGCCGCTCGAGACGCGGATGACCTTCCAGTCGTAGCCGCTGAATCGCTTGTGGACGTCCTCGGAGAACGACAGCTCCGTGGTCCCGTCGATGGTGATGTGGTTGTCGTCGTAGACGCAGCAGAGCTTGCCCAGCCGGAGGTGGCCGGCGAGGCTGGCGGCCTCGGAGGCGACCCCTTCCATCAGGTCGCCGTCGCTCACGAACGCCCAGGTGCGGTGGTCGACGATGGGGAACTCCGGTCGGTTGAACCGCGCCGCGAGGAAGCGTTCCGCGATGGCCATCCCGACGGAGTTGCCGACGCCCTGGCCCAGGGGGCCGGTGGTGACCTCGATGCCGGGGGCGTGGCCGCGTTCGGGGTGACCGGCGGTCGGCGATCCCCACTGCCGGAAGTGCCGGATGTCCTCCAGGGACAGGTCGTACCCGGTCAGGTGGAGGAGGGAATAGAGGAGCATCGACGCGTGGCCGCAGGAGAGCACGAAGCGGTCGCGGTCCACCCACGCGGGATCATCGGGGTTGTGCTTGAGGAACTTCGACCAGAGCAGGTATCCCACCGGTGCCAACGCCATGGGCGTACCGGGGTGGCCTGAGTTCGCCCGCTCCACCGCGTCCATGGCAAGGCCCCGGATCGTGTTGATCGTGGCCCACGCGAGCGCATCGGTCGATCCCTGAGGGCTGGCAGGCGAGGGTGCGGAGGGCGATGACGCGGACACGGGGCTCCGGGGGGGAGGGGCGAAATCTGAAAACGAGGCAAAACTAACACCGTGGACCCCCTCCGTCACCGGCGTCCGCACTTTCCCGGCCCCGTCGGCCCGCCTATCTTGGCCCCAGATCGATGAGTCACGGCCCCCGCGGGGCCCGAATGGAGAGAACGCACAGTGTCGGACGAACCCGGATACCTGAAGGCGCTCCGCGCCTCGCAACAGAAGCAGAAGGGTGCAGCACCTGTGGTGAGCGGCGGCAAGCACGCTTCCGCCTCGATCGAGGAGCGTGAGGCGGTGCGGTGGGCCAGCGAGGTCGCCAAGGAAGAGGTCACGTCGACGCCGTCGGTCCACGGTGCTGGCTGCGTCTTCTTGTTCTCGCCGCGCACGTTCACCGGCAAGGCTCCTGTGGTCCTGCACGGCGTCGCCGATCGGGCCGCGCTGGCCCGACGGGTGGCCGCCGCCGCGACCGCCGGGGAGACGGTGCTCGGTTGCTACGACGTGCGGGAGCGCAAGCCCCTCACGCCGCGGGGCGAGGGTGGTGCCATCGTGTTCGACGCAGGACCCGCGCGGTCGCTGCCGAAGGCGGTGAGCCCGGAACAGATGATCCGACGCGCCACTCAGGCGGCGGAAGAGCTGGCCAAGACCCGCAAGACCGATGATCGCGACCGGGGTGGTCGCGGCGGTCGCGGACGCTGATCCCGGTACGGCCACGATGACCCGCGCGCG
>DASSGV010000002.1:0-2515 GCA_035693225.1 Gemmatimonadales bacterium | reverse complement strand
AGCGGTTGCTCCAGCGCCACGATCTCGAGGACGTCCTCGAGCGTCAGCGGCTCGAAGTAGAGGGCGTCGGAGATATCGAAATCGGTCGAGACCGTTTCCGGATTGGAATTCACCATGACGGTCCGGTAGCCCATGTCGCGGAGGGCGAGCGCGGCGCGGACGCAGCAGTAGTCGAACTCCACGCCCTGCCCGATCCGGTTGGGACCGGAGCCCAGGATGACGACCGTGCGATCACCGACCGCGTGGGCTTCGTTCTCTTCGTCATACGACGAGTAGAGATAAGGCGTGGAGGACGGAAATTCGCCGGCACAGGTATCCACGGTCTTGTACGCGGGACGGACACCCAGCCGGTGGCGGCGGGCCCGCATTTCCTGCTCCGACTCGCCGCGAAACGTCGCGAGCTGCCGGTCCGAAAAGCCCATTCGCTTCATTGTGCGCATCAGCGCCATGTCATCCACGCTGGCCGCGGCGGTCCAGCGGCGCTCCGCTTCCACCAGTTCAGCCAACTGGTACAGGAACCACGGGTCGATCCGGGTGCGCTCGGCGATTTCCTCGACCGGCACGTCGAGATCGAACGCGCGCTTCAGCTGGAAGATCCGCTCCGGAGTCGGCGTCCGGAGTGCCGCGAGCACCGACTCCCGGGCGGTGTCGCCGAGGCGGTCATCGGCCGGCAGCGCGGCGGCGCTCCAGCCGGGACGGTCAGTCTCGAGGCCGCGCAGCGCCTTCTGGAACGCCTCCTTGAAGGTGCGCCCGATCGCCATGACCTCACCCACCGCCTTCATCTGGGTGGTGAGGGAAGGATCGGCCTTGGGGAACTTCTCGAAGTTGAAGCGCGGCACCTTGACCACCACGTAGTCCAGCACCGGCTCGAAGGAGGCCGGTGTGGTGCGGGTGATGTCGTTCGGCAGCTCGTCGAGCGTGTACCCGACGGCGACCTTGGCGCCGATGCGCGCAATGGGAAATCCGGTGGCCTTGGATGCGAGCGCGCTGCTCCGCGACACGCGCGGGTTCATCTCGATGACAAGCTGCTCGCCGTCGGCAGGATTGACCGCGAACTGGATGTTGCACCCGCCGGCCGCCACGCCGACTTCGCGGATGATGGCGATGGCCGCGTCCCGCATCTGCTGGTATTCGCGGTCGGACAACGTCATGGCGGGCGCCACGGTGATGGAATCCCCCGTGTGCACGCCCATCGGATCGAGGTTCTCGATGGAGCAGACGATCACGACGTTGTCACGTCCGTCCCGCATCACCTCGAGCTCGTATTCCTTCCACCCGATGATGCTTCGCTCGATGAGGACCGAGCCCACCGGGGACAGCTCGAGCCCGCGGCGCACCATCTGCTCGAACTCGTCGGGATTGTAGGCGATGCCGCCGCCGGTGCCGCCCAGCGTGAACGACGGCCGGATGATGGCCGGAAAGCCGGTGTTGGCCACCGCGGCCCGTGCCTCATCCACGCTCTTCACCGTGCGCCCTTCGGGTGTGGCAAGCCCGATCCGCCGCATCGCAAGCGCGAATTCGTCGCGATCTTCCCCAATCCGGATGGCGCGCTCGTTGGCGCCGATCAGCTCGACGCCGAACTGCTCGAGCACCCCGCTGGTGTGGAGCGCCATGGCGCAGTTGAGCGCCGTTTGCCCGCCCATGGTGGGAAGCAGTGCATCCGGCCGCTCGCGCTCGATCACCTTGGCCACCCACTCCGGCGTCACCGGCTCGATGTAGGTACGGTCGGCCAGCTCGGGATCGGTCATGATGGTGGCGGGATTGGAGTTGACCAGGATGACCCGGTAACCCTCCTCCCGCAGTGCTCGCACCGCCTGGGTGCCGGAATAGTCGAACTCTGCGCCCTGCCCGATCACGATGGGGCCGGAGCCAATCAGCAGGATGCTCTTGATGTCAGTCCGCTTGGGCATCTACCACGTCTTTCAGCGTTTGATCGAGACTGATGGATGGCGACCAGCCGGTGGCCGCGCGCAATCGGGTGTTGTCTCCCACCAGGTGGGCGATGTCAGCTGGCCGGGCGAGCGCCGGATCAAGCACCGGCTCCGCCCGCACCCCGACGAGTGCCGAAAGCTTGCGGAACAGCTCCTCGAGCGACACCCCGTCACCCCGGCACACGTTGTAGGTCTGGCCGGGAACCCCGCGCTCCAGGAGCGCGGAGTACGCCGCAACGACGTCCCGCACGTCCGAGATGTCCCGCACCGGCGCAAGGTTGCCGACCGGGACTTCACCCGCACCTTCGGCTCCCGCCTGGCGCAGCCGCCGGGCAAACGCCGGCACCACGTAGCGGTCGAGCTGGCCGGGACCGGTGTGCTGGAATGGGCGGGCAACGATGATTCGGAGGCCGGTCCGCCGCCCCACTTCTCCGGCGGACAGTTCGGCGCCGGCCTTGCTCGCCGCATATGGGGAGACGGGCGTCATCGGTGCATCCTCCGAGCGCCGCCCCTCGCCAGGCCCGTAAACCTCGCCGGTCGAGACCACGAGCAGGAGCGGATCCGCGACGCCCGCCTCCCGCGTT
>DASSGV010000001.1:0-6027 GCA_035693225.1 Gemmatimonadales bacterium | reverse complement strand
GATCACGTCGGAGCTCGCGAAGGTGATGCCGGCGCTCGACGTGGCGGTGATCAACCACGGCGTCTGGCCGGCGGAGGATGTCGCCCTGGCCAAGATGGACGACGCGCGCTGGCGCGAGACGATGCGGGCCAACCTGGACGGCCTCTTCTACTTCACCCGCGCGGCGCTCGGCCTGATGCGCCCCGGCGGCAGCGTCATCCTCGTTTCGAGCACCGCCGGCCAGCGGGGCGAGGCATTCCACGCCGACTATGCCGCCAGCAAGGGGGCCGTCATCGCGCTCACCAAGTCGCTGGCGGTGGAGTGCGCCCCCGACATCACCGTCAACTGCGTGGCGCCGGGGTGGGTGGACACCGAGATGAGTGCCGCGGCGCTCCGGGGTCCCGACCGCGCCCGGATCGACGCGACGATCCCCCTCCGCCGCCCGGCGAGCGCGCTGGACATCGCGGGGCCGATCCTCTTCCTCGCGAGCCCGCTGGCACGCCACATCACCGGGGAAGTGCTCAACGTGAACGGGGGGAGCGTGTTGTGCGGGTAGGCGCGTGGGGCGCGTGAGAGACCGCGTGGACAGTCGCGTGGGTGGTTCGTAGGCCACCTCCCAGCAGGGGTGGCGCATGCGCCGCCCGCACGGCCTGCGCTCCGCTCACAAGCTCCACGCCCTGGGCACGGAACGTCATCCCGCGGGAGCAACGCGACCGAGGGATCTTTTCGGAAGTTCCCAGGAATTGGTGATCGGCTCCGCTGCTAGCTGGGAAGATCCCTCGCTCTGCTCGGGATGACGATCCGGGCGCGCGCGAGCGTCCGCCCATCCGTCTGCCCGTCCATCCGTCCATCCGCCTGCTATTATTCGCCTGATGCCTGGTCATTCGCCCCTTCCCATCCCCGACACCGTCCTCGACATCGCCCAGCGGCTCGAAGCCGCGGGGTTCGAGACCTGGTGCGTCGGCGGCGCGGTGCGTGACCACCTCCTGGGTGACAGCAACTCCGACTTCGACCTCGCCACCCAGGCCACCCCCGACCAGGTGCGCGCGATCTTCCGCCGCACCGTCGACGTCGGCATCGAGTTCGGCACGGTGGGGGTCCTCGACGACGAGCGCACACTCCACGAGGTGACGACCTTCCGGCGCGACGTCTCCACCGATGGACGGCGCGCGGTGGTGGCCTTCGGCGCCACGCTGGCGGAAGACCTCGCCCGGCGCGACTTCACGATCAACGCGATCGCCTATCATCCGATCCGCCAGGAATGGCAGGACCCCTTCCACGGCTTCCAGGACCTCGACGCCAAGGTGCTGCGCGCGGTGGGCGAGGCCCGCGAGCGGTTCCGCGAGGACTACCTCCGGATCCTTCGCGGGGTGCGCTTCGCGACACGCTTCGGCTTCACGATCGACCCCATCACCTGGGCGGCGGCGCTCGACGCGCGCTCCGGCCTGGCCGGGCTCTCGGCGGAACGGGTACGCGACGAATGGTTCAAGAGCCTCCGCACCGCCCGCTCCCTGCCGCGGCTGCTGGAACTCTGGCGCGAGGTGATCGGTGCCTCGTCGTGGATGCCGGAGCTGCGTTCCGCGGTGCCACGGGATCCTGGCAGTGACTTTCCGCGCGATCCGGTGCTGCTCACCGCATTCCTGGCAGCGCGGCCGGCCGATCTGCTGACGCGACTCAAGGGGTCCAGTGCGGAGATCCAGCGTGCGGCGGCGCTCGACGCGGGGCCGGCGGCGCCGGCGGGAAAAAGCGAGATCGAGGTCCGACGCTGGCTGTCGAAGGTGACGCCCGCCATCGCAAAGGACCTGTTGGCGCTCCAGCAGCTCTCGACCGGCGCGCCGCCGGCGTGGACACCGACGATGGCACAGATCCTCACACGGGGGGACCCGCTCGATCGCGGCGCGCTGGCGGTGCACGGATCCGATCTCCTCGCGGCCGGGATCCCCGCCGGGCCTCGGCTGGGCCAGGTGCTCAAGGCGCTCCTCGACTTCGTGCTCGACGACCCGGCGCGCAATACGAAGGACACACTCCTCCGCCACGCGGCGACGCTTCGGTGACGCCGATCCTCTGGGCGCTCCTCGCCGCTGCCGGCAACCTGGTGGGCGCCCTCGTCGTGGTGCGGCACAGGGCCGCCCAGGTGCGGGTGCTCGAATCGTTCATCGCGATCGGCGCGGGGTTCATGATCGCGGTGGCGCTGGGCGAGGTGGTGCCGGAGGCCTTTGCGCGGAACGGGAGCGGAGCGGCGATCTACCTGGTGGCGGGGTACTTCGCGGTGCATCTGGCCCAGCACGTTCTCACCCCCCATTTCCACTTCGGCGAAGAGACCCACTCGGTAAGTCCGGTGGCGAGCATCAGCGCACTCATCGGCCTCCTGCTGCACACCTTCTTCGACGGCGTCGCCATCGCCAGCGGATTCCAGGTCTCCGAGACCCTCGGCATCCTCCTCTTTGCCGCGGTCTTCCTCCACAAGCTTCCCGAAGGCCTCGCGATGGCGAGCCTGATGCTCGCCTCGGGGCTGGGTCGAGCGCGGGCGCTGCTGGCCGCCGCGGCGCTGGGTGTGGCGACCGTGGTGGGCGTGGTGGCGACATCGTCACTGGGGCCGCTCCGGGAGCACGGATTGGCGCTGGCCGGTGGGGTGACGATCTACGTCGCAGCGTCGAACCTGGTGCCGGAGTTCCAGGCGCGACGCGGCTGGGCGATGCCGCTCTCGTTCTTCGGCGGTGCGGCGGCGTTCTTCGCGGCGCGGGCGATGCTGGGGTAGGCGCGTGAGGCGCGTGAACTGCCGCGTAAGGCGCGTGAACTGCCGCGTAAGGCGCGTGAACTGCCGCTCGGATGCGCCGCCTTTGCACTGTCATCCCGAGCGCAGCGAGGGACCTGCTCCGACGGTATCGAAGCTGGTCGTTGGCCCCCGAGGTACGTTTGGAAGGTCCCTCGCTGCGCTCGGGATGACAGTTCATGGTGCATTCACGCGTCCCATGCGTCCCATGCGCCTTATGCGTCTCATGCGTCTTATGCGCCCCACGCGCCAATGACCCAACCCGGCCTCTTCTCCACCCCCGAACCTCTCGCGGCGCGGCTGCGGCCCCGCACGCTGGAGGAGTACGTCGGCCAGGCGCACCTGCTCGCGCCGGGGCGGGCGTTGGGTGACGCGATCCGGCGCGGCGACGTCGGGAGCATCATCCTCTGGGGACCGCCCGGTTCGGGGAAGACGACATTGGCGCGACTGATCGCCCAATACACCTCGAGACACTTCACCGCCTTCAGTGCGGTCACCGAAGGGGTCCCCCGGGTGCGGGAGATCATCGCCGAGGCGGCGGCACGGCGGAGCGAGGAAGGGAAGGGGACGATCCTCTTCTGTGATGAGATCCACCGCTTCAACCGGGCCCAGCAGGACGCCTTCCTGCCGCACGTCGAGAGCGGTGTCATCACCCTCATCGGCGCCACGACCGAGAACCCGAGCTTCGAACTCACCGGCGCGCTGCTCTCCCGCTCCCGCGTCTACGTCCTGGAGCCGCTCGGTCCCGACGACCTGCGCGAACTGGTGCATCGAGCGGTGGCCGATCGGGACCGCGGCTTGGGCAAGCTCGAACTGACCCTCGACCCCTCGGCGGAGACGGCACTCGTCGCCATCGCCGACGGCGACGCACGCCGGGTGCTCACCGCACTCGAGGCGGCGGCACAACAGGCGGGGCTCAAGGGGACCGTCACCGTCGCGATGGTGGAGGACGCCGTCGCGCGGCGACTGCCGATGTACGACAAGAGCGGCGAGGGGCATTACAACCTCATCAGTGCCTTGCACAAGGCGGTGCGGGGGAGCGACCCGCAGGCGGCGCTCTACTGGCTGGCACGGATGATCGAAGGGGGAGAGGACGGGCTCTTCCTGGCACGCCGGATCGTGCGGATGGCAAGCGAGGACATCGGCCTCGCCGACCCGGCGGCGCTGCAGGTGGCCCTCGCCGCCAAGGAGGCGTACCACTTCCTCGGCTCCCCCGAAGGGGATCTCGCGCTGGCGGAGGCGGTGGTGTACGTGGCGACCGCGCCCAAGTCGAACCGGGTGTACGTGGCGTGGGGGAAGGCGCTGGCGGCGGCGCGGGAGACACCGGCGGCGCCGGTCCCGCTGCACATTCGGAATGCGCCCACCGGGCTGATGAAGGATCTGGGTTACGGCGCCGGATACACCTATGCCCACGCGCACCCGACCGGGTACATCCCGCAGGAGTATTTCCCCGATGCGGTGAAAGAGCGGACGTATTACGAGCCGGGGGAGTTCGGGTTCGAGAAGAAGATCGCCGAGCGGCTGGCGTGGTGGGCGGCGGAGAAGGAGAGGCGGTGAAGCGGGCTGCCGGCGTCGTGGGGATCGCCTGCGGTGACCCGACCCGTAGGGGGTGGCCTGCGGCCACTAACGGTGGCTATCAGCTATCAGCTATCAGCTGGTCTCGATGCCCGTTCGTAGGGGGTGGCCTGCGGCCACCCCTCGCGCATTGATGCGTGGTAGGTCCCTCGCTGCGCTCGGGATGACGCTTCGCGTCACCTCACCCCCTGTCCCCCTCTCCGCATACGCGAAGAGGGGGGACGCCAGAGCGTCTCGTCATTTGTCCCCCTCTCCACGAACGTGGTGACCGCAGCGGCTTACGAGCGCGAAGCGCGAGTCGCCGCAAGGAAGTGGGGGTCGGGGGTGAGGAGAAGCGTGCGGGAAACGGGCCCACCAATGTTATTTTGAGCCAGCGCACCCATCTGTTCCCCTTCACCAGGCTCCCCCATCCGCCAGCTCATCGACATCCGTGATCCGGTCGAACGCGCCCTCCTTGTCGCCGCGCCGCGCAAGGGTTCCTCCGACGTGGCGCACCTCGACGAACACCTGACCGAGATGGCCCGGCTGGTCGACACCGCCGGCGCGGTGGTGGTCGGTCGCGTCACCCAGCAGGTGGTGTCTCCCAATCCGGCGACGATGATCGGCGAGGGGAAGGTCGAGGAGCTCGCGGGGGAGATCGCGGCCCAGAACGCCACGCTGGTGGTGTTCGACGAGGAGCTGACGCCGGTGCAGGGCGCCAACCTGGAGCGCGAGCTCAAGGTGCGGGTGATGGACCGTGCCGAGGTGATCCTCGACATCTTTTCGACCAGGGCCAGGACCCACGAAGCGAAGTTGCAGGTGGAACTGGCGCAGCTGCAGTACCTGCTGCCCCGGTTGACGCGGATGTGGACCCACCTGTCGCGGATCCGGGGCGGCATCGGCCTCCGGGGCCCGGGCGAGACCCAGCTTGAGACCGACCGCCGGATGATCCGGGGGAAGATCCAGCACCTGCGCGGGAAATTGAAGGACGTGGCCCGCCACCGCGCGGTGCTGCGGGCCGGCCGGGCGCCGATGCTCGATGCGGCCCTGGTGGGGTATACCAACACCGGCAAGTCGAGTGTGCTACGGGGCTTGACCGGTGCGCACGACGTGGTGGTGGAGGACCGGCTCTTTGCGACCCTTGATACGTTGAGTCGGGAGGCCGATATCGGCGAGGGGTACAAGGCGCGGGTCTTCGACACCGTCGGATTCATCCGCAAGCTGCCGCACCATCTGGTGGCGAGCTTCCGCGCGACCCTCGAGGAGGTGCGCGAGGCCGATGTCCTGCTGCACGTGATCGACGCGAGCCATCCCGAGTGGCGGGAACACTTCGAGGTGGTCGAGGGGGTGCTGGGGGAGCTGGAGCTGGGGGGGAGCCCCGTGGTGCCGGTCTTCAACAAGATGGACGCGGTGGCCGATCCGGTGGAGTTCGCGCGCGGGGTGCGGGCGAGTCATCCCGATGCGGTCTTCACCACCACGATGCGGACCGACGGGCTCGAAACGCTCAAGGCGGAGCTGCGGCGGCGGGAGCGGGAGGCGCGCCCGGCGGTGACGCTGCGGCTTCCCATCGGCGACGGCGCGGGGATCGCGGCGGTGTATCGGGCCGGCGAGGTGCTCAAGCGGGAGCAGGTGGGGGAGTTCTTCGAGGTGACGGTGCGGATGGCGCCGGGGGAGGCGGAGAGGTTCGGGCGTCACCTCACCCCCTGACCCCCTCTCCCTTA